>JADLBV010000036.1 GCA_020847545.1 Phycisphaerales bacterium
AACAGGCCCATCTGCGTCGTTGTCGGACCTCAACGACTCTTTCCATTGAGTCGATTCGGTCCGTCGCCTAGCATCTGGGCCTGTTTTGGCCCATTGCAGGCTC
Organism: Phycisphaerales bacterium; assembly: GCA_020847545.1. Taxonomy (GTDB): domain Bacteria; phylum Planctomycetota; class Phycisphaerae; order Tepidisphaerales; family Tepidisphaeraceae; genus JADYZN01. The sequence goes on from JADLBV010000036.1 coordinate 104, forward strand.
ATTAGGTTCTGAGATAGATTCTAAAGACAGCGAGGCCGATATGCCGTTGGATGATATTTTGCTGGATTGTGAAGAACACATGGAAAAGGCCGCTGAGCATCTGCGGCACGAATTGCGGGGGATTCGGACCGGCCGGGCGTCGCCGGCGCTGGTGGAGAACATCCGGGTGGAATATTACGGCACACCGACCGAATTGCGGTCGATCGCGTCGATTTCGGTGCCGGAGGCGACGCAGTTGCTGATCAAGCCGTTCAGTCCGGGGGATATGAAGGCGATTGAAAAGGCGATCAGCGACAGCAAGGTGGGCCTGACACCGCACAGCGACGGCAAGCAAATCCGATTGTCCCTGCCGCCGATGTCGCAGGAGACGCGCCTGCGCATGGTCAATCAGTGCAAACAGCACGGGGAGACGGCCAAGATCGCCATCCGCAACGCCCGCCGGGATGGGAACAAGCTGATCGACACGGAGGAAAAAGGTGGCATCATCACCGAGGATGATGCGAAAAAAGGGCGGGAACAGGTTCAAGACCTGACCAAGAGTTATGAGGCGAAGGTGGATGAGGTGCTGGAGCACAAGCGCAAAGAGGTGATGGAAGTGTAAACCCCCGGGGGGAGCTGGGTTTGATCATGTTTCAATTGACCCGCGAGGTGCGGTTTGCCGTCAATGACGGGCCGGATAAGCCCGCCGATGGGCCGACCAATGGGTTTGGGGGATATCCGACAATCCGGGGGCTGGGACGATATTTTGAGCTGCGGGTGACGTTGGAGGGGGCGCTCGACCCACAAAGCGGGTATTTGCGCAACATTCGTGAAATTGATTCGGTGGTACGACAGCGCGCCATTCCGCTGGTGAGGGGGCAATTGGAGAGCGGGCGGGCAACGGGTGAGGCGATGGTGACGCGCTGGGCCGATGAATTGGCCGATGCGTGGCCGGGGGCGAAATTGGCGCGACTGGAGTTGGGTTTAAGTCCGCAATTCAGTGTCGTCGCGGTCCTTTCGGAGTTGCCGATGATTCAAGTAAGCCAGATGTTTGAATTTTCCGCCGCCCATCGGCTGCACAACCCGGCGTTGAGCGGTGATGAAAACCTGCGACTTTATGGAAAATGCAACAATCCGCACGGGCATGGTCACAATTATGAAATCAAGGTGACAATGCGTGGTGAGCCGGATGAAAACGGACTGCTGATCGATACAGTGCGGTTTGAACGACTGGTGAAGCAAAATGTGATCGACAAATTCGATCACAAGCATCTGAACATTGAGGTGAATGAATTTTTGAATTTGATCCCGACGGTTGAAAACATCGCGAAGGTGGTTTATCAACTATTGCGGCCGGCGTTCGCGGGCGAAGGGGTGCAATTGTCATCGGTGACGGTCTGGGAGACGCCCAAGACATGGTGCGAATATTCGGAGTGACATGGTTTTGACGATGGTGAGCGTCACAAAACGATTGGCCGCGTTTCGTTTTTTGCAGTTGATCCTGCTTGCGCTGGTGGCATGGGGGGGCTTTGACGCGGGGGTGGCGACGGCGGCCGAGGAACACGAACACATTCAGTTGCGCACCGGTTTGTTGCCGATCTCAGGGGACACCAACCCCGTGGCGCAGGCGGATCGGCAGGTCATCGGGCTGTTCAAGGCCAAATACCCCTGGATTGAGCCGGTGGCGACAACCGGGCTGAACCTGCCGGGTGGTCGGACGATGGACATGATTCCGTTCATGCAGATCGCCGGCGACATGGCGCCCGATTTGATGTACGTCAATTTCCGCCAGTCGGACACATACATCAGCATGAAGCTGCTGTATCCACTGGACCAGTATGTGGAAGCCGAGGCGCAGGTTCATCCGGCCGACAGTTCATCCCTGAGCAACGACCAATATCGCCGGATGCTGGAAAAAGGTGCGGGTTGGCCGACACTGGCCGGCCGGCTGGCCGAGCAGACCTGGGATGTCATGCGGCGAAAATGCCCCTATGGGGAAACATGCCCCTACCGTGAAAAATGGGGTCAGACACCTTTATCAGACCACCGGCATATTTTCATCTTTCCGGTGCAGCCGATCATCATTGTGATGGTCTACGACAAGGGGCTGACGGCGCAATACGCCAGTCAGGGAGTCCAGCAGCGATCGCCCAACAACTGGGAGGAGTTGATCCGCTGGGCGAAAATCATGACCAACCCACCCTTTGAATATGGCATGGCGTGGGAGACAAACATGGCTTCGTGGCCATTTTTGTCCTTGTTGTATTCGGCCGGCGGCGAGGTGGTGAAGCAGGACAAGGAGGGGGTGTGGCATTGCGTGATCAACTCCGAGGCGGCGGCCGAGGCGGCGTGGTTTTATGCCCGATTGCGGTTGGAGAAGATCGTTCGTGGCGACCGGACCTACCGGGGCGTGGTGGTCAATCCGGTCAACATCGATCCGAGCATCCGTTTTGCCTATTCGTTCACCTATCTGGACACGCAGTTTTTTTCGCAGGCCGCGGATTTGAGCAGCAAGGGGGTAGGTGCGGTACCGGCGGGGCCGACCGGACTTCGTCGCAGCGAATTCAACTCGCGCATGGTGGGGATTTTCGCGGGCCTGCGCGACCAGCCCGAACGCCGCGACGCCGCGTGGGCCTACACGATGTTTTACGATGGCCCCGAAGCCCGCAAGCTGCGGATGGAAAAGATGGTGGAGGCGGGGCTGGGCCGGTTCGTGCGGCCGGAGGTTCTACAGGAATTCAACGTCGATGGACGTTACGACGATGTGATCCGGCAAATTCCAAAGGAGTTGAACGAGACCTATCGCATCGCCATGACCGGCGGCGTGCCCGAACCGTACGGCAAAAACTGCCAGTACATCTATTTTGAGTTGAACAAGCCGCTGGGGGAGATCATCCAGAACCCCGACATCATCGCCGCGGTGGATGCGGGGGATAAAGCGGCAGGCATGAAGATCATCCGAGGGATCCTCAAACGCGGCCAGGAGTCGATCAACCAGAAACTGCTGGGGCTTCTCCCCCCGCCGGTGGAACGGCGCCGACAGGTGATCTCCTGGGTGGTCATCGCGCTGGTGGCGGCGATCTTCGCGCTGGTCTTCCGGTGGGTCTTTCGCACCTTCCGACCACCCGAAGGACTGGAGGCCGGCGCGTGGCAGTTCGGCAAATACCGCTATGCGTACATGCTGCTGCTGCCGGCGGTGTTGACCATCGGGATGTGGATGTATTGGCCGCTGGTCAAGGGGACGGTGATCGCATTCCAGGATTACAGCGTATTGGGGGAGAGCCAGTGGGTGGGATCGGCGCACTTCGCGAC
>JADLBV010000037.1 GCA_020847545.1 Phycisphaerales bacterium
CTCGCGCGTACTGGCCAATGGTGTCATCGAGTCGATTCATTTTGAACCTTACATTCCCCAACAATTCACGGCCGGGCACGAATATGTCTTCAAGCTCGTTCATGTATCAATGCGGGATCTGAATGATGCTCAACTGATGAAATTCAGTCGGGAAGGACATCTGTTCCTGTCGTCCGATGAGATGAAGGCGATTCAGGATTATTTCCGTAACCAAAACCGCGAGCCGACCGACATCGAACTGGAAACATTGGCGCAGACCTGGTCTGAACATTGTGTCCACAAGACCCTCAAAAGCGCCGTCGAGGTCACGGTGCAGGATGCGGATGGAAAGCCCGTCGGCCAGCGCCGATATGGGAATCTCATCAAGGAGACGATCTTCGACAGCACCATGCAGTTGATGCAGAGGCAGCGGGGCGGAGAATTTTGCCTGTCGGTCTTCAAGGACAACGCCGGCGTCGTGGTCTTTGATGAGAAGGATGCGGTCTGTTTCAAGGTAGAAACCCACAACCACCCCAGCGCCATCGAACCGTATGGTGGCAGCGCCACCGGCGTGGGCGGCGTCATCCGCGACATTCTGGGAACCGGGCTGGGTGCCCGTCCGGTGGCCAACACGGATGTTTTTTGTGTGGCCTACCCCGATGATGATCGGATAGGTTCATTGCCCAAAGGGGTGATTCATCCGCGCAGGATTCTGCGGCAGATCGTCGCGGGGGTACGCGACTACGGCAATCGCATGGGGATTCCAACCCTCAACGGCGCGGTCTATTTCGACAACCAGTACATCGGCAATCCGCTGGTTTTCTGCGGGTGCGTGGGGATTATTCCGCGGGATAAAATCGCCAAGGAGGCCCGCCGGGGGGATGCCATTGTTGTCATGGGGGGCCGCACCGGCCGGGATGGGATTCATGGTGCGACATTTTCCTCGGCCGAATTGACCGACACGCACGCCGATGAATTTTCCCATGCCGTCCAGATCGGCAACGCCATCACGGAAAAGAAAATGGCGGATGTCATCATGGAGGCCCGCGACAAGGGACTGTTCAGCGCCATCACCGACTGCGGGGCGGGCGGGTTGTCCAGCGCGATTGGTGAGATGGGTGAAAAAATCGGGGCTGATGTCCATCTGGATCGGGTTCCGCTCAAATATCAGGGATTACGCTACGATGAAATCTGGATCTCCGAAGCGCAGGAACGCATGGTTCTTGCCGTGCCGGCGGAAGATGTGGACAAACTGCTGGAACTGGCCCGATCGGAAGATGTGGAGGCAACCGTCATCGGACAGTTCGGCACGGCCGGCGATGAACTGATTCTTCATTACAATTCCCACGAAGTTGGCCGGATTGCCATGAAATTTCTGCACGATGGCATCCCCATGCCCACCCGAAAGGCGATTGTGCGGAGGCAAGTTGTCTCCACAGTCGAAGCATCGACCGCCGCCCAAAGTGTGCCTTCATCGGCCGATGTGAAAAACAAGCTGCTATCGATCCTTAAACATCCGAATGTCGCCAGCAAGCATTGGATCATTCGGCAATATGACCATGAAGTGCAGGGTGGCTCGGTCATCAAGCCGTTGATCGGCACGCATCAGGTTGGCCCCAGCGATGCGGCCGTGATTCAGCCAAAATTAGGGAGCGAACGGGGCGTGGCGGTCGCGTGTGGCATGGCGCCGCACATCAGCGATCCGTATTTAATGGCCATCGCATCCATCGACGAGGCCGTGCGGAATATCGTTTGCGTGGGGGCGGATTTGGGCAAAATCGCGGTGCTTGATAATTTCTGCTGGCCCAGCGTGGATGATGAAAAGACGATGGGAGCGTTGGTGGCGGCGTGCGAGGCGTGCCGGGATGTGGCGCTGGCGTATGGCATTCCGTTTATTTCCGGTAAGGACAGTTTGCACAACCAGTTCACCGATCAGGAGACCGGGCGGGTGATTCGGATCCCCAACACGCTGCTGATCAGCGCCATGGCGGTGGTGGAGGATGTACGCAAATGTGTCACGATGGACCTAAAATCGGCTGGCGGCAAGTTGTTGCTGGTTGAGCCGGCCGGGCAGGAATTGTCGAATTATCTGGCCGTTCATCAGGCCATTTCGCAGGCCATTGCAAAAGGGTTGGTGGCGGCGTGCCATGATGTCAGTGAAGGGGGTTATTTGACATCTGTGGCGGAAATGGCGATCGCATCCGGTTTGGGGGCGCGATTGGAAGATGCGGAATCGGGCGTGATGTTCGCCGAAGGGAATGCGAAATATGTCATTCAGGCGAATGGCGATGCGGAGGCATTTTTGCGGTCAACGGGTGTTTTGGTTCGTTCCATCGGCCAGATGGATGCAAAATCAAATCGACTGGTGATCGGCCGGACGCAGATCGGCGTTGATGAATTGACGCGGGCGTGGCGGGGCACGTTGGATTGGTGATATCGATGCCATCCGCGCACACTTTGTCATCGAATCGGGAGGCGGGGGGGCAATCGCTCTGGTCGGCGCTGCTGGTCGTTCTGGCGGCGGTTGTCGTGCTGGGGTGGCGTGTGGGGGCATCGCCTTTGTCCGGAACGGAAGGGCATCGCGCCATCACGGCCCATCAGATGCTGCAAAGCGGGGAATATCTGGTTCCCAAATTGTATGGTTATACCTATTTGAAAAAGCCGCCGCTGGATTACTGGATTCTGGCCGGTTTTGAGCGTGTGTTGGGGGCGTCGGAATGGGTATGGCGATTGCCCAGCGTGCTGGCGGCCGGATTGCTGGCGGCGGCGCTGGTGTTGTTCAGCGGAAGATGGTTTGGACGTACGGCCGGTTGGGTGTCGGGAGTGGCCTATCTGGCGATGGTTCCGCTTTGGTCGCAGACACGCAGCGCGGACATTGATTCGCTCAACTCGCTGGCGACCAATCTTGCCGTGTTGGTGTTGGTGGATCTGATCTGGTTTTCCGATTCATCGGGATTGGGACGTCGCGGGGCGATGGCGCTGCTGGGGGCGGTCGCCATGGCGTCGGGGTTGATGCTCAAGGGGCCGGCGTGTCTGCCGCTGGTGATTGGGTTGCTGATTGGGTCGTCGATATTGAATCGCTCGCCAAAGCCGTTTTCCACCCTTTGGGTTTACATCATTTTGCTGCTGGGATTCGCCGTGCTGGTGGCATGGTATGGATCAACCCGTTCGATCATCGCCGCGCAGGGGCTGGTTCCCGATCCCGGCGGCGAGGATGAGGCGATGCGGCGGATGCTGATCCACAATTGGAATCAGGTTCTTCCCGCGTTGTTGCTGGGGCCGATGGTGTTTTTGTACATGCTGCCGGTGTCGGCCGGGATTGTGGTTCCATTCTTGCCATTGGTGAATCAGAAACTGCAAGGGGCGCAACGATTGGTCGCGCGGTCGTTGGCGGGGGCGGTCATCGTTGCCTTTGTGATCTGTTTCATCTCCGGCATGGACAATCCGCGTTATGCCTACTTGTATGTTGTGCCGGTTTGCCCGTTGGTGGGAGTGGTGGCGGAATTGTGGCGTAGGGGGGAATTGACAAAAACCACACGCGCGATTTTTGGGACGATCCTGCTGGCGACCTGTGCGGCGATGGGCATGGCGGCGATTGTATTGATGGTGATGACTGGTCGATTAACGCAATGGAATCCACCCCTGATTAGTGCGATCGCAATGACGGGGATTGTTGCCGTGGTGGCGATTGTCGCATGGCATCGTAATGCATATCGCGCTGGTGTGATCGGGTTGACGGTCCTGCTGGTGTTTGGCGCGTTGGCCTTTGGTGAATACAAAAATCGCGAACGGGCCGGCCGGTCGGCCTATCAGGCCGCTCAACAGTTGCGTCAACTGATTGGGAACGGAACACCCATCGCGACATGGTATACAGTCTGGGCGCAGCCGGAATTGTTTTATTATGCCGATGCGGATGCCAAGCCCATGCCCATTGATGAGCTGCGTAAGCTCGATCACGGCTGGATGCTGCTGTTTCGTGACCGGGATCGAAATCCGGATGAGTGGGAGAAGGTTCTTGGATTGAAGGAACGATCATCCAGTCAGGGTCATGTCATCAAGTTGAACAAGGCCGAAGCGCTGGTGATTCATCGGGATTGAATTGGAATTTCCGTGCCGTCAGCGGCCAACCGCGAAAGTTGTGCCGGTGAGAGGTTATACGCGAACAGATAGATCGACCCGTGCAGCACATCCAGTGGCTCGGCCTGCCTCAATTCGGTGTAATACTTAAACCAATCCTCAGGCATGTAGATGCCCTGAAGCGATGTGGCGCTGACGGCGATGACACCTGGTTTTTTCGGCACTTCGATCGGCGGCCCCCACGGATATCCCTGCGGCATGTTGATGTAATCGATCCCGTAATACGCCGGGTCGGCGATGCCGAAATAGGAGAGATAGAGCGGGATTTCCGGGTGTTTTCGTTGCCAGTCGGCCAGTGCCGGCAGGTCCTGTCCCCAGTCCAGGTTGGAATCGCCCAGCAGGTTTAATCCACCCCGCGAACCTCCCGCGAAGCTGTTGAAAAAGGGGATGTAATCCGGATAGGCCAACCCCGTTTCGGCCGCCAGTGCGATCCCAAGTGCCATCAGCACCGGGCCAAATGAAGATGGCCGCAACCTCCATAATTTCGCCGCCACCACGCCGGCCGCCACAAACAGGAATGGGTAGACGCTCAGCACATGCCGTAGTCCCAGATTCAGATTCCCCCTCATGGCAAAGAGCATGTAATACGCCACCGGAACCATCAGGCAGATCGTGATCCACCAGCCGTTCCATCGTCGCCAAATCCCACGTTTGAAGGCCAGCCAGAGGCCGCCCGCCAGCCCCATTACCAATGCCGCCATCGTCCCCAGCGGTGTTTTCACCAGCATGGCGAAGGGGAAGTAATACCAGACCCCCTGATTCTGGATGTGCCCGAGTATGAAATTCCGCCGTGCGACGGTCGTGGCATTCTGATAGAGCAGTCCATATATCCACGCCTGCGGCAGGATGCGATGGCGTTCCATCCAGGCCGAGGCGGCGACTATCGAGCTGTCGGCCGGATGGCCTGAAATTTCATTGAGATGGATCATCTCATCGAATTTCATCGGCGGGCTGCCCGGTGCGGTGGTGCTGAATCGAAATCCGTAACACGCCCAGGTGACAATCCAGCAGGTAGCCAGACAGACCACGCCAATCCCGCCCACCGCCAGCAATCTTGACCACCAGGAGCGCAATGTTCGGCCAAGACATTCCCACGGGCCGCCCAAAAACGCCCGTCCGATCAATAACATCGCCACCAGCGGCCCCAAAATCAGTGCCGAGAGCTTGATGTTGACCGCCGCCGCCGCCAGCAACGCCACCGACAGCACACTCCACCAACTCGCACGTCGGCCTGTGCGCCAGGTGGCATAAACCAGCGCAAACATCCCCAGCGCGAAGGGGACGTCATTTTTCATCAACGGCCCATGGGCCAGGAAATTCGGGTCCAGTGCGAAGAGTGCCGTCGCCGCCACCGCCGCGATGGCCCCACCCAGCCGCCACGCCCACCAGCCGATCAATCCGCCCAGCCCGGCCGCCGCCAGCGCCATCATGAATCGCATTCGTCCGATGAACCATTCTGGATCGTTGCCAGAGGTTCGATATAGGGTATGGACGGTCCAGGCATAACGCTGGGTGATGTCCTGTGTAATGATGTCCCATTGGGGGCCATCGAGTTTCACATCAAGTGCGGATTTCCCCAACGGCAGGCTCGCCCAGTATTGCCACAGGGGAGGGTTTTCCGGTACCAGCCGATAGTCGTGATATCGTACGCCCACCCACGCCCCCAGCCCTTCCAGCGGCTCATCGAAGGTGGCCGATTTGGACGATTTGGCACTCAGCCCCACCACCAGATAGACCAGCAGCAATCCCGCGCACAATGCCGCCGCCATCCATGCCGACCGCCGGTCACGAAGATCGCCCGCTGTTGTCATGGCTGATAAAGTGATTGGCGAAGCGTTGGATTGCAAGTGTCCGGCAGGCGTTAAGATCGGTTTATCGCCGTGTCCCCGGCCGTCGGCCGCCGGTTTCCTTGTGTTTGGCGGCGGGGATTTTGAGGACATGCCGGGCCTTGTTCAGGTCGGCCACCTTGAATATCCCGCTGGTCTTGCCGCCGGGGGCGCCGCTGGTGCAATAGGCGTAATTGATGTTGATGTGATTTTGCCCCAGCAGCGTCGCCACATCGGCCAATGCGCCCGGCTGGTTGGAGAGTTCCAGACACAGCACCTCGGTTTCGTTCATCGGCAGATTCAGTTTCGCAAGCACCTGTCGGGTTCTGTCGGCATCATCGGACACCACGCGCAGCACACCATGTTCCTGTGAATCCACAAGGGTCATGGCGACGAGGTTGACCTTCTCATCGGCCAGCGCCTTGGTGATCTGCGCCAGCACACCCGGTTTGTTGACCAGAAAAACGCTGAATTGAATCTCGCTACGCAGTTGAGTCATGATGGACGCTCCATGATAAAAAACGCCCTGTATGTTCTACTTGACCGTGTTGATGTTGATCACCTCTTTTTGCGTCGGCTTGATCGTCAAAAGCCGATCCAGCCGGGTGATCCGCAGCAGTTCCATCAATCTCGCCCCAACCCCGCACAGGATCAGCTTGCCACCGATCGCATTCAGCTTTTTGTGCAGCGTCAACACGATCCCGATCGCCTGGCTGGAGAGATACTGTACCGGCTCAAAATCCAGCACGATCAGCCGTTTGTCCTGCTGGTCCACCAGTGGATACAGCTCATCGCCGATCTGTTGAAGCTGGGATGGATCCATCAGGGAGGCAATCCGAAACTCCACGACCGTGTATTGCCCGATTTGTTGAAGAATATATGCCGAGTTCATAACCCTCTTAAGATCAATTCCTAATGTCCGCCGCGCCGCGCTGCGCCTTTTGATTTGCGCAATCCCCCGGCGCGTTTTCTTTTCCCATTCCCATTTCCATTCCCATTGACCCGCTTGGCGGGCGGCTCGCTGCCTTTGCGGATCGGCTGGCCCAGCGCGATCCGCAACACCTGGTCCGTGTTCTCGACAAAATGAAATTCCAGCGATTGTTTCACTTCCGTTGGTATTTCAGGCAAATCCTTCTCGTTTCGTTTGGGGACGATCACCTGCTTGATCCCCGCCCGTCTGGCCGCCAGCGTTTTTTCCTTCAATCCGCCGATCGGCAGCACCAGCCCGCGCAGCGTGATTTCGCCGGTCATCGCCAGGTCGTGTCGAACCGGCTTGTTAAGCAGCAGCGATGCCAGCGCCGTGAACATCGCCACCCCGGCGCTGGGGCCATCCTTGGGAATCGCGCCGGCCGGGACGTGAATGTGAATGTCGCTCTCGGAGAGCAGTTGCGGATCGATCCCGAGCGACTTGGCCCGCGATCGCACCAGACTGAACGCCGCCGTCGCCGATTCCCGCATCACATCGCCGATTTGGCCGGTCAGTGTGATCATCCCCTTGCCGGGCATCCGGGAGGCCTCGATGAACAAAATCTCACCACCATACGGCGTATACGCCATGCCGGTGGCCACGCCCGGCACGCTGGTGCGCGATGCCAATTCCGGCTCAAATTTCACCGGTCCCAGCGTCTTGGCGACCGTTTCCCGGCTGACAATCGCCTTGTCGGTCTTTCCGCCGACGACCTGGGCCGCGATCCCGCGTGCCACCGATCCGATGTTGCGCTCCAGATTGCGCACGCCCGCCTCGCGCGTGTAGCTTTCGATGATCCACTTCAAGGCGGCATCCTGAAATTTCACCTGCTTGGTCGTCAGCCCGTTGGCCTCCAGTTGGCGGGGGACCAGATAACGCTTGGCGATGTCCAGCTTGTCCGATTCGGTGTAACCGGGGATTTCGATCACCTCCATCCGGTCGCGCAATGGCCCGGGGACCGTGTCCATGGTGTTGGCGGTCGCGATGAAGAGCACCTTGGACAAATCAAACGGCACATCCAGATAGTGGTCCGTGAATGTGTGATTCTGTGCCGGATCCAACACCTCCAATAGCGCCGATGCCGGATCGCCACGAAAATCAGCCCCCAGCTTGTCCACCTCATCGAGCATCATCACCGGATTGCGCGTGCCGGCCTTGCGCAATTCCGCGATGATCCGCCCCGGCATCGAACCGATGTACGTCCGTCGATGTCCGCGAATGTCGGCCTCATCGCGCACGCCACCCAGCGCCACGCGGATGAACCGCCGGCCCATCGCCTCGGCGATGCTCTTGCCCAGCGAGGTTTTACCCACTCCCGGCGGCCCGACAAAGCACAAAATCGCCCCCTGACCATCCGGCTTGAGCTTGCGCACCGCCAGATATTCGACGATCCGTTTTTTGACCTTGTCCAGATCGAAATGATCCCGATCCAGAATTTTGCGCGCCTCGGCCAGGTCCAGCTTGTCATCGGTGGTGATCGACCAGGGCAACTCGCTCAATATCTGCAAATAGGTGCGGATCACCCCATATTCCGGCGACGCGGAGGGGATCGATTCCAGCCGCGACAACTCGCGGTTGGCCTCCTTCATGGCATTTTCAGGCAACTTGGCCGCGACCAGACGCTCGCGCAGCGTCTCCACTTCGCCACCGCCGCCGGCATCCCCTTCCCCCAGTTCTTTGCGGATCGCCTTTAGCTGTTCCTGCAAATAATAGCGCCGCTGGGACTTGTCGATGTTTTCCTTGACCTGCGACTGAATCTTGCTTTGCAGTTCCAGAACATCCAGTTGCGTGGCCAATCTTGAGGCGATCATCCGCAGGCGTTTTTCAACGTCCAGCTCCTCCAGCATGCTCACTTTTTCGGCCGTCTCCGCCTGTAAATTGGCCGCCAGAAAATCCGCCAGCGCCGAAGGGAGCGTGATGCTGTTTAAGACCTGCGCCGCCTCATCGGGGGTGTTGGGGCTGAGTTCAATGACACGGTTCGCCTGTTGTCGCACCGATGCCACCAGCGCATCCAACTCCGGCCCGCCGGCCAGTTGGTCTTCCAAAATCTCGATTCGACCCACCGCGAATGGCGTTGTCTGTTCCACCGACACCAGCCGAAACCGCGCCAGTCCATGCACGATGATCGACTGGTTTCCATCGGGTAATTTGAACAGTTTCAGAATCGTCGCCGCAACTCCCACATCATGTAGGTCCGCATGTTGTGGATCCTCCGTGTCGGGGTTGCGCTGGGTGATGACGCCGATCAGCTTGTCCCCCGGCATGACCTCATCGAGCAGATTTTTGCTCTTTGGCCGGCCGACGTTTAATGGCATCACCGTCCCCGGAAAGACCACGATGTTGCGGATCGGCAAAATCGGCAGCAGCGTCGGGATCGACAACTGTTGGCCATTGCTTCCGGTGCGGATCACCGTACGGGTGGGGGAGCGTTCTATTATTTGTGATTCGGCCATGTTGAGTTCGTTGCGTTGGTCTAATAATTGTAATTTTCACTGTCGGCGGTCAGTTTTTACGGTGTCTGTTTGGGCAATTCAATCCACAACAATCCATCGCGATAGGTGGCGGTGATCGTCTCATGGGAAACATCATCCGGAAGTTCCACCACACGACAGAAGCCTCCATGGTCGATTTCCATCAGATGAACCCGAATCTTGCCGGCCGTTGTTGATTCGGCACGATCGGGGTGGTGGGGCACTTCCCTTGTGCCGCGGATCGTCAACTGGTGGTCCACCACCTCCAGATGGATTTTGGTCTTATCAACCCCCGCCAGGTCCACACAAACCAGGTAGGCCGACTCGTTTTCATACAAATTCACCGCCGGCGTCCAAGTCTCATTGCGGCAAAAGCCGTAATACCCCTTTTGCATCGCATCCAGCAGATTCCCCATCTGACGGGCGGCGGCTTTGAACGGTGGTTCGGAGGCGAGTTCCAATACCATATGATCTCTCCGGCTTGTAAAGTACACTTATCATATAGGTGATTCACCTTACCGGCCAATCGAGAAAAATCGACTTGCCGTAAAAGGTGAATGAATTTGACTTTAGGCCCCATCAACGCCAAAATCGACCTTGGGTTCCGGGCCGCGAATTGCAGTCGCGGCAGGGGGGTTGCTCAGGAGACTTCTTTGATGCGCACACCCGTGAAACACTTGGCTTTGGTTCTGGCAACATCCGCCACCTGCCTTTTTGGCACACTGGTCACCGGTTGTGACCAGCTTGATTCGGCCGTCGGCATCTCTGACCGCTCGGTCGATAACACCATTTCCGAAGCCGAGTTACAACGACTCGCCGGCGGCGATGGGTGGATCGCCACGCTGCAAAAGGCGGCCTCCGAAAAAGGGGCATCACCGGCGCAACGCGCCCGTGCCAATGGATTATTGGCTGATGCCGAATTTAATCAGGCCCGCCAGCATCTGGCCAAGGCACGCAGCCTGCGGCTGGAGGTGGATCGCCTGTTTTGGTCCATTTCTGATCTGACCCAACAGGTTCAGTCCAACAGCGCCTTGATCGATGGGTTCCGCAAACTGGAGCCGTCCGAAGCCCGCAAACAGATCGCCGCCCAGGTGGCCCTTGCCCAGGGTGGCCCCGATCAACCGGCATGGTTTAAGCACGACAACACACCCCTTCCCACACTCAGTTACATCAAACAGGAAATTTCCCGCCTTCAAGGTGAAATCGCGGGGTTGCAGGACAAAATCAAGGAACTGACCGGCCAGCGATCCAAGGCATTGGAACAGGCCGAGGCCGCCAATGCCAAAAGCGAACAGTTAAAAGGCCAGGAATCGGTTGATGCCTACAAGCAGGGGGCCGATCAGCGGAAAAACGCCTCGGAATTGGCGACGCAAATCGACCACGCCAATGCTGATATCGCGGCACGCAATCGCGATCTGGAAGTCGCTCTGGGACAGGAAGCGGTACTGAACGACACCCTCAAGCAATATCAGGCCCAGTTAAAACAGGTCGATGACGGTTGGAACATCGCCCAGGCGAAAATTCAGGATTTGACGCAATTGTCGCGCCAGATTGTCCAAGGCAACGCGGACAACTCGGCCGGCTCGATCCAGAATCAGGCCGCCCGGCTGGTGGAATTGAGCAAGAATGTGCAAACGGAGCTGGATGCCGCCCAGCAGTTGTTGGCCAGTACGGCCACACATTTTGACGCCGCCGCCTCGGCCGCACAGGATTTGAACCGCGACCTGAGCGCCAAGATGCGAGATCCGGCCGCCGCCGCCGCTCCGGAACGTGCCGCATGGAAACAGCTTCTGGAGGCATTTCAACCCTCCGGGTTCAAGCTGCGTCAGGCGGAGGCACAACAGACATTGGGTGTGCTTCATACCGAGCAGGCGAACCAACTGGCTCAGTTTGTCCAGGTGCGCGATGCCCTAAAGACGGCTGTCGATAAGGCCGGCATTCCCATGCCGACGGAACTGGCCGATGCCGATTTGGCAAGCCGGTTGCAGACCGCCCGCGACGATGCCCAAAAAGGATATCAGTCGGCCGATGAATTGTTGCTGAACATCGCCAACACGGATTCCAATCAGGACCGTAAAAATGCCGCATTGGTGCAGCGGATGTTGACCCAATACGGCTGGTATCAACTGGAACGCAACGCCGGCAACAAAGAGGCGGCCCAGCAACACCTCGCCGAGGCGGTCAATGTCGCCAAGGCGGCCGCGGAAGCGAAGGCTCCATTGCCCTCCCTGCCGCCCGAATTGGCCACCATCGCGGTCGTCGCGGCGCCGACCCCCGGAACGCCCGGAACGCCGGGACCAACACCCCAAAATCCACCGACAGCACAATAAATATTGCCGGAGTTATTTTTTGCATGTAAGCCCTTGCATCCCACAAAGAAGATGGTATTCTATAACCCATCTTACTGAATCACCGTGGTGAGTTGAAAAGCTCAACCATGGCTTTTGCCGGAGGTATCCCCGAGAAAGGTTCCCCCCCCTCCTTTCTCAACCTCCGGCACTTTTATGCGCTTATCTTATCCCATTTTGTTTTAGGTCCATCCGGCTTTTGAGTGGGTGATGTGGGGCATGATAGCATGCTGTGATGCATGATACGCAGCTTTATCAGCGGATATTGGGTTTGACCGAGCCATGGTTCGTCAGCCGTGTTGAACTGAACAC
>JADLBV010000038.1 GCA_020847545.1 Phycisphaerales bacterium
GTGTTCAGTTCAACACGGCTGACGAACCATGGCTCGGTCAAACCCAATATCCGCTGATAAAGCTGCGTATCATGCATCACAGCATGCTATCATGCCCCACATCACCCACTCAAAAGCCGGATGGACCCACAAACTAATGCCCGATAAGGAGTTGCAATAGAGGGTGGAGGGGTAGTCGCAACCTCGTTATAATCCAACCCATCGAACTGGAGTATCAGGCCACCCGAACATGATTATCACCGCCAAAGCACACGCCCGCGCCGGTCTTGTCGGCAACCCCTCCGATGGTTATTTCGGCAAGACCATCTCCTTCATCATCCGCAATTTCAGCGCCACGGTGCGATTGTGGGAAAGCCCTCATTTTGAGATCGTCCCCACCCATGGCGACCTGGCACATTTTGAGGATGTCAGATCGTTTTTACGCGATCAAAAACTCCACGGATATTACGGCGGCCTGCGGCTGGTCAAAGCCTCGGTCAAAAAGTTTCACGAATACGCCCAGCGCATCGGCGCTGATCTGCACGATCGCAACTTCACCATCAGCTACGAAACCGACATCCCCCGGCTGGTGGGCCTCTCCGGCAGCAGCGCCATCGTCACCGCCACGCTGCGGGCGCTGATCCAATTTTATCAGGTGGAGGTTCCCACCCATCTGTTGCCATCCATGATCCTGTCGGTGGAAAAAGAGGAACTGGGGATCAACGCCGGCCTGCAGGACCGCGTCATCCAGACCTACGAAGGCATCGTCTACATGGATTTCGACAGCAAACTGCTGGATGTGCGCGGCTATGGGGAATACATCCCGCTCAAGCCGGAAAAAACCCCTCCGCTATACGTTGCCTATGACCCCGAACGGGCCGAGGTCAGCGACATCCCCCACCGCAACCTGCGCGAACTGTTCAATCGCGGCGAACCCTCGGTCGTTTCGGCGATGCAGGAATACCGCCGACTGACCGACCAGGGACGCGACGCCCTGATGGCGGGCGACTGGGATCAACTGGGAAAGGTGATGAACGCCAATTTCGACCTGCGGCGAACCATCATGAACATCGTCCCCGAAAACCTCCGCATGGTCGAAGTCGCCCGCGCCACCGGCGCCAGCGCCAAATTCTGCGGCAGCGGTGGCGCCATCTGCGGCCTGTATCGCGATGGCCGCCATTATCAGCAACTCTCCGATGCCCTGGCCCACATCCGCTGCTCGGTCATCCGGCCGATGGTTTTTGAATGAATCCCACGTTTTTACTACGGGAAACGATTATTCATCCAACAATCGTCGCTGATATTTCTGTATATCTTCCGGCGTCATCTGCTCACGTGGAACAAGACGATAATGCTTCTCCATTGAAATACTCACGCCATTGTCCCCTGGCTCGAACGCGAACAATGCGATCAAATCCGCATCGATGAATTGTGCCGCGACCGGACGGCAGATCAGCGTCACAAATTTTTCATGACACATCGCAAGGTCCTGTTCAATCTGCACGATGTTCAACTGATCCCGCCCCCCTTTGGCCTGCACCGGAATGACATAATGCGCGCCACGGCGGTCAACACCAATGTAAATTTCATCGGTCTCAAGCTGCCCAATCGTTGGGATGCTCGTCCGGAGGTGGCTTTGCAGTGAATAGCATGTGATTCCGGTAAAAATGTCGATCAATCGATTGTATCGAAGCTTCGCCAGCAGCGCCTGTTCATCGGATTGGGCATACATGCCGATCAACCCGGGTGTGGCATCCGGAATTTTGGTTTCCGTCATCACTGAATTGGGAACAATCGAGGTTAGCGTGGTCGCCACAAAAACATACCGTGAGCGTCCCGCCGGCCGGATGATCCAGCTCGAACCCGCCGGCGCTTTGTCGCTGATGCTGGATGGCAGGGCCATGTGATATCGAAATGTATAGATCAGGTCACCTAAATTTTTCGGCAATGTGATGCGCAGCTTACGGGCCACATTTACAATTTCATCGCGATCGAATGGAACCTCGGTATCACCCTTGCGATATCGGCCAAGAAAAATCTGCTCAATAATCGCCAGATAACGGTTCGTTTTGCGATCTTCATTCTTCGACATGGTCATCTCAATTGGCTCAGGTTCGGGATTTTCCCTTCCATCTGAGCAGTACCACTTCTTCGCGCAGTTGTTCACGGGTGGCCGTCGCCAGCCGTGTGCGAAACAGATCGATTCCCATCACTTCATAACCCAATTTCTCGGCAATATCGGCCAGCAATTGCCCCGTTCGAATCATCACCCGTAAATAGGATGCCTGATCGCCAACAACATATGCAAGTTGTGCCCCCGGTCGCAGGCTTGGCTTGAGTTCTTCCAGATGCCGTGCCATGCCTCCAAAATACAACTTGGTCACACGGGCGTATAACCGCTCAAATCCATTGGTCTTGCCCAGTTCGATGCGCCTCGCCTCTATGGCCGCGGCGATGCGGTTGATTTCAGGATGCGATCTGACCAAACTGTCATCCTCATCATTTTTATAGACATTGCGGGTATTTGACCTGATGAGACCCTGCTTCAGCGCCTTTAATTCCAGCTTGTTTTGCACAAAACCCAGTATCACCGACTCAAGCCGCGTGGTTCGCGTATAGTCCTTTTCATTGGGATAAGGCGGTGATGTGACCACCGCATCAATCGATTGGGCCGGCAGCATTCGCACCAGTTTTCTGGAGTCACCTCGACACATGGTGGCAGAAGCATATTTCAGTGATCGTAGAAGACGCAAATCACTGGCCATCGCCTTTACGTTTGCGAGCCACAGGCCGATCACGGGTGCATCCGATTTTGCCGGACCAATGCCAACTTCCGGCCCGAAATGCAAATTGCCAATGGACGTCACCAAAGCCTTGGCCAGCGCCAACATCTCATGACGATGAAATTCAGTACCGCTGCGCGATTGCAGTCGTCCCAGCAACACCATGGTCTTATGAAGCGGCAACGGACTGATGGAATTGGTCAATAAGAGTTTAAATGCCGATTCGGGCAAGGTCAGCAGGCGAAGTCCTTTTATACTTCCCGAACAATCAAAATCATCCGTGATCCCATCCTGCTGAAGTATTTGCCGTGCCTCATCCGCAATCTGGGTGGCATGCTCCACCAGCCCATCGGGATCGATGCTCCAATCCGTCTTAACCTGGCCGGCAAAGAAAGACATTGGATGAGCTTCAACTCCGGTGCTGGCAATGCCCAGCTTCTTGCATTCCACCACGGTTGTGCCGGTTCCGGCAAACGGATCAAGCACCTGTTGGCGGCTTCCGATGTTAAATCGGTCCACATATTCTCGCACCAGATGCGGCGGATAGGAGAGTACAAAACGATACCAGTCATGAGCGGATCGATCTGCCACCGACAACTTATTGGCTTCACCGTTGGCAGGCGAAGCACTTCGTGACCGGACACCCAATCGCTTGGAAATGCCGGTCATCGGCAAGAATTCGTCCGTGCCTGCGCGATGTAACATATTGGTTACTTTATCGCGTAGTGGGTAATTCCCAAAATAGTCCCGGAACCGGAATGTAACAATTCAATCCTGCCATTTGCCCAACGCCGATTTCTTGGTAAATTTCGCCTGTGATCCATCCTCTCCACAAAGCCATCATCCCCGCCGCCGGATTTGGAACCCGCATGTTGCCGGCGGCCAAGGCGGTTCCCAAGGAGATGTTGCCGGTTCTCGACCGGCCGACGATTCAGTATGTCGTCGAGGAGGCCGCCTCCGCCGGCGTGGATGATCTGCTGCTGATCACCTCCCGCAACAAACGCGCCATCGAGGATCATTTCGACCGCGATGCCGAGCTGGAACAGCGGTTGTCATCGGGCAACAAGCAGGCGTTGTTGGCTTCCATCCAATCGCTCATGGGACGGATGAGTGTCCATTCGATTCGTCAGAACGAACAGCGGGGCCTCGGCGACGCGGTGCGTCATGCCCGCCGGCACGTCGGCGATGAACCGTTTCTCTGCCTGCTGGGCGATACGATTTTCAGCGGCCCAATCCCACCGTCAGCGCAGCTTGCCGATGCTTGGCGCGAATTGGGAACCGCCCTGGTCGGCCTTGAAAAAGTGCATCCCGATAATGTTGAACGCTACGGCATCGTCGGCGGCACGGAAATTCGCCCCGGTGTCTTCAAGCTCGATACGCTGGTCGAAAAACCCTCAAAAAACAATGCCCCCAGCCACTATGCCATCGCCGCCCGCTACCTGCTGACGCCGGCCATTTTCGACTGTCTCGACCACACGCCGGCCGGCAAAGGGGGCGAAATCCAACTCACCGACGCGCTCAAACTGCTGCTGCAACAACAACCCATCCACGGCATCGTGCTGCAATCGCGCCGACACGACATCGGCAACCCCCTCGACTGGCTCAAGACCAATCTGATCCTGGCGCGACAAGACCCCAAGTTGTGGGGACAACTTCTGCCGCTGGTACGGTCGCTGCTTCAATAACCGATGCCGTCGATGTCTGCGCGCAAATGTTTTTGACAACAAAGATGTTGACGATTCCCAAAACCACGCTATCTTGAAAACATCAAATGTGATTGATCGCTCGGACCGAAGGCGGTGGCTCCCCTTCGGTCCGAATCTTTTTTCATCCCCGATGAGTTGTTGATCCACCTTCCAGAATCACTTTGGCCGCGCGGTTGCCACTGCGCACCGCCCCTTCCATCGTCGCCGGCCAATCGGTGCGTGTGTAATCCCCCGCCAACGTCAAACCCTCGATCCCCGTCCGCTGTTCCGGCCGGATGCGGTCGATCCCCGGGGCGGGGCAATAGGTCGCCCGCTTCTCCTTGACGATCGCGCACCGCTCCACCCTCGCCCCCGCTGCCCGCGGCAATATCGTCACGATTTCCCGCTCAAATCGATCCTGCAACGAGCGCGCATCAACCTCCGCCAGTTCGTGCGCAGCGCTGATCACCCCATGAATGTGAGTCCCCTTCGCATCCTTGCGAAACAGCCACTGTAACGTCGTCCCCATCAACGCCAGATGAGGCTCATCCATCACCGGCCGGTCATAAAACAGGTGCGCACCGATGATCGGCGCATAACGCAACTGACCAATCGCCCGGCATATCGGCTCAAACAGCGGTGATTCTCCCAATATTCGCCTCGCCGAATCGGGCGCGGCCGCCAACACCACCTGATCGGCCTCCATCCTGCTCCCATCGGCCAGTTCCACCCCCTTCACCCTTGGCCCGCCGTGCTGTTGATCCACCACCAACCCCGTCACCCGCCGATTGAATAGCACCTCCTCCGCCGCCGCCCGCTCATACAGTTCCGCCAGCGGAACCCGCGGCAGCGCCATGCGATATCCACCCCACTCCCCCAAAAACGCCTCCTGAAAAACCTGCATCCCGTAATTCGCGCCAATCGCATCCACCCGCTCATTGAGCGCGCTGACCAGAATCACCTCCCAAAACCGCTCAATCGTCTCATCCGATTGCCCCTTCTCCCCCAGCCACTCGCGAAACGTCCAATCGGCATACGCATCCCTCCCCCCTTTGCCCAACACCTTCATCGCGGCCATCCCCCGCGCGATCTCCCCCTTCTGCGCGATCGTCAACAACCCAAACGCCAACATCGCCGGCGCCAGATGAAACGGACTGGGCAATCGACAGGCGTATAAATCACCCCGCCGACCCCGTTCATCCGCGAAATGTATCGTGTCGAAAAATTCTACCCGATCCTCCACCCCCAGCCGCCGATACAACCCCAGCAATTCCATACAGCACCCCAGCAGCACATGCTGGCAGTTGTCCAGCAGTTGGCCCGACTGACGTTCGCGAAAGCTCGTCGCCCGTCCACCCAGAAATTCCCGCCGTTCGATCAGCGTGACACGATACCCCCCATCCGTCAGCGCCGCCGCCGTCGCGATCCCCGCCAAACCCCCTCCCACCACAATCGCGCTCTTCGCCACGGCCTATCCTCCCCTTTGCAACCGCGATAACCACGAATGCCGTGCCACCAGCCACAATTTTCTCATCCCCGACAAGCTGACCCGCCGGCTCAACACCATCTGCGGCGACGCGATAATCCGATCCAGTATCCCACGATAGATGCCGGTCATTATCCGCAGCGTCGGGCGTGCGGTTGCACCAATCATCCCCTCCAACGGCGCGGAGCGCTGGTAATATCCCGCCGCACGCTCCGCCTCGAATTGCAACAAAGGCAACACCCCCGCCGGAGCGGCCGATCCATTGGCCATCCACCCATCCACTCCAAACCGCTGACAATCCTCATCCGGCAGGTATCGCCTCCCACGCGCCGCATCCTCCCGCAAGTCGCGCAGGATGTTCGTCAACTGCATCGCGATCCCCAATTCCTCGGCCAGTTTCAACGCGCCACGATCCGTAAACCCCCAAATATGCACTGCCGCAATCCCCACCGTCGAGGCCACCCGATAGCAATAGTCGTATAATTCAGCGAACGTGCCGTAACGATCCTGTTTCAAATCCTGAATCTGCCCATCAATCGCATCGTCAAACACCTTGGCCGGGATGCCAAACCGCCCCACCATGTCGCAAAACGCCGGCCAGATCGGATGGCCGGCGGTGTTGCCCGCGATGGCCGCGTGGGTGGATGCTCGCCACGTCTCCAGTCGCTGCATCCGATCATCCACCCCCACCACTTCATCATCCGCGATGTCATCGCACAGCCGCATATAGCTGTACAACGCGTACATCGCCCCGCGCTGATCCGGCGGCAACAATCTCATGCCATAATAAAAATTCCGCGCCGCCCGGCGCATCAACCCGTGGCAATATCCGTATGATTCTTCCAGTGTGCCGCCCATTGGTCCTACACCACCACCTGCCACAATGCCCTTGCGAACAACCCCAGCTTGGCCCATTTATTCAACGTCGGGCGCTGCGACAAAACGTCGTATCCGACACCCCGAATCCGATCCAGAATCGCACGCCCGCCCCGACCATACAACGTCACATCCGTCCGCAGCCGCCCTTCCACCAGCGGCAGCAGCGCTTCACCCTTTACAAACAGTTCCTCGGCCCGGTCCACCTCATATTTCATCAGTTGAAGAAAGTTTTCACTCAATCGCCGCTCGATGATCTCCTCTTCCCGCACGCCAAACCGCGCCAAATCCTCCAATGGCAGATAAATCCGCCCGCGCCCCAAATCAGGCACCACATCCTGCCAGAAATTGGTCAGTTGCAACGCCGTGCAGGTGAAGTCGGACAATTTCTGTCGATGGGCATCGCGATAGCCGCAAAGGTATAAAACCAGGTGGCCGACTGGATCGGCGCTGCGCCGGCAATAATCGACCAATTGCTCATAAGTATCGTAACGACAAACCCTTTGGTCCTGTTCAAAAGCGTCGATCAGCGCCAGAAACGGATCGGCGGGGATATCAAATTTTTGCACCGTATCGGTCAACGCAACCAGAATCGGCTGGGTTGCCTGTTGTTGATACATCCGGCCGACTTCCTGTCGCAGTTGATCCAGCAGCCGCAATGATTCATTTTTATCGCAGATTTCGTCGGCCAGATCGTCCGCATGGCGGCAAAAGGCGTAGATATTATAAAAATCCTGTTGCAGGTGGCGGGGAAGGGCCAACGAAACGACCGTGAAGTTCTCGTAATGGGACAAGGCGATTTTGCGCGTATGCCGGCGGGCCTGATAGCGGCGAAATGCTTCATCCATCCGGGTTGATGCCTGTGGGCGATTCACGCTAAGATTGTCGGGGAAGGTCCAACTCCGTCAAGACGACGGCGTGCCGTACCAGAGAGGTCGAACAGACGAATGAATATTATCCTTGCCAATCCCCGCGGGTTTTGCGCCGGTGTCAACATGGCCATTGAATGCGTCGAGCAGGTGCTGGCGCTCAAGGGGCCGCCGATTTACGTTTATCACGAGATCGTACACAACCGGCATGTTGTTGAAGGGTTTGTACGCCGGGGGGTGCGGTTTGTGGATGATATCAGCGAAGTGCCGGAGGGTGGCGTGATTATTTACAGCGCCCACGGCATCTCACCGGCCGTGCGCAATTCGGCCAAGAACCGCCAACTGGTGGAGGTGGACGCCACTTGCCCGCTGGTGACCAATGTGCATATGGAAGTGCTCCGTTTTGCCCGCGACGGGTACACCATCATTTTCATCGGCCACCGCAACCATGACGAGGCGATCGGCACGGTGGGTGAAGCGCCTGGTTCGATCATCGTGGTGGAATCGCCCGAAGATGTGGCCAAGTTGCAAGTTCCTGATACACAAAAGGTTGCGTACGTCACGCAGACGACGCTGAGTATTTCGGACGCTGAGCGGATTGTCGGGGCGCTCAAGGAGCGGTTTCCGGAGATTCGCGGGCCGGGCAAGGAGGACATCTGCTACGCGACCACCAACCGCCAGAATGCCGTGACCGACCTGTCGCCGGAGGTGGATGTGGTGCTGGTGATCGGGAGCAAGAACAGCTCCAACTCCCAGCGTCTGGTGGACCGCGCCCGCGAGGCGGGCAAGCCGGCTTATTTGATCGATGACAAATCGGAAATGAACCTGGACTGGTTCGAGGGGAAAAAGTCGGTTCTGGTGACGGCCGGCGCATCGGCGCCGGAGCATCTGGTCAAGGAACTGCTGGAAATGCTCAAACAGCGATTCGGCGCCACCATCGACACCCGGACACTGGTGGAGGAGGACATTTCATTTGAGATGCCCAAGTCGCTCAAGCGGCTGGTGGTGTTGAATTGAATGAACTCAATTCCCGCATCGGAAATCTGATCCCCAATCCTTTATAGATGGATCGCCCGACCCTCGGCGACGCCGGCGGCTTCCATGACGGCTTCGGAGAGGGTGGGGTGTGGGTGCATGGTTTCGATGATCTCATCCTCGGTGGCTTCCAGACGCCGGGCCAGCAGCAGTTCGGCCAATAGTTCGGTGACGTTTTCGCCGATCAGGTGAGCGCCGAGCAACTCGCCATATTGGGCGTCGAAGATCAGTTTGACAAACCCATCGCTTTCGCCGGAAGCCAAAGCGCGGCCGCTGGCGTTGAAGGGGAATTTGCCGATGCGAATCTGGCGGTTTTCCTCGCGGGCCTTGCGTTCGGTCAGCCCCATGCTGGCGACCTGCGGGTGGGTGTAGGTGCAGCCGGGGATGAATCGGTAGTCGATGGCGTGGTCGGCGACGCCGAAGATTCGTTCGACGCAGTTGACGGCCTCGTGGTGGGCCACATGCGCCAGCCAAGGTGGGCCGTTGACATCCCCCACCGCCCAAACATTTTCAACGTTGGTGCGATATTGCTTGTCCACCTTGACGTGGTTTTTGAACAGTTCCAGATTGGCCTGCGGGGTGGCCAGGTTTTCGACGTTGCCGGTGACGCCGACGGCCATGAGGACCAGGTCGGCGTCGATGGTGATTTTTTTGCCATCGCCGCCGGTACATTGCAGACGAACACCATCGGCGGTCTTCTCAACCTTGTCGGTTTTGGTTTTGGTGTGGATGGCGATGCCCCGTTTGGCAAAGAGGCGTTCGAGGACCAGCGAGACATCGGTGTCCTCGATGGGCAGCAGGTGGTCCATCAGTTCGACGATCTCCACCTGCGTGCCGATGGCGCTGTAGAAGTCGGCAAATTCACATCCGATGGCGCCGGCCCCGATGATCGCGAGCTTTTTGGGTTGTTTGGGGAGGGTCATCGCCTCTTTGGCGGAGATGATTTTTTTGCCGTCAAACTCGATGCCGGGCAGTGATTTGGCGCGCGCCCCGGTGGCCAACATGATGTGGTCGGCGGTGAATTCGCGGGTGGACCCATTTTGCGCTGTCAATTTGACGCGATGAGGGGCGAGCAGTTGGCCGGTGCCGACTTCATGTTTGACTTCGTATTTGCGAAACAGGTGGGCGATTCCCTTGGAGAGTTTTTCGGAGATGCCGCGGCTGCGGGCGATGATCTTGTCGAAATCGATTTTCAGGTGGTCGAAATGAACGCCCCACTCGTCGGCATCCTCGCGCAGTTTGCGGATGAAAGCGCCATTTTCCAGCAGCGCCTTGGTGGGAATGCACCCCCAGTTGAGGCAGATGCCGCCGAGTTGGTCGCGTTCGACGCAGAGGACGCGCTTTTTGAGTTGTCCGGCGCGAATGGCGGCCGCATAACCGGCCGGTCCGCCGCCGATGACGATCAGATCAAAGTTGTAGGATGTCTTGGCACTCCCCGTACTTTTGCTTTTATCGACGGATGGAGCGGGTTTGGAAGCGACCGGCGCTGAGGTTTTGGGCGGGGATGCGGCATTGGGAGCCGTGGCGGTTTGAGTTGGCTGAGCGGCCGATGAATATTGCTGCTTGACCTGATCGGCTTTTTCACCCGCGGCGGCGATGACGGCCAGAAGCCCTCCCACCTTGACCTTCTGCCCTTCCTTGACGGCGATGTGGGCCAGGATTCCGGATTCAAAGGCCTCCATCGGCATGGTGGCCTTGTCGGTTTCCACATCGGCGATCTCATCACCCGCCTTGATCTTGTCCCCCTCTTTTTTATGCCATTTGACGAGCGTTCCCTCGCTCATGGTGTCGGACAACTGCGGCATGGTGATTTCTGAGGGCATTTTAGGTTCTCCGGTTCACATTCTTTTGACCGGGGCGATCATATGAAATGGAGGTGGGATTGTCATTATCCAATAACCATTCGTTACAATGCGGATGGATTGAAATTCGTCAGTACTACATCACGATCCTATCTCCGCCGACGCCGGCGGAATCGGATCATCATGGCCGGGTTGCTGCTGCTGATCGTGACGGCGGTGGTGATGGATCATCTGGGGGTTTTTGGGGACCATGAAGATGACCTCTCGCGGTATGATCATAAGCAGGGGGAAGTGCATCGTGTGATCGATGGGGATTCGGCCGTAGTATCGGTGAATTCGCAGGAAGTGTTGATCCATCTGATGGGCGTTGACGCGCCGGACATGAAATTCACAGATCAACAGGTGGAGGAATACTGGTCCACACAGGCGCGCAATTATCTGCTGGAACGACTGACAAACAAAACCATCACGTTGAAGCTGGACCCACAACAAACGAGGGACCGATTTGGACGGTTGCTGGTGTATGCGTATTTGTCCGATACCGACAACATCAACCTGGGTATGGTGCGGGATGGATATGCGTATGCGGACCGGCGGGAAAAGCATCTGATGGAGGCGCAATTCGAGTCGGCCGAGGCCGAAGCGCGACAGCGAAGGCGGGGTTTGTGGATGGATATTACGGTGCAACTAATGCCGACGTGGCGCCAACACTGGCTGGAGGAGCGGAAACAAGGTAGCACAGAGCCATGACACGGATCAACTGATGGGGAATGGTATGCGCATTGTGATCGCGCCCGACAAATTCAAGGGGTGTTTGAGTGCGGATGAAGTCGCCGAGGCGGTGGCGCGGGGGGTTCGGTTGGCCTGCCCTGATGCGCGGATGGACCTTTGCCCAATGGCGGATGGAGGCGAAGGGATCGTCAGCGCGATGGTGCGGGCGACCGGCGGCAAGAGTGTGAACCGCATCGTGACCGGGCCGTTGGTGGGGATGAAGGTGGAAGCGCCGATCGGGTTTCTGGGCGATGGATCGACGGCGGTGATTGAAATGTCGGCCGCCAGCGGGCTGGCCTTGTTGCCGGCCGAGCAGCGAAATCCATTTCGCACAACAACCTACGGGACGGGGGAATTGATCCGACACGCCGTGCAGATGGGGGCAAAGAGGATCATTTTGGGGATCGGCGGCCGCGCCACGGTGGATGGAGGGATCGGTTGCGCGCAGGCGTGCGGGGCGACCATCGTTTTTGAAAACGGAACACCCTATTCATCGGGTGGGCGACGATTGACCGGTGCGGATGTGGCCAATGTGCTCAAGGTGCAGCCGGTCAAAGCACCACCCGAAAAACCGGGCGAAGAGAAGGGGATAGTACGACGCAAAGCGGCCATCGCGGCCGCCCCGCCGTCGGAATTCGCCCATGTTGAATTTGTGGTCGCGTGCGATGTGGGCAATCCGCTCTTTGGGCCGGAGGGAGCGGCGCCGATCTTCGGCCCGCAAAAAGGGGCGACGCCGGAACAGGTGGAATATCTGGACGCGGCGTTGCACAAACTGGCCCAGCGCAGCGGTCGGTTGGACTTGGCCACCGCTCCCGGCGCCGGGGCGGCCGGCGGGCTGGGGTTTGGGATGATGGCCTTCTTCGGGGCGACATTGCGCAGCGGAATCGACATCGTGATGGAGGCGACCCGCTTGCGTAAAAGGCTGGAGGGGGCGGATTTGTGCCTGACCGGCGAAGGCCGGCTTGACAGCCAGTCGGCCGCGGGAAAGACGGCCGTCGGAGTGGCCCGGCTGTGCAAAGAAATGCAAATCCCCTGCATCGCCATCGCCGGCTCCATCGGGATCGGCGCGGAGGTGGTGCATGATGAGGGGATCAACGCCTATTTTTCGATCTGCGACGGGCCGATGACGCTGGAAGATGCCATGAAAAACGCCGCCACGTTGCTGGAACGGGCGGCGTCGAACGTTATTCGGCTATATCAATCGGCCCGGTAAGGGCAAATCAACCTTTTCAACCGCCGTTGGCCTGGGACAAAATCAGTTCGGCCGCTTGGTCGGCGGGGAGATTTAACGCCCCGCGCGCCTCTGCGGCGGCGGATCGGACGGTCAAATCGGCGGCGCTTTGAACCACCTTCTGCAACGCGGCGATGTGCGTCTCATCCAACTGATTGCCGAAGAATTTGGCGTTGGTGGCCAGGCTCTTATAGCAGGCCACCTTCACATCATTGGCGGTCTTTTCATCCGATGCCTTGGTCAACAGGCCAACCTGGGCTTCCTTGGAATGAATCAGCGCCAGCACATCGGCAACCGATTTCACAAGGTCGGCCCGGCTGTCGTTCAATGAAGCCAGCAGTGTCGGTTGGGCGACCGAAATATCCAAAATCTGGCCACGGCTGATCGCCAGTTGGCCCAGCAGCTCGGCGGCGCGCTTGGCATAGGCGGTGGCCAGTGCCTCATCCATCGGCAACGACATGCTTCGGCCACGGGCTTCGGTGATGACCGGCTTGAGGCCGGCCGCATCGGTTGCCTGTGTGACGACGATCATCTTGTTGGTGGCGGCCATGGAGACGAACGGCGAAGCGCCGGTCTTGGTGATGACCACCAACGGCGCCGACTGGAGCTTCTGGTTCTGGCCCATCAGCGCCCGCAACTGGTCGATCTGCCCGCCGAGGTCTTCGGAGACGACCACCACATCAACCGATGGCAATGCATTGGCCTCATTGACGGCGGCCTGCGCACCAGTGGCGCCGGCCACGCCAAAATCGGCCTTCAACGCATCGGTGTACTTGTTGAGTTCATCCTGCGACGACAGCACCAGCAGCACCTGCGGCCGGCCGGTCTGCGAAACCGCCTCGGCTAGAATCGGCACCACGCGGTTTTGACCATTGAATCCCTGTTGCGGCAGCGCCGAAGCCACCGTGAAGGCGGCCTCAAATCGCACCAGCCGATCGGGATATTCCAACGCATCGATCACCGGGCTGCCACCTTCGCCCAGCAGATTGCTGGCACCGGCGATTTCTTCGAGTGATTTGAGCGACCGCAACGCGACAGCCGAATTGCGATCCTTCATCGCCCGCGACAACACATCGCCCAGATAGCCCGTGCCGGCGGCGACGCCGTAATAATGGGCGGATGGCGCGTTTTCACCCCGCGTCGGGTCGGCCGCGCCGGCCGGCAGATCGGCCTCACGCTTGTAATCGGAGGCCAGCCAGAGGCTGACGGCCGGCTTGTTGGAAGCATCCAGCCGCAACGATTCCTCGCTGCTGCGCATCGCCATGATGTCGTTGAAAATCTGGGGTGGAACATCCTTCTTATACAGACCCTTTTGATCGTCCCAATACCAGACAAACGCGGATGGATTGCGTGAATCGGCCGTGATGGTGGAGGTATTGTAATAGAACTTTTCCGCCAGATTGTAGAACAATTGCGGGGCACTGAGCTTGGCCGGCTCCCCCGCGCCCATCTGAATCAACGCCTGTGCGGCGGCGGAACGGACCCCTTCGGGTACATCCTGCCCATTGGCCAGGCGGGCCAGATAAGGGACGGCCGAGTCATAGCCGATATCGCCCAGAATCGCGACGATCGTCGTCAGCGTCTGGTCATCCTTCATATAGGTGGCGGCGGTCAGCGGGTTGAGCGCCAATCGGCCAAAATCACGCAGCGCCCGACGAATGGCCGGCTGATATTCACGCTTGGATGAATCGCGCAGGTAATCCACCATCAACGGCACGGCCAGCTCGCCGCTTTCGCGAAGTCGGCCCAGCGCAAGCGCATAAGCACGCTGATTGACCGACAGCCGCTGAATGTTCTGTTCGATGTAAGTCAGATCGGCCCGGCGCTGACGATACCCCTCGGCCAGCACGTTGATGACCTGCGTGGTGACATCGCGCATCGCATCCACCCCCTGCCAGCGCAAAAGCCACTGGTCAAGGTTGTCCTGATGCGCCGCCGACACCGCCTCAAACGCGGCCAAGACCGCCTGCGGTTGGTCCTTGCGGGCGATGATCTTTTGTCCTTCGGCAACCGCCAAGTCATAGCGGGCGATCTTGCCGTAGTGCCAATAATTATCGACATCGGTACGCAGCGCCGCATCGACGGGCGTACTTTGGTCGGCGTTGTTGGCGGGTGGTGTATCCTGAGCCAACAGCGGTGAACCGTAAAGAACCGGAACCGCCATTGAACAGGCAATCGTCAATGCGGGCATGAACCGAGGCAGTCGCAGCATGAGGCTGGCCTCCAAATGGTGAGAGACGCGAGGATGTTTAACCGGCCGGATGCGATCAATTTTGACCCGCACCCCGCCATCAGCGGCAACAGGCGAAAACCGGAGCCAAACCCCGGCCCAAAGGTGCAAAAAACACCTCGCCAAGCGAGCATAAGTACAGGCCCCATCAGTGTCAAGAATTCACCAGCCTCGACACAATGGAGTTTTGATTTGGGGAAACTTTTCTTTTCCCCACTCCCTACACACCGATATCGTGTGTCATTAAACAACGGGTCTACAACAAACATTTTTTGTGATTTTGACCATTGGTTTAATGGATTCGGCAATCTTTCGCATTATCGGCGATAAATCATTGTCATCATGGCACTTAGACGACAACAGCGATATAATGACCGTTGAACAGGTGGTCTTTGTATATTTACAGTTCTGACCGATTACCGATCAAACTGGCTGTCAAAGGAAATTTCAGACCTTGGGAAATCGACATCGCGGACAAACGACGCCGCCTCGGCGGCGCCATGTTCGCGGTCCATGCGGGCATCTTCCCATTCAACGCTCAGTGGGCCGGCATATCCGATGTCGTTGAGGGCGACGATGATCTCTTCAAAATTGACATCGCCATGACCCAATGACCGGAAATCCCAGTATCGTTTGGGGTCGGCCCACGAGGTGTGCCCGCCGAACACCCCCACCGTGCCGTCGCCGTGGCCCCACCAGACATCCTTCATATGGACATGGTAAATGCGGTCGGTGAAGGTGCGGATGAATTTGACATAATCGACGCCCTGATAGGCCAGATGGGAGGGATCGTAGTTGAAACCAAACCGCTTGTGACCTTTGAGCGCATCGATCGCCCGTCGGGAGGTTTCGATGTCGAAGGCGATTTCGGTCGGGTGGACTTCGAGGCCGAAGTTGACGTTGACCTTTTCAAATTCGTTGAGGATCGGCGTGAATCGGCGGGCGAAATCGTCGAATCCACGCTGCCAGTATTTCTGGTCGGTCGGGGGAAAGGCATAGATCGCGTGCCAGATGCTGGAGCCGGTGAATCCGTTGACGGCCGGTGTAAAGTTGGACAGCCGTCGGCCGCCACTGTCCGGGCGGGCATCCATCAGCTTTCGGCAGGCTTTGCCGGTGTCGATCATTTTGCGGGCGGCGCGCTTGCGGACCCCTTCGGGTTCGCCGTCACCCCAGACATCGGGTGGCAAAATCGCCTTGTGACGCGAGTCGATGTTGTCGCAAATGGCCTGGCCAACCAGGTGGCTGGAGACGCTGTAGCAATCAAGGCCGTGGTCGCGCAGGGTTTCCCAGCGGCGTTTGCAGTAATTTTTGTCCTTTAATGCCTGATCGACATCAAAATGATCGCCCCAGCAGGCCAGTTCCAGGCCGTCGTAGCCGAATTCCTGGGCCTTGGCGCACATCTGCTCGAAGGGCAAATCGGCCCATTGGCCGGTAAAGAGGGTGACGGGTCGGGCCATTGGATAAACTCCTGTGAAAATTATTGATTCCTGTTTATCAGTGATGATTCGAAGGCTGATACGTTCCGGGGTCTTTTCGCATTGCGATGGCCAGTCGATTCCAAGCATTGATGGTCGTGATGATCAGCGTCAGGTCGGCCAATTCCTTTTCGGTGAATTGTTGACGAACGTGTTCATACACTGCATCGGGGACATGGCCATCGTGCAGATTGGTCACAGCCTCGGTCCATGCCATGGCGGCTCGCTCGCGCTGGGTGTAATAGGGAGATTCCTCCCACGCATCAAGGCCGTACAAACGCTGTTCCGGTTCTCCCAATACCCGAAGATCTTTCCAGTGCATGTCGATGCAGAAAGCGCAGCCATTGACCTGAGACGCACGCAGTTTCACCAGATGAAAGAGCTTTTTCTCAATGGAACTGGAGGCGACATATTGTTCCAGGGCGATCATTGCCTTATATCCATCCGGGCAGACGCCGTAAAAATCGATCCGTTGCATATGAACTCCATCGCAGGCCGGATGTTCCTCACGATCCGCACAATCGGCCGGCCTTATGTTTGCCGGATTGGCGAATCTTCTTCAGTTGGATGCTCCATCGTTCGATCCATCCAATAGGTTCGATTCGAGAGTCACGATGGACATGAATCTACTGATGGTGTCGTTTGTCTTTGGCATGATCGGCATGGGCATGTGCATGTACGGCCGCAAGGCCGGCCAGCCGATCCCGCTGATCAGCGGGGCCGCGCTCATGGCGGTGCCATATTTCATCGCCAACATGGTCATCCTGCTGATCGTCTGTTGCGCGTTGATGGTTTTGCCGCTGTTTGTTCACGGCAATTGACCACGACGATCATTTCGAGTCGTAATTTTTCAACATCAGGGTCATTGTGCCATGCGGGGTGTTGGCTTCCATTTTCACCACGCCGCCGGGGACATCCTTGCAGGACCAGATTTTGGCTTTGATCCCACCGGCCTTTGAGTTGTCGGTATGGACTTCGTAAATGTCGCAATCGAAGGTTTGGCCCATCGCCGAAACCTCCTCACTGCCAACCTTTTCAACATCAACCTTTTCCACCTGGGCTTTGATCTCTTTTTGTTGCGGCGGCATGGTATGCTTTTGTCCCATCATCTCCATGGTCGCGGCCGTTTCGATCGTCACATGATCATCGGTCTTTTCCTTGAGCGTATAGGTTGACTCCATGATCATCTCCTGACCATTGGGGCCGCTGATCTTCCCCTCAAGCGTTTCGCTGGAGCCGACATTGTGGCTGGACCAAACCTCAAAGAGAGGATTGTCCATCAGAGGGGCCTGATCCTCGGCCCGCGCCCACCCCATGCCCATCACCATCGCCAAACCGGCCGCCAACAATGTTCGTGACAATCGCATATGACAATCTCCTTTTTGAATGTGTGATCGTTCGACTGGTGAAAATCGTAGACACCGGATCGGCTTTCCGCAATGGTTGTCGTTCGTGAAATGGAATGACAAAACGGGCCGGCTGTGCGGATTGCCAGCCGGCCCGTGGTGTTATCAAAGATGGCCTGATTGGGATCAGTACATCCCGCCCATTCCGCCGCCGGGGGCGCCGGCGGGTTCGGGCTTGTCTTCCTTGATTTCGCTGACCACCGCATCGGTTGTCAGCAGCAGCGAGGCGATGCTCGCGGCGTTTTGCAGTGCGGTGCGTTCCACCTTGGTGGGGACGATGACACCCATCTTCATCATGTCGCCGTACTGATGGGTCAAGGCGTTGTATCCGAAGTTGGTTTGATCGGATTCCTTGATCTTCTGGGCGACGATCGAGCCATCCACGCCGGCGTTTTCGGAGATCTGCTTGATCGGGGCTTCAACCGCCCGGCGGATGATGTCGATGCCCAGACGCTGGTCTTCGCTGGGGGCCGACTTGCGGGCCTTGTCCAGCACCTTGGCGGCCGCGCGGATCAGCGAGACGCCGCCGCCGGGCAAAATGCCCTCTTCAACGGCCGCCCGGCAGGCGTGCAGGGCGTCCTCGACGCGGGCCTTCTTCTCCTTCATCGCCACTTCGGTGGCGGCGCCGACATGGATCTGCGCCACGCCGCCGGCCAGTTTGGCCAGACGTTCCTGGAGCTTTTCACGGTCGTAGTCGCTGGTGGTGGCGTCGATCTCATTCTTGATCTGCTCGATGCGGCCCTTGATGGACCGTTCGTTGCCGGCGCCTTCGATGATGGTGGTGTTGTCCTTGTCGATGGTGACCTTTTTGGCCCGGCCAAGCTGCGACTGTTCGACGTTTTCGAGCTTGATGCCGAGTTCTTCAAAGATCGCCTGTCCGCCGGTGACGATGGCGATGTCTTCAAGCATCGACTTGCGGCGATCGCCAAAGCCGGGGGCCTTGACGGCGGCGACTTTCAGCGTGCCACGCAGCTTGTTGACCACCAAAGTGGCCAATGCTTCGCCTTCGAGGTCTTCGGCGATGATGAGCATCGGCTTGCCCTGCTCGGCCGCCTTGGTCAGGATCGGCACCAGATCGCGGGCGTTGCTGATTTTCTTCTCATAAATCAGGATGTATGCGTCTTCCAGGACCGCCTCCATCGCCTGCGGATCGGTCACGAAATGGGGCGAAAGGTATCCCTTGTCAAACTGCATTCCTTCGACCAGCTTGACTTCGTTGTCGAGGCCCTTGCCTTCTTCAACGGTGATGACGCCATCCTTGCCGACCTTTTCCATCGCATCGGCGATCTGCTGGCCGATCTGGGCGTCCTGGTTGGCGCTGGAGGTGCCGACCTGGGCGACTTCCTTGCTCGAATCCACCTTCTTGCTCATGCGGTGCAGTTCCTCGGTGATCGCATCGACCGCCAGTTGAATGCCGCGCTGAATCTGGGTGGGGTTGGCGCCGCTGGCGACGTTGCGCAGGCCTTCGGCGAAAATCGCCTCGGCCAGCACCGTCGCGGTGGTGGTTCCGTCGCCGGCCACCGTGGAGGTCTTGGAAGCGACTTCCTTGACCATCTGCGCGCCCATGTTTTCGTATGAATCTTCCAGTTCGATCTCCTTGGCGACCGTCACGCCGTCCTTGGTGACGGTGGGCGACCCGAAGGATTTCTCAAGTACGACATTTCGTCCGGATGGGCCGAGCGTCACTTTGACGGCTCGCGCCAACTTGCGGACGCCGCGAAGGATCGCCTCGCGCGCTTCCTGATCATATGCAATACGTTTGGCTGCCATGTTTAATTCTCCTTATTTCGTAATTTCGTAGTAATTTTGATCCGATTAGCGTGATGCGTGATTCGTGTTGCGTGAAGAACCTGTGGTGCGCATTTCTCTTCACGCATCACGTCTCACGCTTCACGATCCACGTTCTTAGTCCACAATCGCCAGCACATCCTCTTCGGACATGATCATCAGTTCCTCGCCATCGACCTTGATTTCGGTGCCGGCGTAGCTGGTGAAGATGACCTGGTCACCCTTCTTGACGGAGAACGGGGCGCGTTCGCCGTTGTCGAGGCGCTTGCCGTCGCCGATCGCCAGGATCGTGCCGCGTTTGGGCTTTTCCTTGGCGCTGTCGGGAAGGACGATGCCGGATTTGGTTTTGGACTCGGCTTCGAGACGCTTGACGAGAATCTTGTCGCCCAGAGGACGCAACTTAGCCATTGCAACTGCTCCTTTTGCAGGTTCTTGCGATTACCTAATCGTCGGTTGAAAACAGTATTTCATGTCGCCAACGCCTCCAACCGACACCGGGCGAGCGACGCACATTAACAAAACGTTGCTATCCTTCGTTGGGCCAACGGCTTTCGTAATACCGTTTCATCACCCGAGCCAAGGAATCCAACAGCATGTTCAAATCCACCGGCTTGGAGAGGACGCTGAAAACGTGCACTCCAAGGGCTTCGTGCAACAGGTGGTTGGTCAGGTGGTTGGCCAGCAAAATCGCCGGCGGGGCCGCCTTCAATTCACGCATGAGCTTGATGACCTGCAAGCCGCCCAACTGAGGCATCTGGGCATCGAGCACCGCCACATGAATGGGGGTCGATTCGATCAGATGCAAGGCCTCTCGGCCGGAGCGGGCGCTTACCGTCTGCACACCCTGGGGTTCGAGCAACTGGCGTACCGTATGGTGCCATTCTTCCTGCTCGTCGGCCAGTAGCACTGTCAGGCGGTTCTTGTGCAGTTCACCAACCATGCGCCACCCTGCGAACACCATGTCCGCACCAGCGCATTGAGCGAGCCGCGTGCCAGAAACGAGCGGGAAAATGGCAAACTTAATTTTGTCGTAAGCCTTTGTTTTACAACATCTTACATCCAATAACCGCAAGGCTGACTTTGGCCCAACATCCAACCGATCCTGCCAAAGCCGGTGGAGGGGTGGTTGAATCTGCCAGAGTGGCAGAGGGTTCAGGCCGGGGTGTCATCCGGGGGGAGGTCGGTGGCCAGGCCGGCCCAGATGAAAGCGCCGGCCGCCGTGGCGCCGATCACCACATCCGTCCACATGGCGTAGGTGGCGCGGTTCCAGAAGCCAAATATGAATGGGCTGGCCATGACAAATAGAGAAAAGAGCACTCCCAGCCAGCTCAGCCAGCTTGCCCGGAAAGCGCCAAAGAATCGGATGGCGGAGACCAGGCCGATGAGTGCGCCAAAGACCAGCCCCACCACCAACGCCGAGACGCGCTGGTAATGAAAGGCGACCGGGGCGAAGAAAATCCAGATGCCGCACAACAAACTTGCCAGGCTGGCGGTGAAAACCTGATCGCGACGATGGGCAAAATGAACCATGTGATGCTCCTTTTGGTTGACTAACCAAAGTGGAGCAAATTTCGTGCGAGCTGAGCCATTTTCTTTCAGGGATTTTCTGAATCTATTGCGGGGTTTGGAAAGTGACTGTTTCCATGGCAGGGACACTGACATGCTGAACGCCGGATTTAGAAAGGCGTTGAGCGAAGGCATCGGCGACATTTGCTTCGCCATGGACGACGAAGATGGTGGTTTGGGGGCGCAGGGTGGGGGTGAGGAAGCGGATCAGCTCGTCGCCGTCGGCATGGGCGCTGAGGCCGTGGATGGTGTGAATCTGGCATCGGACATCGTACCAGCGGTCAAAAATGCGGGCGCGGTTCTGGCCATCCTGAAGTCGGCGGCCAAGGGTGTTGGGCGGGGTCCAGCCGACGAAAACCAGCAGGTCATTGGGGCGTTCCATGCTGAATTTAAGGTGATGGAGGATGCGGCCAAACTCGCAGGTGGGGCTGGAGGCGATGATGACGCAGGGGCCGGTGACGGAGTTGATCGCCTTGCTCTGCTCCATGCTGGTGGCGAAGGTGATGCGGGCGAGGCCGAAGAGGTCTTTGCCGGCGATCATGTCGTTGGTCTGTTTGTCGAAATATTGGGGATATCTTTCGTGGATGCGGGTGACTTCCACACCCATCGGGCTGTCCACAAAGACGGGAATGGGTGGGATTTTGTTTTCGTGGATGAATTTCTGGATGTACCAGAGGACGGTTTGGGTGCGGCCGACGGCGAATGCGGGAATGAGCATCCTGCTGCGATATTTGATGCAGTATTTGACGGCATTGAGAAATTGCTCTTCGACCCCTTCCATGGGGGCATGGGTTTTGTCGCCGTAGGTGCTTTCGGTGAGGACCAGATCGGCCGGCGCGGGGATGGTGGCTGGGTCGTTGAGGATGGGGGAGTTGTATCGGCCGACATCGGCGGTGAACAAAAGGGAACGGGTGGTGGTCTGGTTGGAACTGGAGGTAGCCTCATCCCATTGCAGGAGAATATAGGCCGAGCCGAGGATGTGGCCGGCGTCGTGAAAGGTGAATCGGACCCCTTTGCAAAGATCGATGGTGCGGTTGTATTCGACACGATTGAACTGTTTGAGAACCTGCGGGATGTCGGATGGACGATAGAGGGGCTGGACGGGGGATTCATCGGGATGTCGGGATCGACGGTTGATGTAGGTGGCGTCTTCAAGCTGAATTTCGGCCGAATCTTCGAGGACGATGCGGGCGACTTCGGCGGTGGCGGGTGTGCAATAGATGGGGCCTTTGTATCCTTCGCGCACGACAACGGGGAGCTTGCCGCAGTGGTCGAGGTGGCCGTGGGAGAGAATGATGGCGTCGGCGGTGCGGGCGTCATCGGGAAGATACTGGTTGATTCGGCGGGCCTCTTCGCGCGGGCCTTGATAGAGGCCCATGTCGAGAAAGATGCGCAGGCCGTTGACGTGCAGAAGATGACACGAGCCGGTGACGGTGCGATTGGCGCCGCAGAATTGAATGTGCATGGGCGCGAGGTTATCGCTGATGGGTGGCCGTGACAAGCGAATAATTCATATCAAAAGGCGGTGATGAATCGACGATGGGCGACAAGGAGCTGGTTGCCCAGTTCGTTGACCTGTGGAGTGGTCAGATGGGCGCAGACCGGATCGAGACGCAGTGCGCGCAGGGCAAGCTGGCGGTCTTTTCTCATGCAGGCATCGACCGTCATGGGATATAGGTGGGCATAGGGGTCGATGAACCCCTGAACGATTCGGGGCAGTGAGCCGAATGTGATGGGGGAAAACCCGTTGCCATCGACGCGGACGGCGGTTTCGACGACCAGGCCGTGGGGGAGATTGGCGATCTGGCCACGATTGGGGACGTTGCCAACGTCGATGAAGACCTTGTTTTGCGAGTGGGCTTCGATGATGTCGGCGGCGGTTTCGCGGCTGCGCACCAACCAGGGGGCGCTGATTTTTTTGGCGGCCAGCTCATGGCTCACAGCGGTATCTCTTTCGCGAAACAAATTGCGTCGCTCGGCAATGGAGGTGCGTGCCAGTTTGTATTTTTTGAGATTTTGTCGGCTGGTGATGTAGAAGGCGAAAAATTCGCTGGTATGGCGGTCCCCCAGATAGGGCATCATGCCGGTCAGTCGATGCAGTTCGGTGGCCACTTCGCGGTGGTTGATCTCAAATTTTCGTCGGCCGGCCGTGGTTTCGGGCAACAAATCAGAGAAACTCTGTCGCTGCAACCGGCGATTGAGGTCCATCAGGACATCGGTGGATTTGGTGTGAATTTGGTCGGCCCAGAAAAAGTGGTTGATGCCGCCATAGTTGATCGACAGTTCACCCTCATCCTTCAGTTTGTAATGTTGTTTGAGAAACTCAATGTTCTCAAACAGCCCATGACACAACCCCACCACCGGCGCCTTGCACAATCGACTCAGCAGGTCGGTGAGGGTGTTCATGGGGTTGGTGTAATTGAGGATGACGGCGCGCGGGGCGAGGAGATTGAAATCGCGGGCGAAGTCGGTGAAGACATCGAAGTTGCGGATCAGCCGCGACCAGCCGCCGGGGCCGGAGGTGTCGCCGACGGTGTGGAAGATGTTGAATTTTTCCGGAATGGACAGGTCGTGGGCCATGGCGTCCAGCCCGCCGGTGGAGATGGCGATGATGAAATAATCGGCACCGCGAAATGCTTTTTCCCGCTGATTGGTCGATTCAAAGGTGGCTTTGGTGAAGCCGGCCTGATTGGCCAGCTTGGTGATGAAGGCGCGGACCTTGTCGGAGGCCTTTTTGTTGATGTCATAAAGGACGTAGTGGGCATCGGACAGTGCGGGTTTGGTGAGCATGTCGCGAAGCAGATTCGGCGCCCACGCGACGCTGCCGCCGCCGATGATGACGATTTTCAATTGACTCGATTTTGGCATGGACGATTGTTTTAGGATCAACCGGCGGGGTTGTCCATGATGCGACACGACTTTATTAAATCGTAACGCCCTTCTGTTGCATCTGGAGGATCCAGTTTGGGGTTTGGGTCAGATAGGCGCGGATGTGCTTGATGCGGGAAAAATAGTACCAGGCCATGCCACCCTGCGCGGCGATGGCGACGGCGATCAGGCAGATGTAAACAAGCACCGTTAACTTGCGCATCAGGCCGGAGAGGGGGCGGATCATCTCGCTCACTTCCGGGCCGGCGGCGTTGATCAATTCCAGGGTGTTATCGGTGGTCAGTGTTGTGTGAATGCTCCAGAGGGCGTAGAGGATCAACAGACCGGCCAAGGCGAGTTGGTTCCATCCCAGCATCCGTGCTGATTGTTCATCGACCCGGCGGAGTCGGCCGGCCCCTTTGAATTCAATTGTGGCGACAACCCCCATTCCAATGCCAAGAATCAAGCCCGATGGGCTGAACAGGCCGCCGATGAAGGTCAATGCGGCAAAAACGGCGATGGCCCAGGCATCGGAGGTGGCCACGGAGACGGCCCGGCGGATTTTTTTGCCGGCGCGCTGGGCATCGGCCAACTGTCGCAGTTGTTCATCGCCCAAAGAGGCTGGGATCGGCGGAGGCATCATCACGACGGCCGTCATATTGCGCATTATCGGCCGGGTTTTGGGGGCATGTTAAGGGAATTATGCCGCGGGGGCACATCCGGATTTTCCCGGATTTCAATCGAACACAATGGTTTTGTTCTGATGAATCAGCACGCGCTCCTGAACATGATAGCGCAGGCCCCTTGCGAGGACGGTTTTTTCGACATCGCGGCCGAGCCGCATCATGTCCTCGACCGCGTCGCTGTGATCGACGCGGATGACATCCTGGTCGATGATCGGGCCGGCGTCGAGATCGCCGGTGACGTAGTGGCAGGTGGCGCCGATCAGCTTCACACCCCGCTCATACGCCTGGTGATAAGGCCGGCCGCCGAGGAATGAGGGGAGAAAGCTGTGGTGGATATTGATGATCCGGCCGTCAAAACGATCGCAAAATCCGCGCGGCAGAATCTGCATGTAGCGGGCCAGGACGATGGCATCCGCGCGGTGTTCATTGACGAGGTCTTCCATCCGCCCGAAGGATCGCACCTTGTTTTCGGGGGTGATGGGGACGTGGTAATAGGGAATCTGATGAAACTCCACAAAGCCGCGCAGGGCGGGGTGGTTGGAGATGACGCAGACGATGTCGAAGTCGAATTCCTGGTTTCGCCAGCGATAAAGCAGGTCGGAGAGGCAATGGTCCTGTCGGCTGACGAACAGGGCGATTCGTTTTTTGACGGCCGAATCGGAGAGCCGCCAGTTCATGTCAAATTCTTTGGCCAAGGCGGCGAACCGGCCGCGAAATTCGTCGATGTCGATGGACAAGGACTCGGCCAGAATCTCCTGCCGCATGAAAAACCAGCGCGTCACGGCGTCGGCGTGATAACTGGCTTCAAGAATCCAACCCTTGCACGAGGCGATCAACCCGCTGACGGCGGCGACGATCCCCACGCGGTCGGGGCAGGAGAGGCTGAGGGTGTATCGGCGCTGGCTCATCGTCGGGGGCAATTATATGCTGTGGCTCCCTTGAAGCGAGGACAAACGGCCATGGCGATGACATTTGCGGCGGATCGGTACGATTCGATGGTCTATCGGCGCTGCGGCCGAAGCGGTTTGCGGCTGCCGGCGATATCATTGGGTGCGTGGGAAACCTTTGGCGGCTATCGCGGCGAGGAGGTGGCCAGGGCGTGCCTGCATCGCGCGTTTGACCTTGGGATCACGCACTTTGATTTTGCCAACAATTACGGCACGCCGCCGGGCAACGCGGAGATCGTCTGTGGAAAAATCATCCGCGAGATGCCGCGCGATGAGCTGATCATCTCATCGAAGGCGGGGTTCTTGATGTGGCCGGGGCCGTATGGGGAATGGGGATCGCGCAAAAACCTGATCGCCAGTTGCGATCAGTCATTGAGGCGCATGGGGGTGGACTATTTCGACATTTTTTATTCCCATCGTCCCGACCCGGATACGCCGCTGGAGGAGACCCTCGGGGCGCTGGAGTCGCTGGTGAAACAGGGAAAGGCGTTATACGCCGGGGTCAGCAACTACAACGGCGCACAATATGCCGACAGCGTGCATGTGGTGAAACAGCATGACTGGTCGCCGATCACGATCCATCAACCCTATTACAACATGTTGAACCGACAGATGGAGCGGGAACTGCTGCCGCTGGCCGAGCGATTCGGCACGGGGATCATCGCCTTTTGTCCATTGGCATCGGGGCTGCTGAGCGACAAATATCTGTCAGATGCGATCCCGGCCGAGAGCCGGGTGGCGCGCAAATGGGGCAAAGAGTGGCTGGAACAAAATCTGACACCCCGGCGACGGCAATCCCTCATCGAACTGAACAAAATCGCCCAGTCGCGCGGCCAGACATTGGCGCAAATGGCGCTGGCATGGGTGTTGCGCCTGCCGGGCATCACCAGCGCGCTGATCGGCGCATCCAGCGTCAAACAGATCGAGGAGAACGTGGCGGCGTTGAGGAATTTATCATTTTCGGATGAGCAATTGCAGCGGATCGACCACCTTGCGCCGATTGGATAATGCGGCTATCCATGTGGCGTGGCATCGTGCAATGATCCGAATCGGCGCAATTTGGGCCAACTGATGGCCGCGGCCGCCACCACCGCCAAGGTGCCGATGCCACCCCACACCACCGAGTTCACCGGGCCAAACCATTTGGCGGTCAGGCCCGATTCCAGGCCCCCCAGTTCATTGCTGGCGCCGATGAAGACCTGATTGACGGCCGAGACCCTTCCGCGCATCTCATCGGGGGTCAACACCTGCACCAGTGTGTGTCGAATGACGACGCTGATGTTGTCGAACGCGCCGGCCGCCACCAATGCCCCCATCGACAACCAGAACCATCGCGACCACCCAAAGACGACCGTGGCGACGCCGAACAAGGCGACCGCCACCAAAAGATTTCGCCCCGCCCTTTTCATCGGCGGCAGGTGGGCCAGCAGCAGCGCCATGGTGAACGCCCCGATCGCCGGGGCCGCCCGCAACAGTCCAAACCCGAATTCATCGACATGCAGAATGTCCTTGGCGTAGACCGGCAGCAGATAGGTCGCCCCGCCGAAGAGGACCGCGAACAGATCCAGCGTGATCGTGGCGAGGATGATCTCCTTTTTCCAGACGAACCGGATCCCCGCCAGCAGGTTGCTCCAGATCGAGCCGGATTTGCTCTTGGCATCCACCGGCCGGGCCGTGATGAAGAGGACGAAGATGCCGAAGATCAACGCGCAGCAACCATCGAGCAGATAGGCCGATCGCACGCTCCAGGAGATCACCATCCCCCCCAGCGCCGGGCCGACCATCGATGAGACCTCGAAGATGCTGCTGTTCCAGGTGACGGCGTTGTTGAAGACCGACATGGGGACCACCTGCGGCAGCAGCGCCGACCGCGCCGGCCGGCCGACCGCCATCACCATGCCGGTCAATCCCATCAGGACAAACATCCAGGGCAACGACCCGGGCTTATAAGACAACCACGCCAGCCCCAAACCGCACAACCCCTGCAAAATGGCGGTGTAGAAGACGATCTTTCGCCGGTCAAAGCGGTCGGCCAGATGTCCGGCCGGCAATGCCAACAACAGCACCGGGATCGCCTGAATCAACGCCAGCCAACCCAACGCCATCTCATCGCGGGTGCGGTCATACACC
This sequence comes from Phycisphaerales bacterium, assembly GCA_020847545.1. Lineage (GTDB taxonomy): Bacteria > Planctomycetota > Phycisphaerae > Tepidisphaerales > Tepidisphaeraceae > JADYZN01. Next base: position 27,614 of record JADLBV010000038.1, read on the forward strand.
TCCCACCCGATCGCCACCGCCTGCATCTGATACCCGATCACCGCGACCATCCACCCAACCGAATACCAGCGATAGCCGCGATGTCGCCACGCGGCATACGGATCATGTTCGCGGGCCGCGGCCGTGCCGGGGGTTTGGGATTCCAACACACCCTCGGTCGGGGTGGCCGTGCTGGGGCGCTCATCGTCCGGAAGCTCGTAGGCCAAATGGGATAAGTTCGACGGATCGGGATCGGTCATCCGGCACAGCGTAGGCAATTGATGTATGGAGGCAAGGAGAGCCGGCAAGTGACATCAGACGGCTGTTGTCCATCCGGTTACATCCCCGCGGCCGCCACATCCAAGAGCCAGAGTAGGTTGTTGCTCTGCGGTTGGATCAGTTGGATGGGGAATTGTTGCGGACTTGGAGGTTCTTCCATCACGCGCTGAATCGTTGCGGCTTTGGATGGGCCGCAGACCAGCAGGGCCACCGCGTGGGAGTGGTTGATGAAGGGGGCGCTGAGTGTGAGTCGCCAGGTGTTTAATTTGTCCACAAAATTCGCCACGCAGCGGTGGCTCTTCTCGGCCAGGGCGGAGGTGTGCGGAAAGAGGGAGGCGGTGTGTCCATCATCACCCATCCCAAGCAAGGTCAGGTCCATCCCCCCATCGCCAAAAGTCTGTTTCAACATCTTTCCATATTCCATGGCGGCCGATTGTGGGTCGATCTCCCCCTTCATCCGATGAATGTTGGTTGATGGGATCTGCAGATGATTCAACAGGGTTTCGCGCACCATGCCGTAGTTGCTTTGCGGATCATCGGGTGGGACACAGCGCTCATCGGCGAAGAAGATGAAGGTGTTGGACCAGTCCACCGCGTTGATGAAGGGATCCGCGGCCAGCAACGCATAGAGGGCGCGCGGGGTGGTGCCGCCGGAGAGGGCGACGGAAAATTTTCCCTGGCGCGCGATCGCCTCATGGGAGGATTGAACAAAGAGTTCCGCGGCCGCTTGTGCCACGGCCGAGGGGTCGGCCAACACATTGATTTTGCCTTCGTTCATGAGGATCGAGAGGGTATCGCGCGGGGGTGCAATCGCCAATGGTTGATAATGGGCATTTGCGAATCACGCGGTGATGGCGGTCGGGGTGGGCGCGGGACCAAACAATTTGGGGCGCAGGTATTCGGCCGTGTGGCTTTGGGGGGTGTCAACAATGCGTTCGGGGGGGCCGGATGCGATGATTCGGCCGCCGGCCTCCCCCCCTTCGGGGCCGAGGTCGATGATCCAATCCGCGCATTTGATCACATCCAGATTGTGTTCGATGACGATGATCGTGTTGTTCAAGTCGGCGAGCCGATTGAGGACGTTGAGGAGGTTCTGGATGTCGGCGAAGTGGAGGCCGGTGGTCGGCTCATCGAGGACATACAGGGTGTGGCCGGTGGGGTTTTTACCCAGTTCGGTGGCGAGTTTGACGCGCTGGGCCTCCCCGCCGGAGAGCTGGGTGCTGGGTTGGCCCAGTTGAACATAGGACAACCCCACATCGTTGACGGCCTTGAGCATGCGGTGAATGTTGGGGTGGCTTTCAAAGAAGCTCATCGCCTCCTCCACCGTCATCGCCAGCACATCGGCGATGCTCTTGCCGCGGTAACGAATCTCCAGCGTCTGGGCGTTGTAGCGCGTCCCCCGGCAGACCTCGCAGTCGACATAGACATCGGGCAAAAAGTGCATCTCGATGCACTTGGTCCCCTGACCCTGACACACCTCGCAGCGCCCACCCTTGACGTTGAAGCTGAATCGGCCGGCTTCGTAGCCGCGGATTTTGGATTCGCGGGTCTTGGCGAAGGTCTTGCGGATTTCGTCGAAGACACCCGTGTAGGTGGCGGGGTTGGATCGGGGGGTTCGGCCGATGGGGGATTGGTCGATCTCGATCACCTTGTCGATCTTGTTGGTCCCCAGGAGCTGCTTGTGGGCGCCCGCCTTGAGGCGCGAGGCGTAGATTTTGCGCTTGAGGGCCGGGAGGAGGGTCTGATTGATCAGCGTTGACTTGCCCGAGCCGGAGACGCCGGTGATGCAGACCAGGCCACCCAGCGGGATGCGGACATCGACGTTTTTGAGGTTGTTCTCAGCGCAGCCGCGCAGCTCGATGCACTCCTTGTTGGGATGGATGGGGCGACGATGGGCCGGGGTGGGGATGGAGAGTTCACCGATCAGATATTTGATCGTCATCGACCCATTGGACGAGGAGTGAGTCCGCGCGGGGGCCAGCAGTTCGGCCACCGCCCCGGCCGCCACCACGTTGCCACCGTGCGCCCCGGCGCCGGGGCCGATGTCGATCAGGTGGTCGGCGCTGCGGATGCAATCCTCATCGTGCTCGACGATGATGACCGTGTTGCCGATGTTTTGCAGACGTTTGAGGGTGCGGATCAGACGAAGGTTGTCGCGCTGATGCAGGCCGATGGTCGGCTCATCGAGGACATAGCAGACGCCGACGAGGCCCGATCCCACCTGCGTGGCCAGCCGGATACGCTGGGCTTCGCCACCGGAGAGGGTGCCGGTTTTGCGGTCCAGGGTGAGGTATCCCAGCCCCACATCGATCATGAAACCGAGGCGGGCGGTGATCTCGCGCACAATCGGCTCGGCGATCTTTTTTCCTTCGGTTCCCAGGCTTAAATGATCGAAAAAGTGGCGCGCCTCGAGGACCGTGAAACCGGCGATCTCCTGAATGGAATTTCCGGGCAACGGCGGCAAAAAGGATGATTTGCCCTCGGATTTGGCGACTTTGGCCCCTTTGTCCCCTTTGTCGGCTTTGCCGGCCTTTTTGGCGGGCGCGGGGTCGGATGGCTCCTCGGCCATCAGCCGAACCGCCAGCGCCTCCTTTTTCAACCGCATCCCGTGGCAGGTGGGACAGGGAAGCTCGGACATGTACTGGTGCAGCCGTTCCTTGAGCCATTCACTGTCGGTCTTCTCAAATCGGCGTTGAAGGTTGGGGATGACCCCTTCAAAGAATGTCCCGGTGCCGTTGTCCCCCCGGGCATCGGTGCCGAAGATCAGGATGTCGCGCACCTTTTTGGGAATCTCCCTGTACGGCTGCGTATAGGAGACCTCGTAATCGCGGCAGAATTGCCGGAGGATTCGGCTGTAAAAGATGTTCATCCGCTTGCCGTTTTTGCGCCAGGCCTCGATCGCCCCATTTTCCAGCGACACCGATTCATCCGGCACCAGCATCTCGGGATCAAACTCAAAGGTCGTCCCCAATCCGTGGCAGGTGGAACAGGCCCCGTGGGGTGAATTGAAGCTGAAGAGCCTCGGTTCCAGTTCGCTCAGGGAGGCTTCGGGGTGTTCGGGGCAGGCGAACTTCTCGCTGTAGGTCTGGTCCTTCCACGAACCATCATTTTGTCCGGTGGAGACAACCACCAACCCCCGCGCCAATTTTAGCGCCGTCTCGATGGAATCGGCCAGCCGGGAGCGGATTTCGGGTTTTAAGACGATCCGGTCCACCACCGCCTCGATGGTGTGGTTGAAGGTCTTTTTCAACGTCGGCCCGATGCGGGCACCCTCGCCGCCCCTGGCGGGGGTATTTAATTCGATCACCTCCCCATCCACGCGCGCCCGCACGAACCCCTGCTTGTGAATGGCGGCGAAAACATCCTTGTGTTCACCCTTTTGCGAGCGCACCAGCGGGGAGAGGATCATCACCTTGGTCCCGGCCGGGAAATCCATCACGGCATCGACGATCTGCGCGGCACTCTGGCTGCTGATCGTCCGGCCGCAGACCCAGCAGTGGGGTGTCCCCGCGCGGGCGAACAGGACCCGAAGGTAATCGTAAATCTCGGTGGTCGTCGCCACCGTGGAGCGGGGGTTGGAGCTGGCCGAGCGCTGCTCGATGGCAATGGTTGGCGGCAACCCTTCGATCTCGTCGATATCCGGTTTTTGGAGCTGTTCGAGAAATTGCCGCGCGTAGGCCGACAAAGACTCAACATATTTGCGCTGACCCTCGGCATAAACCGTGTCAAACGCCAGCGTCGATTTGCCGCTGCCCGAGAGGCCGGTGATGACCACCAGTTGATCGCGGGGGATGTCGATCGACAGGTTCTTCAAGTTGTGTTCGCGCGCCCCCCGGATGCGGATCGACTTCAAGCTCATCGAGGAAACCCATTCAAAGATCACACCCCCAACTCCCCCCGTTGCATACACCCATTGTACGGAATATGTACGGGATGATAAAGACCCCGGTTGGGGGGCGTGTGACAGTTTTTGCGGGCATAAATGGTGACTGGAGGATACCATATGTTGTGGGGATCACCTTAAACCTCATGGAGGAGGTTGCCATGGCTTCACGGACGAATCGCGAGCAGTCCCGTCA
>JADLBV010000039.1 GCA_020847545.1 Phycisphaerales bacterium
CCCCGCCTCAAAAAACGCCGAAACGACAGCTTCAGCCTGCTCACCCAACCCAGAAATCAGATGCGATTAGCCTCGCATAAAAAGAGGTGCCGATGCTAGATTTAGTGCCATTACTTCCTGACCCCTTAAAGGCTTTTATGGGGTCAGGAAGGTTTTTCTGGGAATAGGTCTGTATCTTGCGGTGGGTAGGTGATTTTCAGGCCGGTTACTTTGGCGAAGGGGGTCAGGTGGTGAGGGGGTTGTTTGTCGGTGTCCATCAGGTCCAGCACGGTCCAGCCGCGGACCAGCATTGCGTCGCCGATCAGGGAGCGGTGGCAGCGCCAGGGGACGGCCTCGGCGCACATGATGGCCGTGGGGGATTTCTGGGCGATTTTGATCAATTCTTCGATGCCGGCTGCAAACTCCGGGGTTTGCATGTCATCGGCATAGCCGCGAAAGCTGGCATTGCGCCAAGCGCCGTTGATGGAGTCCTTGCGGGTGTGGCGTCGGCCGCCCAGTTCTGGAATTGGTAGATAGTGAATTTTGTGTTTGGGCAGCTCTATTTTGAGCGAATCCTGATTAAATTGCGGCACATGGCGGCTTTTGGGGATTGACCGCACATCCGCCAGCGTCTTCACACCATGTGCCTTGAGAATGGCAACAAGCTCATCCAGCGTGCGCGTGGAATGGCCGATGGTGTAGAGGGTTTTTTCGCTCACGCCGGGGGGATCAGCAGCCGTTCGGCCGTGGTGATGAGCTTGTCCATTTTCACCGGTTTGGTGAAATATTCGCTCACCCCGAGGCTTTCGGCATACATTTTGTGGCGGGCGCCTTGGTTGCCGGTGATCATGATGACAAAGGGCTTGGTGTTGCGCGGTTTGCGGGCCTTGAGTTTTTCGAGGACCAGAAAACCGCTGCGGCCGGGGAGCATCATGTCCAGCACGATGAGGTCCGGTTGCAATTTTTCGGCCATTTCGACGGCTTTGTTGCCGTTGTTGGCCAGTTCCACCTCGGCGCCGGTCGGTTCAAAGGCCGCCTGCATGCTGGTCAGGATGTCCGGGTCATCGTCCACCAGCAAAACACGTTTCCCATCAAGTTGTTGGCTCATAATGTGCTCCAAATCGGGAGTTTGGGACGCCGACATGGAATTGTCAAGGTGTAATCGGGAAAGGTCCGATAATATACGGATGAGTAGTGCGCCGATTGTGGTTCTGGACAGCGGGCTTGGGGGGCTGACGGTGGCCGCCGCGATTCGGCAGGCGCTGCCGTGCGAGGATATCCTTTACTTTGGCGACACGGCCCGACTGCCTTATGGATCAAAAAGCGCACAGACAGTGACTCGCTTCGTACGGCAAATTATCAAATATTTGCTACCGCACAACCCCAAGCATGTGGTCATCGCCTGCAACACGGCCACGGCGTTGGCGATGCCTTCGCTTCGACAAGCCTTTACGGGGTTGTCGATCAGCGGAGTGATCGAGCCGGGGGCGCGGGCGGCGATTGAGGCGGCCGGCGCCAAGACAACACCCATCATCGGGATCATCGCCACCGAGGCGACGATTCGATCCAAGGCGTATGATCGGGCCATCATGCGTCGACGCAATCATGCCCATCTGCTCCTGCAATCCACCCCGTTGCTGGCGCCGATCATCGAGGAAGGACGATCGGAAGATGACCCGCTGGTTCGGCTGGCGCTCAAGCAATATCTCGCTCCCATGATCAATCGCGGCATGGATGTGCTGGTGCTGGGGTGTACGCATTATCCGATGCTGAAAAAGACCATTGCCAAACTGGTCGGTACGGGCGTTTCGGTCATTGACTCGGCCGAGCAGTGTGCCCAAGATGTCGCCGCCCGGCTGAATCGGTCGGCTTTGTTGCGAACCCAGACGGACCACACGGGCGAATTGCGTTGTTTTGTGACCGATGATTCACCCCGGTTCGCGAAGCTGGCATCCGCCTTTCTGGGGATGAAAATCCAGGCGCCGACGTGGGTTTCGCCTGAAGCGTTGTTCGCGGCCGATCCACCAACGGCCATACGGGAGGCGGTATAATGAAAATGCGATATACGAGCATGATTTTGCTGGCGGCGATGCTGGGCGGTTGCCAGACGGTTCGCCAACCTTTTGAGGTGATGGGGGGCTACACCGCCGAGCGCGCGGTCAAACGGATGGAAGACCCCAACTTCCCCGATGAGCGCCGGGAGGGGATTTTGTACTTTGTGGACCATGAATATGGCCGCAAACCCCCATATACCGAGCGGTATCGACAGATCGCGCTGGGAGACAGCGATTACACCGTGCGCGCCATGGCGGTGCGGGCGTTGAACATCTCGCGCGACAAGGAGGCCACGGCGGTTTTCATTCAGAGCCTTTCCGATACCCAACCACTGGTGCGGTTGGAGGCGGCCAAGGCGCTGGTGAATCTGCCGGATGCCAACGCGGTCCCCAAATTGCTGCAAATCGTCTCCAATGAGGATGAGAACAAGGATGTGCGGATCGCGGCGGCCGATGCGCTGCGGCACTATAAGTCATTGGAAGTGGCGCGGACACTGGTGGGCGTGCTGCAACAGCGTGAATTCGGCGTCGCTTGGCAGGCGCGAAAGAGCCTGATCCAACTGACCGGCCATGACCTGGGGTACAACGACGGGGCGTGGTTGAATTATCTCACCGGGCCGGACAAGCCCTTTGCATGAGGGGTGGTCATGCGGGCGCTGGTTTTTGACAAGACAGTTTCATTTCAACCCCGGCGAAATGAGCCGACGACGGCGGATGGGGACACGCTGATCAAGGTCATTCAGGCGGGGATTTGCGCCACCGATCTGGAAATCACCAAGGGTTACATGGGATTTACGGGGGTGCTGGGGCATGAGTTTGTGGGGGTGGTGGTTGATTCACCGCAAAAGGAACTGGTGGGCCAGCGGGTGGTCGGGGAGATCAACATCGTCTGCGGGCGGTGCGATTTGTGTTTGTCGGGGTTGTCGAGCCATTGCCGACAGCGAAGCGTGTTGGGGATTTCGGGGCATGATGGGGCTTTTGCGGATTTCGTTCGGCTGCCGGCGTTGAATCTGCATATTTTACCCAAGACGGTGGATGATGATCAGGCGGTTTTTGTTGAGCCGTTGGCGGCGGCGTATCAGGTGATCAAGCAGATCAAGCTGGATGGCCGCAAATGGGTAACGGTGCTGGGGGATGGCCGGCTGGGGTTGCTGGTGGCGCAGGTTTTGCGCAACGCGGGATGTCCGGTGCGGGTGATCGGTAAATATCCGCAGAAGCTGGCTTTATGTGAAAAATGGTCAATTCGTTCGCGGCCGTTGGCGGACATTGTGCCGCGACACGATCAGGACGTGGTGGTGGAATGCACGGGGACGGCGTCGGGGTTGGAACTGGCGATGGGGATCGTGCGGCCGCGCGGGACGATTGTACTTAAAAGCACGGCCGCCGTGGGCAAGGCGATCAATCTCGCGCCGCTGGTGGTGGATGAGATCAACCTGATCGGCAGCCGGTGCGGGCCGTTCCGTGAGGCGATCGCGGGATTGGCGGAAAAGCAGGTGGAGGTGGCGAGTTTGATTCATCGGCGTTCCCGGCTGGAACAGGGGGTGGAGGCGATGGAATTCGCGGCCCGGCCGGGGGTGTTGAAGGTGATTGTCAGCATCGGTTGATTTTCAGGTAGAAATATTGGAATAATTGACCGGTGGATGATCGGATCGCGGGTGTTTTACGAGGGAGGATGTGATAGAATGTGCTATGTCGCCAATGGAGTAGACGACAAGGATGTTCGCATGGATGCACACACCACCTTGGGCGAGCCACGATTATTGATTTCGCATGAGGCATTGCGGCACAACGCGGGGGTGTTGCGCGCGGCCGTGGGGGATTCGGTTCGGATTTGCGCGGTATTGAAGGCCGATGCGTACGGGCATGGAGCGGCGGCGGTGGCAAAGACGCTGGCGCGGGGGCGATTGGCCGATGCGCTGGCGGTGGCGACTCTGGACGAGGCGGCGGCACTGCCGGAGGTGGGGTTGCCGGTGATCGTCTTTCGGCCGGTGGAAAATGTTTATGTCGGCCGACAGCGGAGCCAGTTGGAGGAGGCGATTGAGCGCGGATGGACGTTGACCCTTTGCAGCGCGGCCGCGGTCGGGGATGTGGCCAGGCTTGCACAGGCCAGGGATAAACGGGCATCCGTGCAGGTGAAGATCGACACGGGGATGAGCCGGTCGGGTGTGGATGATTGTGATGCACATGGGGTGATCGAGGGGGTGTTGCGTCAACCGGCGCTGCGACTGGGTGGGTTATACACGCATTTTGCCTGCGCGGATGATGAGGATGATGTGGCGACGGGGGAGCAATTCCGACGATTTTGCGAAGTCACTGATGGATATGTCGAGGCGAATCGATCCGGCCGACGGCCAATTCGTCACGCGGCGAATACGGCCGCGTCGCTGTTGCACCCACACATGCACATGGACATGGTGCGGACGGGGTTGGGGATGTATGGAATCGACCCGATGGGGCCGGCAACCGGGCGAACGTTAAAACCGGTGATGAAGTGGGTGGCGCCGCTGCTGATGGTGCGAACCGTGCGAAAAGGGACATCGGTGGGGTATGGCCTGACATGGACCGCCCCGCGCGACACCCGGCTGGGGCTGGTTCCGGTGGGTTATGCGGATGGATACCTGCGGAGTTTTTCCAACCGGGCGAAGGTGATCATCAACGGAGTGGCGGCGAACGTGGTGGGAAGGGTGAGCATGGATCTGATCACGGTGGAACTGGGATCGGTCCCCTCAGCGCAACCGGGGGATGAGGTGACGTTGCTGGAGGATGAGGCGGCCTCCCCCGCCAGCGTTTATGCTTTGGCGGAGTTGGGAGGGACGATTCCGTACGAAATTTTCTGCCGGATTGGTGCGAGGGTGCATCGGGTGGCGGTGGATGAGGTTGCCGCGGAGGTGGAAGAGCGCGCGGCGGGATGAATCGGCGCGTGATTGGCGTTAGACTAAGGGGACTATGTCATACAAAGGTTTGGATGTATCGGGAAAAGTGTGTCTGGTGACCGGGGGAACCAGCGGGATCGGGCGGGAAATCGCGCTGGGGCTGGCATCGGCCGGGGCGCGGGTGGTGGCGGGATCGAGCAACCCGGAGAAGGTGTCGGCGATCAAAAAAGAGTTGGGAGCCGAGCATGATGGGGTGGCGGTCAATGTCGCCGATGAATCGAGCGTCAAAGGGGCGGTGGAACTGGCCGTGAAGCGATTTGGGCGGATTGACGCCCTGATCAACGCGGCCGGGGTGATTAAAAAACAGCCGTCGATGGAGATGCCGGCCGATGAATTTCGGCGGATCGTGGAGATCAACCTCACGGGGACATTCATCACCAACCAGCAGGTTGCGCGGGTGATGAAGGATCAAAAGCCAGGCGCCCGTGGGGAGCGGGGGTGCATTGTGAACATCGCCTCGCTCAATTCGTATGTTTCATTGAGCGAAGTGCTGGCATATGCGGCGTCAAAGTCAGGGGTTTTGGGGTTGATTCGCGGGTTGGCCAACGAATGGGGGCCGATTGGGATTCGGGTCAACGGCATCGCGCCGGGGGTCTTCCCAACCGAATTAAACCGAAAATTGATCGAAGGGACGCCGCGTGGGGAATGGTTGAAAAATCATACGCCGCAGGGGCGATTTGGTGAGGCACAGGAATTGGTGGGCGCGGCCATATACCTGATTTCACCCGCGGCCAGTTTCACCAATGGCGAGACGATCATCGTCGATGGCGGGTTTTTGGCGCGGGGGGTGTAGGGCGGGAACAGACAGGTATTCGATGGCCGTTCAATCCTCCGATTCATCCCTGTCACAAACGCCGGCGGAATCGCCGACGGTGGATGAATTGCCCCAGGAGCATGTCGAGTTGCCACGGGGTGGGTTTTGGCAGTCCCCATTTGCGCAGAATGTATTGCCATTTTTGGGGTCGCTGGCGCTGCATCTGGGGTTGATCGTGCTGGTGTGGGCGACCTATGAGGGGATCAAGGTGGCGTACCAGGTGGTGCGCGAGCAGATCATCATTCCGGATTCGACCATTGTGGAGGGGGCGCCGGTGGGCGGGGTGATGAATCCGGGGTTGGGGGAGGATCCGAATCGGTCGGCGCAGCAGGATCAATACGCCGATGTGCCGGCCGGCAGTCAGGGGTGGGCGAGCAAGCCCTCGGAGACGTTGACGAATAATTTGATGAACGAAGGGGGAAAGGATGGGAAGTCGGCCGATTCCATGATCGGACTGGGGAGCGGGGCCGGTCGGGGCAAGGGATTGGGGGATGATTCGGGGTTGGGGGGTGGGCCGGGTGCGGATGGTGGGCCGATGGCGCCGTTTGGTGTGCCGGGGGGTGGTCAGGGGCTGGGTCCAAAATCGCAGTTCATGGGGTTGTCGGGGAATGCAACCCGCATTGCGTTTGTGTGCGATGCATCGGGGTCGATGGTGGACAAGTTTGATGCGCTGCGGATCGAGCTGCGCCGATCTGTAGAGGGATTGAAGCCGATTCAGGCGTTTGGCATCATTTTTTTCCAGGAGCAGGAGGCGGCGACGCTGGATGCCAAGCTGGTGATGGCGACGGCGGAACACAAGAAGCAGGCGTTTGAGTTTCTCGATCAGACCACACCCCACGGGGGGACCGAGCCGATCCATGGGTTGAAGATCGCGTTTGATCAGGGGCCGCAGTTGATTTATCTGCTGACCGATGGGGATTTTCCGGACAATCAGAAGGTGATCGACTATATTCGCCAGCGGAATGTCGGGGGAAAAGTGAAGATCAACACGATTGCGTTTGTGGGGCGGGGTGAGGAATATGAAAAGGTGCTGCGGCAGATCGCAGATGAGAATCATGGGTCGTTTCGATATGTATCCGATGGGGATTTGAGATAGTGCGGGGCGGGTTGTTTTGGAGTGACATTCATGCGGCGATACGCGACTTCGCGGCTGAGGATTGGCGTGCTGGTGTTTTTGCTGGCGGCGGCGTTTGTGGCCGGCGGCAGGGCGCTGGGGCAAAGCGAGGCGGCGCCCGCCCCCACCGGACCGGCCGATACGAACGGTTCGACGGCCGTGCAAACCGGCCAGGAGCTGCATCGGACCAATCCGTTTCGGCTGCTGATGCGGCAGGACACGCTGACGGATTTTGTCTTTTGGACAATCGTCATCTGCTCCGTGACCGGTGTGAGTCTGATCATCCAGGGGTTCATCAAGGTGAAATCCGAGGCGATGATCCCGCAGGCCAGCACCAACCGGATGCGCGAACTGATCTCGCAGCGGCAGTTCAAGGAATTGCTGGATTTCACGGAGGTTGATTCGAGCTTTGTCAGCAAGGCGCTGAACCCGGCATTGAAGCGGGCGCCGAGTTTCGCGGCGATGAAGGATGCGATGGAGACGGCCGTGGCCGAACAGACGGCCGAGCAGTTTCGGCGGATCGAATATCTGAACATCATCGGCAACCTTGGGCCGCTGCTGGGGCTGCTGGGGACGGTTTTTGGGATGATCGATGCGTTTCAGTCCCTCAGCGCCGCACAGGGGAACGCATCCCCGGCGCAGTTGTCGGCCGGTATTTCGTTGGCGTTGACGCACACGATGCTGGGGCTGATGCTGGCGATTCCGTGCCTGGCGGCCTTTGGGGTGTTGCGGACGATGGTGGATCGATTGACGGTGCGGGGGGCGCTGATCGCGGAGGATCTGCTGCTGATGATCAAGCCGGCCGAGGCCCGGCCGGCCACCGCGCCGGTGGTTCCACCCCGTCCCGTGGCCAGCCCGCAGCCGGATGCGCGGCCGGCCGGTGGCGTTGTGCCGCTGGTCGATTCGGCGACACAAACCTGAATGTGAACCATGCGACGACAGCCGATGCCCAACATCCGCGAGGGAGGCGTCAATGTGACGCCGTTGATCGACGTCGTCATGTGCCTGATCATCTTTTTCATGCTGGTGGCGAAGATCGGCATCACCACCGGCGCTGAACCGATGGACCTGCCCGAAACGATCCTGGGCCAGAAGATCGAGGACCTTGGCAATACGCTGACGCTCAACGTGCATCGGGGGGCGGGAAACCAACCCCTGGTGACGTATTTGCCAAAGGATGAGCGGGCCAACCGGGAGATTCCTTTGGCGCGGAACGTGGGAGGCAAGGTGCATCATCCGCTGCTGGAGGTGTTGAAGGCCGCCCGGCGGAACAACCCGCGGTTCAAGGTGATCATCCGGGCGCAGAAGGATTTGGGATATGAGTTGATTGAACCGATTTTGCAGACATGCGCGGCCGCTGATCTGAACAACATCAATTTCGCCACCGCGCAGGTGACGGAATTGCGACAGGAATAAACCGGACATTTGCCATGCGTTTCCCCGCTTCCAGAAAAATTCATTACGATTCAGGCCCCAACCTGACGCCGCTGGTGGATGTGGTGATGGTGATCCTGATCTTTCTGATGCTGGTGGGGAGTTTTGGCGCCAGCGAGCATTTTCTGACCAGCAACCTGCCGATCAAACAGGCCGGGACGGGGCAGACGCACCCGCCGGCGGGATGGGTGGCGGATACGGCATTGGAGATTCGGGTCGATCCGCGCGGGGCGGGGTTTGAGGCCGTGGCGGGGCGAATTCGCGTCAATGATGCCGTGCAACTGGAGAATCAGTTAAGACAAATGCTGGAACAGTTTCGCAAGGCCGGTACGCCGCCGGAAAAGGTGCAGGTGATCATCAGCCCCGGCAAGGTGGTGCGATATGAGCATCTGATCCGGGTGTATGAATCAGCGCTGAGCGCGGGGTTTACCAAGGTGGCGTTCGCCACATCTCATTAAATATGATGCCATGGTACACATACATCAATTTCTAGAATTGTGCTTTGGTTCCCTCTCCCTGTACTCAGGGAGAGGGTTAGGGAGAGGGTGTATTATCTGATGTGAGGAACCCTCTCCCCAGCCCTCTCCCTGCGTACAGGGAGAGGGAGTAATTACGAAAGTTGTTGATCCACCTTGATGAACTCGATTCGATCCTTGTTGGCAAGCGGCATCATCGCGGCCGTCGCGATGTGTGGATTGGCGCGCGCCCAGAGCAGGCCGGCCGGATTGGATTCATTGGGTGAGGATCGGTTGTATGCGGAGTTGGCCGCCCGAAGGCTCGATTCGCTGCTGGAATTCGCATTCAAGATTGACCATGTTTCGCAGGATCAGCAGCAGGCGATCCGAACCTTGTCGGCATTGCAGGAACTGGCCGACCCGCAAAGCCGACTGACAATGCGACAACGACAGGAACTGGTGGACAAGATCGTCCGGCAGATCGACACCACGTTGCCGCAAATCAATGATCCGCAGATGCTCTGGCGGCAGGCGACGATGCTGATCCAGAATGGCGCCGCCCGGCAGGTCAACACGCTGGAATACTGGGGTGAAAATCCGCGCGTGCAGGCTTCATTGCGGCCGATTGTCGAGGCGATCATCAAGATTCTGGACCGGTGCCAGGCATTGGCCCTGGCGCAGGCTGAACAGATCGCCGGCACGATCCGCTCACCCGATGATCCGGCCGCCAAGCAGTATATGGTGGTGGATAACCTGGCGACCATGGCGCGATACACGCGCCTGATGGTCGATTATGACCTGGCGCTGGCGATCGATTCGGTCGCCGGTGGGGATCAACGCCGACAGATCGCGGGCAAGGCCATTCAGGGGTTAGCGGAATTCGACAACGCCGACAGTTCGGTGCAGGCGCAGGTGCGCAACCGCGTCGCCAAGCTGAAAATGGCCGCAGGGGATTTTGCAGGGGCGAGCGAGACATTCGCCGAGGTGATCGGGGGGCAGACCACCCCGCCGCCGACATTTGCCCAGCAGTATGAAGCTCGCTATTTTTCGGCCGTCTGTCTGGTCTTGTCGGGAAAACTGGATGGGGCACAGCGTGCGCTGGCGGAATTGATCTCCTGGCAGGAACAGAACATCCCCCCCGACAACGCCTCCGCCCGCCAGGGGGCGCAGGCGGCGGCCGAGATGCTGGAATATCGGCTTCACAGCGCCCGGGCGCAATTGGCCAAAACGCCTGCCGACCGCGCCGCCGCCGACAAACTGGCGATGGAGTCGCTGCTGAAACTGGTCAAGGAGCGGCCCGACTTGCGCGGGATTGTCTATGAACAACTGGCCGGCCGGTTGCCCGAACATCCGGACATGAAGCAGCTCGATGTGCTGCTTTTACAGGCCCTGATTCAACGGGGGAATGTCGAGCGGATGAAGAATGAATCGGAATCGGCCGACCCACAGACTCTCCAACATGCGATTGATGCCGCACGCGAACTGGTTCGCCGACGGGGAAGCGGTGTGGATGCCCAACTGGTGGAACAGGCCGCCCTGCTGGAGGGGTTTTTTCTGGATCGGCTCGATCGCGATGCCCAGGCGGCCGGCGCGTTTTTGGATTTTATCCGTGATTTCCCGCACAGCGCTGATTTTGACCGCGTGGCGCTGGACAACGCCCGCGCCCTGGTGGGCCAACTGATGCGCGCCAATCCATCCGACCCGACCAACCTGAAATTGTACGAGCGGTTTTTGTCGGTGGCGGTGGGGCAATTTCAACAGGTGCAGTTCGCCTTTGAATATGGTCGGCTGTTGCAGAAGAACGGCCAATATGCGCAGGCGATCAAGACATACCAATTGGTGGCGGAGGATGATCCCCGGCTGATCCGGGCGCGTTTTTATCAGATGGTGGCGCTGAATCAGATGCTCGACGATCCGCACAACAAACCGGCCGAGACCGATCGCAAGCGGATGGTGGCGGAGATTCAACGGCTGGCAACCGTGGTCGATCAGATGGCCGCCAAAGACTCCGCTAACCCGGAATTTCGTTCACTCAAGGTCAAGACCGCCCTCTTGGCGGCCAAGATCGCCAATCGTGAACAGCACGACCCGAAGCGCGCGTTGGAACTATTGGCCGACTTTGAACCCTCCGTGCGCGGCATGAACGATGAGACCGATTTGTTGAGCGAAGCCCTCTTTCTGCGGGTCGATTCGTACATGGACCTGGGGCAGAACGCCAAGGCGACCGATGCCCTGGTGGAACTGTTAAAGACCCGCGAAGGGGGACAGGGGGCGCGGATCATCTTCGGCCTGCTGCAAAAGCTCGACCATGATCTGGATGAGGCCCGTCTGCGCGATGATCGCCAACAGATGCTGTTGTTGGCCCGTTCGCGGGCGACGTTGAGCGGGTATCTGGTACAATGGGCCGCCGACAACCCCGATGAGCGCATTCGTCGATTCACGTATCGTTATCGCGTGTTCGATGCGGATACCCGGCTCCTGTCGGCACAACTGGAGGAAGACCCGGCCGCGAAAAACAAGGGATTGCATGAGGCGCTGGCCCGTTATCAGGCGTTGCAAACCCCACAAGCGGTGGGTGAATATCAAAGGATGATCGCCGGCACGGAGGTGGATGTGAATTATCCCGACCCGGCCGTCACCCTCGGTATCGCACGGGCAGAGTTTGATCTGGGCGATTTCAGGGCCGCGCAGCCGCTGTTTGCCCGGTTGCTGGCGGACAAGAAACTGGGGACCGAACAGAAGCTGGTCGATGGCGAACTGGAGGAGAACGAATTATTCTGGGAGTCAACGTATAAACTGCTCTTTTGCAATGTCGAACTGGCCAAGGCCGATGCGAATGGCGCTGCCTTGCTGGATGAAACCCGCCGGGCGCTGCGGTTTTTGTACATCAAAAACGGCCCCGCCACCGGCGGCCGCAAATGGCACGCGGAATTTGAATCGCTGCGTCAGCGGATCATTCCCGATTTCAAGGTGGAGCAACTAACCCCCGCCACACAACCCGCATCATGAACAACCCCGCCCATCCAACTTCAACGACACCCCCACCCCCCGCCGCGGCCCGGCTGGTGGAGATCATGGAAAACCTCCCGGCCGCCACCATCGCCCTGGTGGGCGATTTGATGCTGGACCGGTACGTCTACGGCAACGCCGAAAGACTCTCCCCCGAAGCCCCCGTGCCGGTGCTTCATTTTCAACGACAGGAACACCGCGCCGGCGGCGCGGGATCGGTGGCGGCCAATCTGGCCGCGCTGGGCGCGGCCGTGCGAATGGTCAGCGCGGTGGGTGAGGATGACAATGGCAAACTGCTCCGCCAACATCTGGCACAGGCGGGTGTGGATGATTCGGCCATTTTGCGCATCAACGGCCGGCCAACGGTCTGCAAATTGCGCCTGGTGGGCCTGGCGCAGCACCGCCATCCACAGCAGATGCTCCGGCTGGATGATGAGGATTGTCGCCCGCTGCCAGGTGAAGTGGTTCAACAGTTGCGACAAAATCTGGTCGATTCGCTCGATGGGGCGAGTGCGCTCTGTATTGAGGATTACAACAAGGGGTTGCTCAGCGATGATTTCTGCAAGCAGATCATCGCCGAGGCGCGCTCGCGAAAGATCCCGGTGCTGGTTGATCCGGCCGCCATCACCGACTATTCCAAATACGCCCACGCCACCGCGATCAAGCTCAATCGCACCGAAACCCAGCAGGTCACCGGCATCGACATGAACGAGCCTGCCCATTTTGAGCCGGCCGCCCGGCGGCTGATCGACATGCTCGACCTGGAGGCGGCCATCATCACACTCGACAAGAGCGGGGCTTATCTGGCCACCCGCGACGGACCATCGCATTGGCTCAAAACCCGACCAAGGCAGGTGTACGATGTCACCGGCGCCGGTGACATGGTGCTGGCGATGCTGGCGATGGCGAGATCGGCCGGGGCCACCTGGGCGGAGGCGGTCGCCTTGTCGAACATCGCCGGCGGGTTGGAAGTGGAGCGATTCGGGGCTGTGCCGATCCGGCCGGGGGAGATCATCGAAGAATTGATGAGCGACCTGCGGCTGCATCTGGGCAAACAGCGAACGCTGCCCAATTTGCTGGTCGAACTGGGCCGCCACCGGGACGCGGGGCGGAAAATCGTCTTCACCAACGGCTGTTTTGACCTGCTGCACCTAGGCCACATCAAATATTTCCAGTTCGCCAAGGCGCAGGGGGATTTGCTGGTGGTGGGGGTCAACACCGACGACAGCATCCGCCGACTCAAGGGCAATTCACGGCCGATCATCCCGCAGGCCGACCGGCTGGCGGTGCTGGAGGAACTGGAGAGCATCGACTATCTGGTGCAATTTGACGATGATACACCCTTGAATTTGATCCAACAGATCGCCCCCGATGTGCTGGTGAAGGGTGCGGATTATCAAAAGCAGCAGGTGGTCGGGTGGGATCTGGTGGAATCCAAGGGTGGCCGGGTGGCGCTGGCCCCGCTGATCGACGGCCGAAGCACCTCGGCGGTGATTCGGCGGATTCTGGAGGCGCACGGGGGGCAGAGAGGGGGAGAGGGGGAGAGTGGGAGCGGGTGACAAGGTGCTGGATACTAGGTGATAGGTGCTGGGTGCTAGGTGCTGGGTACTGGGTGCTGGAGGAATTCCTAACCCCTTGCTCCTGGCCCCTAACTCCTGACAAGGTGATGGTTGCTAGGTGATTGGGTGTTGGGTGCTGGGTGCTGGGTGCTGGAGGAATTCCTAACCCCTTGCTCCTGGCCCCTAACTCCTGGCAGGATGTGTGAACATGAACTCGATTGGAACAATGCTTGAAGAATCGATCGCCGAACTGGCGGCGTTGTTGCCGGGGGTGGTGGCGCTGGGGCCGGCGCTGGGTCGGCTGGCCGATGCGATGGTCGATTGCTGGCGGCGGCGGGGGAAAGTGTTGATCGCGGGCAATGGGGGAAGCTCGGCCGATGCGATGCACTTCGCCGAGGAGCTGGTGGTGCGGTTTGGCACAGATCGGCAGGCCTTGGCGGCAATCGCCTTGTGCGACCCGACCGTGCTGACCTGTTGTGCCAATGATTACGGGTTTGACCGGGTCTTTTCCCGGCAGGTGGAGGCGCTGGGCAACGCGGGGGATTTATTGATCATCATGAGCAGCAGCGGCCAAAGCCAAAATCTGATCCTCGCATTACAGGCCGCCAAGGCACAGGGCCTGATCACGGCCGCGTTCCTTGGCAAAACCGGCGGACAGGCGCTGGGCCTAGCCGACATCGAACTGCTGGTCCCCTCGGTATCCACCGCGCGGATTCAGGAATCCCACAAACTGCTCTTTCACACCCTCTGCCGGTGGGTGGATGAACGATATCAGACACAATCCGCCAACTGATCATTTTCCATGAGCAGCACGACAACGAAGACCACTTCGCCAACGACCCCGGCCCTGGGCCACGCGGTGGCCCGCGGGTTTTCGTGGATGATCGCCCAGACGCTGGGGACCAAGGGGATCAACACAACCGCCAACATTGTTTTGGCATGGTTGCTGGCACGGGAAGATTTTGGGCTGATCGGGCTGGCGTATACCGTGACGGCATTTGTTTCGGTACTACAACGAGCTGGACTGCGAGAAATCCTTATCCATCGCCATGCGCAATTTCGCCGCTGGGCCAATCCGGTCTTCTGGATGTCTTTGACTCTCGGTATTGGTGGCATGTTGCTGACGCTGGCGAGCATACCACTGGTGGTGCGGATTTATCAGGAGCCAAAACTCGCTGGTCTGTTGGCGATCTTGTCACTAAATGCTCCGCTGAGCGCCTTGTTAGTGGTTCCGCAGGCTAAACTCTCCAATCAACTGCGATTTAAGGCTCAATCCCTAATTGTCGTCACCGTGGCGCTGGTACAGGCGATGATCGCCTGTACCTTGGCTTGGCGGGGGTGGGGTGCTTACAGCATTGCCGTCGCAATGGTGACCTCAATAGCCGTCAATGCGTTGATCCAATGGAGCCTCGCGCCACACCGACCCGGGATCAGGCTGCGGATCCGCCGCTGGTGGTATCTAATGGGAGACAGCGCTGCGCTGACGATCATGTCGGCTCTTTGGACGGTCACCTCACAGGGAGACTTCATCATGCTAGGTATCTTTCATGATGCAGTGCAGACCGGCCTTTATTATTTCGCCTTCAACCTATCAATGCAGACGGTAACTCTATTTACAGATAACTTGGGCAATGTGCTCTTCCCCACGCTGTCAAAATTGCAGGAAGATCCGCATCGCCAGACACAGGCCTTCATCCTTGCCTCACGCATGCTGGCGCTGGTGACGATCCCCGCCTGCTTTCTCCAAGCCGCACTGGCCGACCCAGCTATTCGACTGATCTTTCCGGACAAATGGGCCCCTGCGATCCCTGTCGTACAGATTTTATGCATTGGCATGGCATTTCGTGCCGTTGGTGCGCCAGGGCAATCCCTGATGCAGAGCCAAGGTCGATTCAAAACGTTGATGATATTTCACGGCGCACTGTCGGCCACATTCATCATCAGTGTAGGAATGGCGGCAGCCTTTGGCGGGTTGGTGGCGGTAGCACTTGCCGAATCACTGGTTTTTGTGGTCCTATGGCCAGTGGTTTGCTACCTCGGCATCCGCTATGGAGGTGGGCGATGGCGTGAGGTATCGCGAATATACACCCCCGCGATGATCGGCTCTGTTCTGGCAATTACCCCCGGTTGGGCGGCGGCGATGATGCTCCCCTCCATGCCATATGGAAATGTCGTGCGCATCTCCCTCATCTGCGCCTCCTCATTATTGTTCTACTGGCTGATCATGCCCCGACTCGCCCCGGCGGACTGGAACGGATTATGGGAACGATTCCACCAAATGTTAAAACGTACCTCATCCCCCATAGCTGCCAGTGTGTCTGTGAATCGAGGAAATTGAGGTACTTGCAAGGAAGAGCGAAACGAGGTGTGGGTATGATGCCGGGTCGAATACGAGTGGCGGCTCTTGTAAGCAAAACCTTTGAGAAGACGCCCTTGCAGTCAATGTTTTCACCGCCGACAATAGCTTTGAGACTGCCAGACCGTTCAAGCCGACATTGCACAATGTTGAAGAAGTGCAATTGATCAAAAGACGGACGAATTATGTTCATGGGATGATTGCTGTCGCAAATACAAAATGAATACAACCCTGCAAAACATCCCTTCACCACTGGAGCAACTCCAATTCCTGATCCAAGCTCTCAATACACCCGGGGCCTGGGTGGCGATGGGCGCGTTGCTGGTTCTGCTGGTCTGCTTGATCATCTGGCCGAAATGGAAATGGGGGGTCATAAGCCTGCTGATCTATGTTGCTTCGCTGGGGTTCTTCATCCAGCCATGGTTCAAAACGCGATTCATTGCGCCGCTAGAGGTGATGCGTAGCCATGGAAGAGCGATCAGCATCGGACTTCTGATCGTACTGCTGATTCCGGCCTTTCAGTCACGCCGCGGCTGGCGACGTTGTTTGATTCTGGGTGGAACGCTACTTTTCTTCCTGTTTGAACTGACTTATGTCGGCCGGGCGCTGGCTGGCGGCTTATATGGACGGGGCATGGGCGGTATTTTTATCTACAGCCTGACGATGCTGGTCCTGGGCATGGGCTTGTCAAAATGGCTCCAGGATTGGGATGATGTCTATCGTGCGGTCGTGTGCATGGCAGGCGTGGGCGTTATTTTTTCGATTGCAACCATCTGTCAATTGGCCGTCAATCCCTCCGGCATCATTTGGCAAAACCGTCTTGCCGCCACCGGTTCGACAGCGACATTGTGCGCAGAATTGATTGTTTTGGCGCTGCTGCCGACCAGCATCCTGATTGTACACCCACGTACCGGCAAGACGGGTCGTATATTCTGGTCTGCCCTGACCGGGTTGCTGATCGTGTTCCTGATATGGACAGGTACCCGCAACGGACTACTCATGGCCGTAGTAGGGTTGGGCCTCATTTTCCGTGGACGGCTGAAACAATTCACGTGGTTTGCCATCGCGGCTGTATTTTTTTACGTCATTGCAGTGTCTGTGTACCAAAGCAGTACGCTCACTGCAGGGCGTCTCTTTTCGACCCTGGATAACCGATCATATGCATGGTCCAACACATGGAAGCGGTTTGTGGCCAACCCTCTCGTCGGCGACATTCGCGATGCCTCGGTGGTCGAAAACTCATACATCGCTGTCGCCGCAAATTTAGGATTGATCGGGCTGGTGCCCCTGGCTCTCTTTATTTTCCTTACCTCACTTGCCATCCTCCGCATTCAGAAATTGAAAAACAGATTCGGGAATGAAGCGATTATCGCCGATCTGGTTGCCGGCGGCCTGGCCGCCATTGCCGTCGGTGCTATATTCGACGGTTATTTGCTGGGAATGCTCAACGCGCCGGTCTTCTGTATCTATATCTACCTGGCAATTGCCACATTTTTGCTGGATATAGTGCAGGTCAACGCATCATTGGATGCAGAAACATATGAATTGCGGACCGCCGCAGAAGCTTACTGAAAGATACCTACTGCGCGCAGCGCCCTACGCAATCCTTTCACCGGATCGTTGTGCTGCTGCCAATCCTCAAGAATGGGTTTCGAGGCGGCTTTCATTGCATCAATCCGCTTGTCGTCCGTAACCTCCCGAAGGCAATCGGTCAGTTCATTCAGGTCTCCGACTGGAAAAGTATGGCCATTGACACCTTCCCTGACTAGCTCGGCAGCAGCGCCGACGATGTTGGACGCGACCACTGCCATTCCAGCGGCGACCGCCTCGTTGATGACCAGAGCCCACGGCTCATAGTCGCTGGGAAGCACCAAGACATCACTCAAGCGATAGAGTGCGCTGACTGCGGACTGATCATCAAGAAAGCCTGTCCAAATGACGCGTTCACGAAGCTCGGCCGGAAGACGTTGCTTCAAATACTCTTCCATCGGTCCCGAACCAGCCATAACCAAATCCCATTGCGACCGCTCGTCGGCGATTCGAATAAATGCATCAATCAGCAAATCCGGGCGCTTCACGTCAACCATCCTCGCGCAAAACACGATACGACGGCGATTGGGATTCAACTGAAAGCGTCGACGTGTATTCTCAATAACATCCGAAGGCAAGTTGCGTATCAACTCATAGTCCGGTTCGTAAGGGAAAAAGAAAATGCGATCTGGATCCGCGCCGTAACGCTCGAAGTAGGCCTTGCCCAACGTGCCGCACGGCAGAATCCCATCACACTTGCGGACGACGCTTGACACCCACAAGCGTTTGATCATTGCCACGAGGCCGCGCGCCTTGTCGCTGTGTATATTGCTGTCGGCGACAAGAAAGCAATTGACCTGATGCCTTCTGCACCAGTGAATCAGGCGCAGCCGCCCCAAGTCATTGTACCCGCCCATAATCACGGCCCGGATGCGTTGCTGCTTCATCCAACGGATGATCCTTCCCGCCTTGCGCCATTCGCGCGGCCAATAACGTATCTTTCTTTGCTGGACAGCGGCCGGTTGTCCCTGACCCAGAAGGATCGGGTGAATGTCTGCCGGCACCTCGCTGCGCCACAGTCCCCTGCCAGCATCATGGGTGCAGATCGTCCAGACACGAATCTCCGGTATCTCGCAAATAATTCGCCGATGCAAATGAATACGGTACGGCGGGATCTCATTGACGATAATCGCCACGGGAACCGCACCGCTGGAAATATCCATTCGCTGCGTCATATGATCAGGCACGACGTGCCACATACATCTGATTGACGCCGAACTGTGCAAGCAGCGGCAACCCCATTAATTTTCTTTCCAGTCGTTCAACGCGAACGCTGGACAATATGCGCATCGATTTATTGCCCAAGACCGCCGATCCCCAAACGGCTTCGATCTCCAGACCTGCCTGATGAGCCAATCGCAACACCTGCCGATGGGTCATGCAGTTGCCCTCGGATCGATGCCCTTTGCCTAAATTTCGCAATTCGTGAAAGGGCCACATGATGAGCTTATGGCTCATCAGATTGCCATGGTTGTTGAAGACCAACCGGCTGTCTGGACCTTTGAGACGTGTGGCCAGCGCCTTGAAAGCGGCCAAACGCAGCGACGGCTCGGCGTTCAAGATAAATCGAAATGCAGTAATCAGGTCATATTTGCCTTCCATTGACGAATTTGGCTCCGTAATATCGGCGCGGATGAGCTTGGCATGTTTGACCTTGGTCCGCGCCACATCGATCATCTGCTGAGAAATTTCGATGCCGGTGGCGCTATCCACCTTCTCCTCCATGAAGGAGATGATCCGTCCGGTCCCGGCCGCGAAATCCAGATAATCGATCCACGGATGAGATTGACGAAATTGAGCGGCAAAATGTGCCAGTTGTTCCTGCTCCATTCGCCATGTGATCTCTCCGTACGTACCAGCGGCATATTGGCGGGAATCGTAGTCCGTCGCCTTGGCTTGATCCGTAAAATGCTTACGATAGGTTTCAGTCATGACCTGCTGTTCCATAAAAAAGAGAATTCCCGCTGGTGACGGGTATTATATTTACGGTTTGGGAAAAATACCAATCCTGGCATTCACCACCCGCGGCAGAATGGATCGCATCGCGGCACTGCAATTTTTCCCGGTCCACAGCCGCCGACGAAAAATCTACAAGTCGCTGCTGGTCTTCCTGGCCCGCATGAATCTGGACCGCATCTTCTTCCCGCGGGTCAAAAAAATACAATTCCCCGACGGCTTTGACTTTGAGCAATGGCTTGATGAGGTTCGCCAACTCACCGGCCATCGGGAAATGGATGCGGTCGTCGTCTGGCCCCCCCCGGCCCGCTGCGAGGCGCGGGTCTACATCCATCTGTTTGACGGCTCGCACCGTGTCGCCTTCGCCAAAATCTCCTTCAGTGAATACAACCACCGTAAACTCGCCAACGCGGTCGATATCCTGACCCGGATCGCCCGCGAGGATCGTTATGATTTCAAGGTGGTGGACATGATCCATTTCGGCCAATTTCAGGACCACCAGTATCTTCTTCTGCAACCCCTGCCGGAAAAATCCTCCCCCATGACCCATTCGTGGCAATGGGTGGAGTCAAACCTCCTGAACACGTTTGCTGGTCCCCGCCGACTCCTCCCCTGGTCAGAAATTGAGCAACAACCCTGGTGGCGTCAATACATGGAGAATATCAACCCCGACTCCCCCTTCCACCGCGAATTGATTCAACTGATGGGCGATTCGGCCGCCGTCCGCCGGGTGCATGGTGATTTCTCCCCCCACAACATGATCCTCTCCGATGGGAAGGTGTGGCTCTTTGACTGGGAGGAATACAGCGATGCCGGCCCCTGCCGGACCGATGAGATTCGCTTTGAACTAGCGCTGCGGATGAAACCGATTCTCGCCTCTCCCGCCCGACAGGCCGAATTGTTCGCACAACGGCATGGCCGCGGCCGCGACCCCGCATGGCCCGATGCGATGCTGGCGCTCGCATTCCTGCATGGCGCCCGCGTCATGGAGGCCCGCGCCCTGATCGATCACTGGAAGGATTAATTCCATGAATCCCCCTCGTCGCATTCTCATCAACGGTCTCTCCATCGGCTCCGGCGGCGGATACACCGTCGGCCGGGAATTGTTCCGCCACATGGCTGAACTTCGTCCCGATTGGACCTTCACCCTCGCATTGATCGAAGGGCATACCCTTCACGACAACTTCAGGCGGGAATCGCTGCCGACCAACGCCCATCTCCTCTGGGCTCCCGCCACCACCCTTCGA
This sequence comes from Phycisphaerales bacterium, assembly GCA_020847545.1. Lineage (GTDB taxonomy): Bacteria > Planctomycetota > Phycisphaerae > Tepidisphaerales > Tepidisphaeraceae > JADYZN01. The sequence goes on from JADLBV010000039.1 coordinate 20,501, forward strand.
CGGGTGGCGCGCAACAAGTATGAAAATGATGCGCTGGTCCGCTGGGCCATCGACAATCACGTCAACGCGGTCGTGCAGCTCAATGGGATGGTGATCAGACGGATGCCCATTCCCACGCTGGCCCATTTTCAGGACCCCTGGCCCTATCGCACCGAAGCCTGGACCAGCAGAAAAGACCCGGTAATCGCCTTTCTCAAACGCCGGGCGCACGCCCGGGCGCTGCGGTTGGCCGCCTGCTGCGGATTCACCAGCGCCTATCTGCGCGACCTGATCGTCGGCCGACTGCGAATCCAACCCAAACGCGCGGAGGTCTTCTACAACGGCCTCCCTCCCTCCTGGATCGAACGCGCCGGTGGTTTGTTGCCCGACTGGAACGCCCGCCCCATGGAGATGGCCTCGGTCAGCAATGTCGGCCCCTACAAGCGCCAGTCGTTGGTGATCGAGGCGCTGCCGCAACTGGTCAACCGGCCGGGATTGGAAAAGCTGATCTACCGCATCGCCGGACATTGCCCGGCCGACTATCGCGCCCATCTTCAATCGCTGGCGCGACGATTGAGTGTCGAAAAGCATGTTGTGATCGAAGGGCGGGTCTCCGATGCCCGCGTCGAGGAGATTCTTCGCCAATCCCGCTGTTTCGTCCTGATGAGCGTCTGCGAATCCTTCGGCATCCCCGCCATCGAGGCGATGAGTTTCGGCACCCCAACGGTCGTCAGCGACTGCTGCGCCATGCCCGAAGTCTGCGGCCAAGCCGCCGACCTCTCACCGGTCGACGACCTGCCCGCCCTCACCGAAAACCTCGCCCGCGCCCTGACCGACCCCACCCACGCCGAACAACTCCGCCGGGCCGGGGCGGCACAAGCCCAAAAGTTCCAATGGCGCCAAACCGCCCAGCAAATGGCCGAGTGTCTTGGGGGGTTTTGATTTACGATTTTAGATTTGCGATTTTCGATTACAGGTGAATACCAAGAATCCAGAATATAATGTGCCACCGAGGCACAGAGATCACAGAGAAGATAAGAGAATTTCTCCGTGTTCTCTGTGTCTCGGTGGCTTCTTCTTTCTTTATCATCTTATCACCCCTTCATCATCCCCCAATCCAATATCCAAAATGAAAGGGCGGCGATCCCCGCAAGTGGGAGGACCGCCGCCCGGCGTAGCATCATAACCCAATCAAGGCGGTAACATCACGCCGCCCGGCTGATCGGCCCATCGCTGTCGCGAATCGCGCTCTGCGCGGTCGGGGGGCCGTACTGCACATAGGTGTTGATCGGCTCGCAGCTTGGGCCGCACTCCTGCATCGGGTTGAACCAGCAGGCCGTCAGCCAGACCCGGCTGCCGGTGGGGATGTCGGCCGCGAGGGTGATGCTGAACTTGGTGCGCGAATCGGTCCCTTCAAAGGTCCAGTCGCGCAGGTCCTGCGGGGCGGTTTCACCGACGAAGCTGAAAAGGCGCGCGCCCGCCACGCCGGTGGGTTTGCCGCGGCCGCTCCCCTGCTTGTGCAGGCGGATCGAGACCGTTCGGCCGCTGATCGACAAAATGTCCATCTGCGGCGCCTCGGTCGGCGCGGGGATCGGGGCGCGTTGGGCGCGGATGTTCAATCCCAGCGCCTGCCGCTGGGCATCGGTGACGATCGGGTTGCTGCGCACGAATTGGCCCAGTTCCCGGCTGATGGCGATCAGCGACAGCTTGGCGATGTTCTTGGCCAAGATGGTCGCATCGCCGCGGGTGGAGGGGTCGGTCGCGGCCGTCAGGGCGGTGGCGTAGGCGGAGCGCTTCTCCCCATAGCTGGTCGCCTGCGAGATCGACAATCCGTAGGTGACGGGGGCCGCGTTGATGAGCGTGTCGAAATTGGCCGCCCAGTCGCGCAGACCGGAATCAGATTCCGGCAAATATTGGATCGACATGATCCACTTCCTTTCCCGCGCTGAATTGATGCGCGGATGAATTGATCGCCCGATCCCGGCGGCGGCTCGACAATCGACCCGCACGGATGTCGGGTGGGCTTTTTGTTCATCGAACAAAATGGAGGAGAGACTTGATGGGATTTTTGATTTTTGATGATGAAGGGGTGGCAAAGAAAAATTTTGCCACAGAGCCACAGAGAGCACAGAGAAAAACACAGAGGATTTTTCTTCTCTGACTTCGGCGAGCTCAGTCGAGTCGTGGCCTCTGACTTCGGCGAGCTCAGTCGAGCCGTGTCTCGGTGGCACATTTGATTTTCGTATTCAATCCAAAATCGCAAATCTAAAATCGAAAATCCCACCGCCGGCCATCGCCGATGCGGCCAAAAGAATCTCCGCAACGGTCAAAAGAGTCTCGTTGAAGTCCAAAAATGTCCCGGTATGCCGGAAAGAAGACTCGCTAAGCAAGATGGAAGTCTGGGCACGGTGGAAAGAAGCCTCGGTGCGCAAGAAAGAAGTCTCGTGACACCAGAACGAAGTCTCGGCAAGCAAGAAAAGAGTCCCGTCGCGCCCGAAAGTATTTGCCGCAACCGGTCAAAGTCGTCCGGTGATGGTGGACCAACGGGTGGACCTACGCATCGGGAATCTGGTCGGGGGCGCCTTCCAGCAGGCGCGGCTTGTTGGGGGGGGGGGGGTTGCCGGTGGCGATGATGCCGGGGGGGAGGTCCTTGAAGACACTCCCCCGCGCCCCCAAAAGAGAGCGGGCGCCGATCGTCACCCCCGGGCCGACGAAGGCATCGGCCGCGATCCAGACATCCTCCTCCAGCACGATCGGGGGACGAAGCAGGGGGAAGGAGCGCTGGCTGTGGTCGTGCGTGCCGGCGCACAAATGGGCGTATTGGCTGATGACGCAGTGTCGGCCGATGGTGATTTTGCCCAGTGAATAGAGGATCGCGTGGTCCCCGATGATCGCCCCATCGTCGATGGAGAGATTCCACGGGATCTCAATGGTGGCCGAGGGGCGGATGCGCACCCCTTTGCCCACCTTGGCGCCAAAACCGCGCAGCAAAAAGCGCCGCCACCCGTACCAGTTGTGAAACGAGTGGCGAAAGAGGGTGGCGCGGGTGATCATCCATATAACTCGCTTTATTTTTTCCATGGTGCTCCAGGGGCTTTGGTGGCGGGAGGGGGGAGTTTCGATTTTTGATTTTTGATTTTGGATTTCATTCGACAATCGCAAATCCAAACTCGAAAATTCATCGGTGAGGGGAGAGGGGGAGGAGGGGGAGACGGGGGGTTCGATCAGTTGTTGGTGGTTGGTCTTCAGGGTGTCGATGTTCGGGTGGGCGGTCTCTTTGGCCCGTTGTTTGAGTTCGTACAACTTCAGGCTGGTGATCAGTTCGTGGGAGGAGATCAACAGGCAGAAGCGCAGGCCGGTCATTCCATCGAGAAACCCCAGTTTAAGAAAATACATCCAGAGGAACCGCCCCAGCCATTTGGCGGGGAGTCTGGGGTAGATGTGGGTCTTGAAAAAGCGCCGGCGCTCCACGCTGGAGCCGAAGGCATCGGGTTTGATCAGGTTGCGATCCGGCAGGGAGTGGGCGAAGTAGAGGGTCTCGGCCTCCAGGGTGGAGTAGCGGTTGTGCTTGGCGATGTAATGTTCAAGTCCGCGACGGTCGTTGTGTTCCAATAGGTGCTTGAGGAATCCCTGCGGGCCATCGACGATCATGTGTTCATGGACGGGTCGGTCTTCGTAGCGCGCTTTGCCCCGTTTGAAGAGGCGAAGGTTCCAACTGGGAAAGTAGCCGCAGTGGCGGATGCGCTTTCCCAGAAAGAGCAGATAGCGGTTGATGTAAAAGCCGCTTTGGGGGACCGAATCGGCCGGGCGGGCGCACAACTGTTCGATCTCCCGGCGCAGTTGGGGGGTGATCGCCTCATCGGCATCCAAAATCATCACCCAGGGGGACTCGAAGGGGAGGTTGTCCAAGGCCCAGTTTTTCTGGCGGGCGTAACCCTCCCATGCGTGTTCCACCACCGTGGCCCCGGATGCGCGGGCGATCTCCAGCGTCCGGTCGGTGGAGCCGCTGTCCACCACGAAAACCCGGCCGGTCCAACCGGCCACGCTCGCCAGCGCGTGGGGGAGGTTTTGTTCCTCATTAAAGGTCTGGATCAGCACATCGAGCATGGGTCCATCTTGCCATGAAAGGGGTTTGTTGGCCAGATGGGGATGAGGGTGGGATTTTTGATTTTTGATTTTTGATTTGCGATTTTGGATTGTCGGCAGGAGACGGTGCGGGGAGGTGGCTGTCATTCTCACCGTCGCCGTTTATACTTTGGCCATCGGCTGCCGATGTCGGGCCGATAGCAGCGGACATTTGATGAATATGCAATTGGACCCCAAATCAGAGGCGCAGTTTCAGGGGAGGGAGGTGTGGCCTTACCCGCGCTGGTCATACCCGGTTCGGCTGGTGTGGCTGGTGGTCTGGAAGACGATCTGGCGGATGTGCTGGAGGAGAATCCCGCGGGGAAGGGGATTCATTCTGAAACTGTTCGGGGCGAAGGGGTCCACGCGCATCTGGGTGAGTGAAAATGTCTGGATCGAGATGCCCTGGATGCTGACGATCGGGGATTTTGTCGCCATCGGCCCGCGCGTCCATCTGTACAACCTGGGTGGGATCGAGATCGGCCACCATGTGGTCATCTCGCAGGATGCTTATCTGTGTGGTGGGACACACGACTATACGTCACTGGCCTATCCGCTGATCCGCAAAAAGATCACCGTCGGCAATTATGTCTGGATCGCGGCCGGGGCCTTCATCGCGCCCGGCGTCACCATCGGCGATGGAGCGGTGATCGGGGCGCGGGCGGTGGTCACCAGGGATGTTGAGCCTTGGACGGTGGTGGCGGGGAATCCGGCACGGGTGATCAAGAGGCGAATCATGGCAAAAGAGAAATCACCGGCCCTCGCGGTTGCCAATGAATAACCCCCCTCCCCTGCGCATCGTGCATCTGGTCAACGCCTCCGATCCGGGCGGCCTTTCGCGGTATGTTTACAACCTTTGCGCGGCCTTGCACGATCGCGGACACGAAGTGGCTGTGGCCGGGGCGCGGGGGCCTTGGCATCATCTCTTTGAGAAGGCCCCCTGGCCCTGGATCGACCTGCCGGCGCACGGTGGGCCGTTGCAGACTTGGCGGGCGATGCGGATGTTGCGGCGGTATCTCAAGGAACATCCGGCCGATCTGCTCCATTCCCACTATCGGCGGACCAATTTCATCGGCAAGTGGGCGCGGGTGGGGAATGTGCCGCTGCTTTATACGCTGCATCTCTCCCACATGCCCCTGCCGCGGCCGCGGTGGCTCTTCAACAATTTCGGCGACCATGTGCATGTGGCATCGGCCGATGCGGGGCGATGGCTGCGAGACCAGGTGCATCTGCCGGAAAGCCGAATCACGCTGATCCCGCATGGGATCGACCCGGGGCGATTCCCACAGCGAACCGAGGGGGACAAGTTGGCCTCCCGCGCCAAGCTGGGGCTGGCGGACAATGGGCGGGTGGCGGCTTATGTCGGTCGGTTTGATGATCCCAAGAATGTCGATTGGCTGCTGGACCTGGCCTCGCGGATGCCAAAGTTGAAACTGCTGCTGGTGGGGGAAGGGCCGTATGAGGCACGGTTAAAGCAGCGCATCGCGGCCGAGGGGTTGGGTGATCGGGTGATCATGCTCCCCACGTGTGACCCGCTGGGGATCTATCAAGCCATCGACGCCCTGCTGCTCCCCAGCGGCCGCGAAGGTTTCAGCCTGGTCTGCGCCGAGGCGATGAGCGCCGGCGTGCCGGTGCTGCGGACCCGAACCTCTGGAACCAGCGAATTGATTATTGAGAATGTGACCGGCCGATCGGTCAACATCGACCACGATGCCTTCATCCAATCAGCACAGGATTTTCTGGCGGATGGGGAGATGCTGAATCAAATGGGCCAAAACGCCGCCCAACACATCCGCGAACACTATACCTTTAATATACAGGTGGATCGCACCATCGAGCTGTATCGAAGACTGCTGGCTCCAAAACAATAGATCAACCCAGCAGATCACGCAGAATCGTCACCCACCCCCGCGCGATGCGGTGGTATCTCCCCATCCGCCACTGTCGCCAGATCAGCCGATAGCGGGAGCTTGGCGATTGTCTCATCCGCGCCCGCGCCTGCATGAAATCCACCTTCTCCTCCAGCAGTTGGATCACATCCGGCTGAGTGAACCCGCCCTGATGGGCGCCAAGCCGATTGAGCATCTGCTGGTATTGATCGGCATCGGTGGCCAGTCGACCCGCATCCGGCTTGCCGCGCAGCGCGAATTGCAACAGGGTCGTCTTGCGCCCTCCCACCGCCTGCTTGAGATGCTGACGGTATCGGGAGAGCGGCTCATCCAGCAGCACCACCCGAGAAATCGCCGAGGAGACCCGCGCGATCCATGGGTCGTGCAGCCATCCCCGCGGTATGGGGATGAGGGTCTGTCGTAATCGCGAGGAGAAGGCCATCATGTGGCCGGAGAGTGGGCAGAGTTTGAGAAAGGTTTCAAACGCGCGCCCCTGATTGACGGCGGCAACCCAAGCACCATCGAACCCCAATCCCTGCCAATGCAGATACCCCAGTGGATTCATCTCCTGATCGACCACATGCGCATTGGCGCAGACAAAACCAACCTGCGGTGATTGCTCGAAGACCGCGGCGATGGTCCGCAACTTTTGCGGCTCCCAGACATCATCCTGATCCGAGAGAAAAATCACATCACCGCCGCAGCGGAGAATGGCGTTCTCAAAATTCCGCACCACTCCCAGTCGTTGCGTGTTGGACTGGATGTGGACGGGGAAAGGTGCTTTTTGGGCAAAATCATTCAGGAGAGCAATCGTCTGGTCGGTGGAGCCATCGTCATTGACCACCAGTTCATCGGGAAGACGCTCCTGATCCAGAAAACTTTGCAATTGCAGCGGGAGATGGGCCGCCCCATTAAAGGTACACATGGCGATGGAAAGGCGTTGTGGCATGCGAATCAACCTTTGCGCCGCGGTGGTTGGCCGAACATCCCCAACCCGGTTGCCCTACTCTCCGGCCAATACGGCCCAATGGGCCATAATCCCCTCTGCCGCCAATTCATTCCCCCTGGGGCGCAGGTGAACCCCATCAAAATAAACCTCCCCGGCCGGCGCGGCCGCATACACCCCGGTCAAATCCAGCAATGGAACCTCCTTCGCATCCGCCCACTCTTTTAGCGATTCCAATCGCTGCGGATAGGGCGCTTCATTCCATTGCCGGCCGGCGCAGGGACTGTAGACGATTGCCATTGTCGCGCCCCCCTGTTGGCAAATCGACCGCGCCTCTTCGAGTTGGGCCAGAATCTCCTTGAATTCGATCTGCGATCCTTCCGCCACGGTGGATCCGGCATCCTGGCTGGGCTTTTGTCGAAAAATCCGCGGCTTGGCATATCGTGTCCACAATTCCGACAACGCGCACCACGGCCGTCGATCCGGATACCCCGATACTTCCGACAGATGACCCGGATTGAACGGCTGTGTCAGATCCCCGTTGTTTAAGACAAAGACCACCTCATCGGCGCCAAATGTCCCGCGCGATTTCAGATACCCCACCTCATTGCCCACCGCCCACGCCCCGGTGGAGGCGTTCATGATCTCCACCGGCCGGCCCAGCTTCTGGGGAAGCTGTTGGGCCAATATCGCGGTAAAGATCCGGCCCTGGTCCACATGGGTGGTTCCGTACGTCACCGAATCGCCGACAAACAGCACCCGCTCATGGCCGGGGGTTTTGTCGGCCGGCAGGTCGGCCGAGCGCTGACCAAAATGATTGATAATGTTCCAACATCCAAACCTTCTGATGTGCTGATCCGCCACCGGCAGATACCCGCAGGATGAATCGGCCTGATACAACACCGGATTGCCCAGCCCCGCCCCCCACCGCAGCCCCATCTCCGCCACCACCAACAACACCAAAACCGCCAGCAGCAATTTCCGGATCGTATGCCGCCGTTTTTTCCCGCCGGTTGTCGATGGGTTGTCCGTATTGTCCATAATGGCAGGAATCTACCACAACCCACCCCATCCGCCGAATTAGGCTCTGTCTGAGCGCAAAAAGAAAGCGAGGGTCGATTCATTCGACCCTCGCGGGGAAATTCACCGAATTCGACCTTCCGGCCGATCACCCTTTCAGGCGATGGTGCGGCGAGCCTTGCGGAAGGCGCCCACAGCGCCCAACCCCAGCAGGCTGCTCAGGCCCATCCAGGCGGCCGCCGGAAGCGGAATCACTTCGCCGCCGGGCAGTTCCTTGAAGACGAACCGTTTGGACCCATCGGTCGCCGGAGCGGCATGGATCACCAGCTCACCGCCGGCCGGACCCACGCCCGGACGCCAGATGTCGCCGTTGGCCAGCACGCCATCCCCAAGGGTGATGATTTGCGGCTGGGAAGTGATCCCACCCACGCCCACCACCGAGAAGGGGGAGACATCAAACGGAGGAACGCTGCCGAACGTCCGCGTCACGTCGAAGCTGGTGTCGGCCGACGTGTCGGTCGTCCCATCCTCGATGATGAACTGGAAGCTGTTCCAATCCACGCCGCTGGCGTTGGTCACGCTTTCGCTGGTGACCACAATGTTCTTGGCGGCATCCGCCCGCGTCTGCTCGAAATTGATCTCGATCGGGGCAATCAACCCATGCTGATCGGGACCATCGGCGAAGACCGCGGTCTTCTGAATCACCACCGTGCTGTCCGTCTCGGCCAGCACTGTCAGCGTCACATATGTGTAATCGGCGTTGTCAAACGACGACGACCACGATGCGCGCCACCCGGAGTTTCCAAGCACCAGCGAACCGGCCTGGGCATACGACCCAAACGCCAGCGCGCCCGCCAGAACTCCAACACCCAACAACCCACGCTTCAGACTCATAAGAGCCTCCTTAACAACTGCTGCACAACGGAGAAACTTGCCGACCCGCGGCACACCCACTTGCAGCCTGCCGCCTGGCATCTTGCCAGACCGGCCAACATCCTGAAAAACCCTGCTCCTCACAAAGAGTAACAGGCACAACCAAACCAACCCCCTTTGGGTATCCATCCATGACCAATGACCGATAATCCGGCCTTTGTCTTTTCAACCCCTTTCTCGGGGCCCAAATCCAGACGCGGCAAGTTACCCGTTTGCCGCCACCCATCTGATCAACACAACCACATGATCCAGATTCAACAGGACACATTTTATCGGGGCTTGGTCAATCTCTCAACGTCCAATATCGTTCGCAACAGGATTTGTTTTTCATCCCCTCCAAATCTCAACCCCACCCACAAATCCAACCCAATTTGCCGATTCGCATGATGTAAGTGCATTTATTCAATGCACTTATGACAGATTCGTCCCTTTCTTTCACCGCCCATCCCAAAAAACACCAGCCTCAACCACAACAAATTGATATTTGAAAAGCCAAAATTTCGATTTTTCTCTATTGACTCGATGACTGCGTTGAAGCATCCGATTCCGCCGGTTGTTTTGGCGTGATCAACGCCTGTCCCACCTGCTTTTGATGGACCGATAAGACCTGAATCGTATATCGCCCGATCGTCGTCACATCCCCCGCTCGCGGCCATCTTCCCAATTGCTGCACGATGTACCCTCCCACCGTGTCCACCCCGTCGGCCGACAAGGGTTCAATCGCCAGCCGGTCACGCAGCTCATGCAGCGGATACAACCCCGCCACGCGATAATTCTCACCTTCCTTCACAAAATCGGCCGCCGGCGTGGTGTCAAATTCATCCTCGATCTCCCCTACAATCTCCTCCAGCACATCCTCCATCGTCACAATACCAACGGTCGATCCATATTCATCCACCACGATCGCCATGTGATTGTGACTGTTTTGAAACTGCCGCAACAGCTTGGAAACCTCCAGCAATTCCGGCACAAAAACCACCTCGCGCTTGATCTTCATCAGATCAATGTCCCCCGATCCGATCACATGCACCGCCGAACCGGGCAACCCGCTGGCAATCGCCACCGCCTCGCCGTTGGGGGATTTTTCATCCAGAAATTTCAATCGCCCCGGCGTCAGTTTCAGATGATTAAACAAATCCTTCATGTGAATCAGCCCGATCACATGATCCAAATCCCCCTCGCACAACGGCAGCCGGGTGTTGGCGCTCTTCTGCACGATCCGCAAAATCTCACCCAACGGCTGATTCACCTTCAGAAAATCCACCCCCGGCCGCGGCGTCATGATCTGCCTCACCTTGCGATGCCCAAACTCAAACGCGCTGGTCAACAGCCGCGCGTTGCTCTTGGCAATCGCCCCCGACTGCACCGACTCGCTCAACAGCGTCCGCAACTCCTGCTCCGTGTGCGGTAGCCCGCCATGAAAATCCCCATGAATCCGCACACCGCTCAGTCGCAACAACGCATTGCTGGCGGCATTGAGCAGCCAGATCACCGGATAAAAAAGATAGGTGAAGACCACCAACGGCAGCGCCACCACCGGCAACATGCGGTCAGGATGAAGAATCGCCCAGTTCTTGGGCGCCACCTCACCCACCACCACATGCAACGACGTGCTGATCGCCAGCGCGATGGCAAACGCGACGGCGTGTATCTGCGATGCCGGAACCCCCAGCCAGTGCAGCGCCGGCCCGACAATCACCGCCACGGCCGGTTCGGTCACCGCCCCTAGCCCCAGACTGGCGATCGTGATCCCCAATTGGCAGGTGGAGAGATACAAATCCAGCTTGTGCTTGATCTGCAACGCCACGCGCGCCAGAAAACTCCCCTTGGCCAGAATCTCCAGCCGCGACAGCCTCGCCCCCACCGCCGAAAATTCGGCGGCCACGAAATAGCCGTTCAAAAACACCAATCCCAACGTCGCGAGAATTTTCCAGACAATATCCACCACCCCACCTTTTACCGCCAGTGCCGATCCCAAACAACCATGCACCCGACATTCACGGCATCACCCAAAAGTCGCATATGGCTTACCGTTAATGACTTACGCAAGCGACCGCATAAAATCCGCAATCCGTCCAAAGGCAGTCACCGCTTCAGGCAACAACGGCTCGTGCGATTGAAAGACATGAAACATCCCCGGATAAATCTCCAGTTTGACATCCACACCGGCCCGCCGGGCGGCGATTTCGGTGTTCACACTGTCATCCCGAATCACCTCATGCTCACCCACCTGAATCAACAACGGACAAACACCGGTGTAATCTCCAAAGATCGGTGAAATGTATGGATGGCGTACATCCTGATCGCCAACGTACAACCTGACAAAATCACCCAGGCAATTTGGATGCATGATCGGATCGAGATCTCTTTGGCTGCGTATCGAATCCCCTGTTAATGTCAGATCCGCATACGGAGAGATCGGTATCGCGCCCGGCGGCATCGGCAACCCACGATCACGCAGCGCCAACACCATTGCCAGTGTCAATCCCCCACCAGCCGAATCTCCGGAGATAAAAACTGACTTCGCCCGCTTCGCGCCGCCCGGCCCATTGTCGCGCAGCCACAAGTATGCGCGGATGCAGTCTTCCAGACCGGCCGGAAATGGATGTTCCGGGGCCAGCCGATAATCCGGCATGAACACCGCGCACTTCGCCGCCGCCGATATTCGCGCGGCCATCGCCAGATAAAAACCGGGACACCCTGATACATACCCCCCACCGTGCATATACAACAACCGAAAGTCCTCATCGGCCCCCGGCGCGATCACCCATTCCCCCTCCAGATCGCCGATGTTCGCCGGCAGACATCGCACACCCAACTCCGCGGGCGGCTCCCGGCGCACCGACATGTTCTTCCGCAACCCCTCCAGATCAAACCCATCAATTCCAAATGGGGTGCGTTCACGCCGCATTCGTTCGAGGTATTTCACACCTTCGGCAGACACCATCACAAATCTCCTGAATGATCAATGATCGACTTGCTCATTGATTATCCAGCATTTTCGCTTCCTTTGCCAACTGCCCGAAATCATACTTCACATAACCCCGATCCGCCGCCGGGCGGTCGTGGTCGGCGTTGGCGATATAGACCACCCCATCCTGAGGCACAAACAGCACATCGTGCAGGTTGCTCTTCATCGCCACCGGCCGGGCCATCAACCCCATCGCGCTGGCCGCGTCCAGCTTCCCATATCCCTCCTCCACACGGTTTCGCAGCGTCTGCAACCGATCACTGGCGCTCATCAACACCGTATCGGCGATCCCCGGCCCCAGTTGCGGGTGCGAAGCCCCCTTTTCGATGAACTCAATTTTCTCCGGCGTCGCCGCAACCCCCACCGCATCCGGAATCTTCCCATCGGAAAAGACATAATAATATTCACACGTCCGCGGGCTGTTGCTCCAATATTGCTTGACCTGCTCCAGCGTCGAACAATCCTGCAGCGCCTCCCGCATCATCGTCGCCATCGGAACCCCATCCCAGTTCCCCTCGCCACGCCCACCCATCTCTCCCAGCGAAATCTGCTGGTCGTTCATCCCCGACACCACGCCCATGAAGCCCGCATAGCCGGCCGCGACAAAAGTGTGTTTCCCCGCCAGCGCGATGACAAACGTCACACACGCATCCTGCAAACCGATCATCGTCATGTAATCCAGCACCCTCCCGTGATACAGCTTGCCATCAACGGTCGCCTTCCCCATCACCGCGAACCCGCTGCAATGAAACAGTTCCGGAAACACATTCGCCAGCCGCATCTGTTCACGATCCAGCCCGGCCGCATCGGCGGCCGCATCCATCTCCGCGATCTCGTCGGCCGGAATATGTTTCTCCAGCCTTCTCCACGCATTGCGCAGCGAATCCAAAAACCATCGCCCATCGTTCAACGTCGATGCAATGCCGACAATCCCCAGCACCGAATCCTGACACTTTTTCATCTCGGCCGCGATCAACTGTCCCTGTGCCGTACCGATCTGCTCAGGCGTTCCTCCCAGCAGAACCAACCGCTGATCCTCCACCCAGCGCAGCTCCCCATGCGCCACCTTGGCGGACTTCCTTGCCGGGTTCTTCAACGCCACCGACGGCGCCAAAACCTCCAGCCCGCGTCGAATCCCGCGCACCACCAGCGTCTCCATCTCGGTGCGATCCACCTTCTGAATCGAATACCCCTGCGGAATCTCCCCCGGCTGTTCATCGACCCCCAACTCCACCCGCCGAACCTCAACCACATCCTCCCCCCGCGACAGCCGCAGATGCTCCGCATCTACCTCCAGATTCGCCCCCAGTTTTGTCCGTTTCGCCAGATATTCCCCCGCCAGGATCGAAATCATCGCCTCGCTGTTGCCGCTCAACAGTTGAAAATAGGGCCGCACCATCGTGTCCTGATCGATCAGTCGATCCATCAACCCCACCGGCGACAACGTATCAACTCCGCGCACCTCACCCTCGGCCACAATCGCCGTCCGATGCGCCGGCAGCACCAGCACCGTCCGACCGGCCGTGCGAATCAGCCGAAACGGAAACTGCCCATGCTTCAGCTCCACCGCCATCGTCTGCGCATCCCACCGGCGTAGTTGCGCCTGCATTTTCTGTCCATCCACCTGAATCGACGCATCCACCCCGAATCGCTCGACCCCGCCCGACAACAGCTTCGCCCAGGGCATCAGCTTTTGCGTCAGCTCCGCGGTCTCGTCCGCCCAGGTCCGCGCCGGCGCCACCAACAGCAACGCCGCCAACATCACCAGCCAAATCTTCGCAATTCGCATCATGGTCTCCCGAATCGTGTTATTTCTCCGCCGGCGCATTCAACAGATGCCCGCGCAAAAATTCCGCCGTCCGCGCCAACACCGATGGCAGAAAAATCGCCACCGAATAATGATCCCCCGGCAACATCAACAATTCCGCATCCCCATACGCATGGTTCAATTTCATCGTGCTGTCGGTTGGAAACACCTCATCATCCTTCGCGTTGACCATCAGCACCCCCTTGCCGCGCTGTGGCGTGGCATACGTCAACGGATCGACCGGCCGCAACATCTCCCTGGTCCACTCCAGATCATGCCCCATCCCGATGATGGCATTTTTCAACCCACGGGTCTCCCTCGATCCATGCCAGACCACATCCGCCAGATCGCCCCCGCACAGCACCAGCACCGCCGCCGAAAAATGATCGTCAATTGAATACGTCACCGAGGCGACGATGCTCCCCAGTGAAATCCCCACCAACCCCACCTTGTCCGGATCGATGCCGCGCTGGCTGACCAGCCATTGCCTCAATCGTCTCACATCCGACACCGCCTGATAAGTCCCTTGAAAAAACAATTTCAATCCCGTCTTCGGATCCGCCAAGTCCATCGCATTGGCCGACTTGGCATCCTTCCCGCGATCAAACTGATACGGCATCGGCATCACCACTCCCAGAATGCCCTGATTGGCCAGATAGAGCGCAACCGCCTTTTCCAGCATCAAATTCCGTCCATTGGCGATCGGCAGCACAATCACCGCCGCCTTTGATGGTTTTGCCGGCTCAAACCCGTACGCCAGAATGGTGTTGTTGGATTCAAATGGCGTGTGGATCGCCGATGGCATCCGCGCCTCCCACGTCGAACGCCCCGCCACCGCCTCGGTTGCCTCCACCGTCGCCTGAAAATCGGTCGGCGGCTCCGCAAAGCGCGTCGTCTGCGCCCCGGCCGGTCCACCCGCCAACCAGACCAGCATCATCAACCCGGCCAATCGCTTCATCACGCCTTGTTCTCCTGAATTTCCCCGCTGTTGTCTGTGCATTTGAACCCTTTTGGGTTTATTCACCACCCCGCAATTCGCATCAGACGATACGCCCACACGATCTTTTCCACATTCAATCGATGCGCCCATCTCGATCGCCAATCCCCATTAAAATACCGCGTCGCCACCCGAAATTGCTCATCAAAGTGCTCGCGATTCACCTCCCCCGACTTGCTTCGGGCATGAATCCGAAACCGAGCCAATTCCCGCTCCAGCAGCACCGGCTCACTTATTCTTCCCATCCGCAACCACAAATCATAGTCCATCGTATAATGCAACGACTGATCCAATGCTCCCACTTTCCCAATAAGTTCTTTTCGCCAAAACACCGCCGGCTGGCTGATCATGTTCTCTCGTAAGAGCTTTCGATAGCTGTATTTACGAAGCGAACGGTTTTTATAACGCGTCACCCCTTCTCGAATCTCCTTCCCCTGTGAATCCATGATCCCACACCGCCCGACCACCCATTGCGCCGTCGGCCGGCCGGCAAACACCCGCACCACCTCATCCAGCGCCCCCGGCAAATAAAGATCGTCACTGTTCAGCCACCCGACAATCTCCCCATCCACCTTGGCCAAACCCTTATTCACCGCAGCCGACTGACCCCCATCCGGTTCGCTGCTCCAGCTCACGCGGGAATCATTCAACCCATGAAGCAATTCCAACGTCCCATCCGTGCTTCCCCCATCCACCACCACCCATTGCAATTCAAATTCACCCTGCTGCGAAAGAATGCTCTCCATTGTCTGCCGCAGATAGGCGCATTGGTTCAGCGATGGCGTGATGATGCTGATTTTCACGGCAAGGCATCCCGTTTCGATGGCCCCTTGGCCGCGGTGGCCAGATGCAATGTCCATTCGGGCCGATTTTTTCCCTGCAGGATAGTCGCAACAGATGGTGACAACGTAATCCCATGCTTATCAATGAGTTGCGACAACTCCTGCCCACCCGCCGCCGGGGGCATGATGACAAAAAATTGCGCCGGCCACGCCTCGTAATTGGAAAACTCCCGCGCCTCCACCACCCGCCGATGACTCAGATAACTCAACACCCGCCCCATCCGCATCGGGGCGACCACCGGCATCGGCTCGGCGACATTTTTCCTTACCGCGTCGGCCAATTCTTCCATGTGCAAAAACTGACCGTTCTTATAATGCGCCAAAAAGGGTGCCCGCCGTTGCTCATAAACCATCTCGGCGGTCTTGCCGAGATTGGGAACCACCCACAACGCCAGCAAAACCCCAAACGCCAACGCCCCCCATGGACGGGGCAATTTTCGTTCAATCCACACGATCATCCGCCACCATCCATACGCCAGCAGCGGCAGCACCGCCAGCAGGTATCTGGCCTGTGGACGTGGAACCACCACGATCATGGCGATCGTCAACCCAACCAGAAATCCCCACATCGGCCGATGTCTGATCAGTGCGATCCCCGATCCCAAAATTACAATCGCCACCAGCACGTTCAACCATTTTGCCCCCAGCGATGTCCCAAAGGCCGCATCGGTGACCAGCGAGCCGAAAAATTTCGGCAGATTCTCCCGCACCGCCATATTCAAGGTGGGCATCAGCCGATCGGTGGCGGATTCAACCAGCGATTCCTCATACGCCCCCATCGCCCCGGAGCCGGCGTGCCGTCGAGGGTCAATCTGATAAAACGCCGCCACAATTCCAACCGCCAGCAGCAGGACAACCATTCGGCGCATCCGCCCCTGTCGTTGACGCAACACCGCCCACGCCGCCGTCAACACCACCGCCCCCAGCAGCGCCCACATCGCCGGCCGCATCACCACCGCCACCGCCAGCCCCAACACCAGCAGAATGACATTCACCCACAATGGCCCCGGCTTTCGCGTAGTCTGATCGGATGGCGCGGCTTGTCGGCGCAACCCTTCATACCCGGCCAAAAACGCCAATATCCCCATCAAAAACGGCAAGTCATTTCGCAATTCAAACGCATACCGAAACACCGTCTCGGTCATCCCCACCATGCAGGTCAAAAACACCGCCATCGCCCGCCCGGCATACAACCAAACCAACCGATACCACAACCCCAGCGACACAAATCCAATCAACAACATCACCAACTGCGCCGGCCATAAGTAGCTGGAACCAAACAACTTAAAGACCCCCGCCCAAAGATAAGGCAACCCCGGATACGCCACCTGATTGATCTGCCCGTGATAGGTATACCCATGTCCCTCGGCCAAATTTCGGCCAATGGTCAAATAGAGCGCGCTATCCGGCTCCAACCTCCACTGGCCATTAAACGAAGCCAGATAAATCAACACCATCAACCCCAGAAACCACCACCGATATCGGTCATACAACCACAAAAGACCCTCCGACAACCGGCCATTGGGGCAAGTTGTCTCAAGCTCCGAATCCCGCTCGGCGTTGAGTTGGTCGATCCTCTTTGATGCACCCATCGTGTTCCCCACTATACGTCACCACCAGCCAGTGCGAAAATTTGCCACGACGAGGTGCAATTCTATTTGCAACGATCGAGCCCAACCCGATAATGACAACAAGCCCGCCCCCGGACCACAGCAACATTTTCACTTATAAGGCGGGATATCCAGCGGCAGGCCCACCCTCATGAAAAACCGGGCGAAACCTTGCGCGAGATGCTCAAGATATGGACTTTGCAGCCTCGGTCTTTGCGGTAGCATTGTGGTATGCGCCTGAAGATATGCAAACGGCAGACTGAATACCTCGCGGAAGTGAGCGATCAACACAGATTGGTTGTCTTTAGGATCGGTTGGCGACGGCAGTAGATGCACACCCTCGATTCGGCCTTGCCTGGCCTTCTCACGAATATCAGCCTTCGCGAAATCCGACCTGACAACACCAAACTCATCCAAGGTGTAGACCCGACACAGCGCAACGGAATGTGCTTTTGGTTTGGTAAGTTTTGGCTGAATGGCCAGATCACAGCTTTGTGTCAGGATCAAAAGACGAACCTGCGCGGTAGGCAAATCCTCAACGACATCCGATATGCCGTAACCTGGGCCAAGAATCGGAACTCGACAACGGTCGAGCACGTCTCCTTGTCTTAACTCATTACCGGAAATGGAAGCCCATGCACTCATTAATCGTCAATAAACTCGCCAACCTCATCCTCAAGGTTCATCGGGGGAAGCTGACCAATGTCTCGGAAACGCACACGAACCGTTTGCATCGGAACAAGCGGAATCACCAAATACTCGACAACT
This sequence comes from Phycisphaerales bacterium, assembly GCA_020847545.1. Classification (GTDB taxonomy): domain Bacteria; phylum Planctomycetota; class Phycisphaerae; order Tepidisphaerales; family Tepidisphaeraceae; genus JADYZN01. The sequence goes on from JADLBV010000039.1 coordinate 38,388, forward strand.
TCATCATCATACACAGTCTGAACCGACGGCAGGTTCGATGAATGCAACCGGGCCATCGCTTCCTGTGTGACGACCGTAGCGCGTTCGTCGCTCCATGTTGGCGCAAATGAAACACGTCCCAGCGCTGTGGCAGCCCTGAGAAAAAGCGTATGATTGGGTGGTGCAAGTGCGGCCATTATTTGAATGTCTCCTTCATCTTTTCGGTAATACAGCCCAAGAATATGTCATTCTTTTTGTCACGCAGTTGATCCATAAGCGCCCAGAATGGGCCTGGTTCTTGTGGAATGTCGTCAACGCGGAATAGATCAATATCGAGAATGACAGCGGTTGCGTTGGGCACCTCAGGCGAAACCAGTGTTTCATTGATGATACAATGCGCCTTGACATCATGGCAGGGTAGATGCAACTGCATGAAAAAACCCGCCAATTCTTGAGATAAAACCGGAGATACCTCGGGTCCGGTGCGAATCCATTCCTTCAAATCGACCTTCTGCCCCGGGATATCCAGTCGATTGATCGTTCGGATGGCCACGCGTTGAATGGACCGTTTGCCGAACTCCGAAATATACAAATCGAAAAGCCGCCGTGCCTCTGCCTTGAATGTTGACCAGCGATCATACGGCCGAAGTCGCGAAAAGACGAACCCGTTAATTCGAGGTTGCACAATTTGTTTGCGATCTTCAGAGATACACTGGTATCCCAGAGGCTCCGTAGCCGCCGTTTGCGTGAACCGCGGTGCCTCCGCCGTGCCAAGGTCGGCCCTCAGTTCAGCGCGAACCTCCCCTACTTTCTTTGCTTGTGGATAGTCAGCCTTTACCACCTCAACAAATCGTGCCAGACCCTCAAACGAAGGCGCCAACCCCTCGCCAAAACGGATATCAAGCACCGCCTCGGTGATCGGCGCGCTCGAAAATGGTTCCAACTCCGCCATATTGTTCTATTTAC
>JADLBV010000040.1 GCA_020847545.1 Phycisphaerales bacterium
CGAAGGGCGACACGCTTTTCGCCCGCCCTCGGCGGCGCTCCTCCTCAACGACTCTTTATGTTGAGTCGCCTCGTCGTCGCTACTTGATGGCGGGCGAAAATCGTGTCGTCGCAGGTTCATTAGGTTCGGAGATAGATTCTTACTGTAACAGAACATCCACGCGAGTAGAATACGGTTCGTCCAAGCGGATCGTCCCAAGCGGCCGGCGCAGCCGGCGGAGATGGATGCCATGAGCCACACCAGTCGATTTGACCGTGCCTTATCCCTGATCGACGCCGCCCACGCCGAGGATTCGCGGCAAAGCACGCTTGATGGTAAGTCCATCCCCACCGAGCTGCTGTATGCCCGAAGGCTGAGTGGCTGGTTGGATCGGCTCCATCCCGACGCGGGGGAGTCGCTGCGGCTGGCCGTGCGGGCGCAGCATCTTCGCCGCTGGCGGATTCCGCGCGACCAATATCCGATGGACCGGGCGGGGTATCTCAAATGGAGGAAGGATTTGGCGCAATTTCATGCCCAGCAGGCGGGGGAGTTGTTGCAACAGGCGGGATATGAACCGGATGCCATTGGCCGAATCCAATCGCTGATTCGCAGGGAAAAACTGAAATTGGATGCTGAATCACAGGCGGTTGAGGATGTCGCCTGCCTGGATTTCATGGAACATGATCTGGCGGAATTCGCGGTTGGGCGCGACCAGGAGCAGATGCGGACGATCCTGACGCGGACCTGGGCCAAGATGTCGCCACAGGCACGGCAGGCGGCCTTGTCGATTCAGTTGCCGTCGGCCATCCGGTCGATCATCAATTCCCTGCCGACAACGCCGCCAGCGACTTCGCCCGCTCCAGCAGCGTCGCCGTCGAAACCGCCTGGGATGACTTGATCCGCACCTCAAGGAGTTTTTCCGCGTGCGGTTCGTGATGCAATTCCACCGGCGCGCCGGCGTACAATTCGGCCAAGAGTGTTTCCAGATCGCCCCGGATCGATTCAAAGGTGGCCTTGGTGTTGGGGGCGGCCAATCGGTCGTTGATCCGCACCACCAGCTCATCGCCGCCAAAGCGAATGCCGTTTAATGTCGCCTCCTGCTCCAGCCGCACGCACCCTTCGAGCGTGGTGATCAACACGGCCGTCAGTTTGTCGGCAAACGATCCCGCCAGCGGCTGTTTGCGGTTGTATTGCAAACCCAGCCGTCCATCGGCCCGGTCGGTGGAAAAATTCCCCTCAAGCGCCACCAGCACCGTCCCCGGCCCCTGATGCACAAGCTGGTAATCCGCCACGTCGATCAGCAGATGGTCGGCGACCAACTGGTTTTGAATCCACGAATGAAACACCGGCACAAACGCATCGGCCGGCAATTGCGGCGGATCCTTCACGAAAATCTTCACGATCAGTTTATAGGCATCCATGAACGGGACTCAGTTAATTTTTGATTTTTGATTTGCGATTTTTGATTTCTATACCTTGGGCAATACCGGCACTTCAAGCACGTTCATTGACGCCTGCAGCTTGGCGAGGCATTTGTGCGAGGCGTCGATGAACAGGTTCGCTTCCTCGACCAGCTTGTGCGCGGTGTCCTTGGTGTACCGCGTATCGGGTGATTCGTGCCGGTTGAGCAGGTAATTGGCGAACTGGTTGCCGTGGTATTTGTCCCAGAACAGTTGGGTCTCCACGAACCGCGTGCGAAATTCGCCGACAATGGTTGGTGTATCCGTGGGGGTGTCCGGGTTTTGTTGACGCACCAGCGTCTTGGCCGCCTCCAGCATGGCGCTGTAGGCCATTTCATCCGCCTTTTGGAATTCACCATCATCCAGCAGCAATTGCGCCTCGAACGCCTGGCTCTCGGCGGCGGTGAACCCGAACTGGGCCAGCGAAATCACCTCGCCGGCGCATTCGCCGGTTCCCATGTCGCCGATGGTGTATGCCCGCGGGTCGCCCCAATCGACATAGAACGCCGGGTCTTCGGCATGGGCCGGCACCTTCACAAACTCATCCACCCACCCTTTGAGCTGCTTTTTGCCGATCCGTCCGCAAAACGACTGGAAGGTCTCCTCTCCCTGTCGGTCGGCCAGATACCGGTCGGTCAATCGGGTCACCAGGTCCGGCACGCGTTTGGATGGGACCGAACCCATCGCCAGCGCGTACGACCCGGCGTTGTCGGTCCATTTGCCACCCAGCATCACCTGAAAATGGGGGACGGTGTATCCGCCGACGTTGCGGCTGTTGCCATAAAAACCGATGTCCGCGATGTGGTGCTGGCCGCAGGAATTAAAGCAGCCGCTGATCTTGATCCGCAAGCTGCGAATCGCCTGGTCCATGCTCGCCATCTGCGTGGCCAGCCGTTTGCGCAACTCGGCCGCCAAGCCGCGCGATGCCGCGATCCCCAGTTTGCACGTATCGGTCCCCGGGCACGCCACCACATCCACAATCGACCCGGCGCCGGGTTGCGCCAACCCAATCGCCTTGAGGTCTTCATACAGGTTGATCAGCCGGTTGTGCGGAACCCACCGCAGCAGGATGTTCTGCTCCACGGTGGTGCGCAGATGATCGCCGGCGTGTTTGCGGGCGATGTCGGCCAGTTTTCGCATCTGGTCGGAGGTCAGATCGCCCAAGGGCAGCGTCACGGTCACGGCCGCGTAGCCGCTTTGGCGCTGTTCATAGACGTTGGTGGCCGCCCATTCTTCAAACCCATTCGGGCGTTTTTGGCCATTGAGCTGCACCGCCGCGAACGCCGGCTGCTCATCATAGCGCGGGATTTCATCAAAATACCGCCGCCATGAGTTGTCCTCCGGCATGGACTGGTATTCTTCCATGACCACGCGCTTGAATTCGTCGATCCCCAGCTTGGCAACGACGAATTTCAACCGGGCGCGGTTGCGGTTTTTCTTCTCCCCCAGCCGGGCGAAGACGCGACCAATCGCCCTCGCCATCGGCATCAATTCCTCTTCGGGCAGAAACTCCACCATCAGCTTGGCCTGGTATGGCACCGCCCCCAGCCCGCCGCCGACATACAGTTCAAACCCGCGCTGCGTCTTGCCATCCACCTGTCGGGTGACGGCGATCCCTCCCAGGTCGTGCAACGACACCAGCGAGCAGGCCTCGTGTCGGCAACCCGAAAAAGCGATCTTGAATTTACGGCCGAACTGCTGCGTATCGGGATGCCCCATCAGGTAATAGGCCGTGGCCTTGGCATAGGGTGTCACATCAAATGTTTCGGTGCGGCAGATGCCCGCCAACGGGCAGGCCGTCACATTGCGCACCGAATTGCCGCACGCTTCCTTGGTGGTGATCCCCGCCGCCGCCAGCCGCCGGAAAATCGTCGGCACTTCCTCGATATGCACAAAGTGCAACTGGATGTCCTGCCGGGTGGTGATGTGCAGGATGTTGTCGGAATATTCCTCAGCCAGTTCGGCCAGCAGCTTCATCTGATCCGGGTTCAACCCGCCGAAGGGGATTTTGATTCGCTGCATCCCCGGCGCATCCCACATCGTCTCCGGGCCTTTGGTCAATGGCTGATAGGCGAGCGCGCGGGTGCGAATCCCATCGTGTCGCTGGCCGTTGTCATAGCGCTGTCCATAGGTTCCCCGGCGCAGTCGAACTTCCGCGAAGACTTTTTCCTCGATCTTCCCGGCCTTGCGCAGTAGCATCTGCGCTTCAAAATTGTCGATTTCCCTCGCCTGATCCGGCGGAATCCGATCCGTCAGCTTTTCTTTCCAATTCGCACTGCTCATAAATCCACTTGCCTTCACTGAACTAGATATCGAAAGGATAAATATACCACTTCCCCATAGGATTTGTCTAGTTTGATGTTGAAAATGTTTATAAAGCTAGACATATACTGCATTTATGATAACCTACTATTCCTATGTGGTTTGATGATCCCAAGGTTTGTCCACAGTGGAACGCCGCCGCCGGGGCATTGGCCAAGGCCGACCCAAAACTCGGTCGGCTCATCGCATCAATTGGGCCATGCGCGCTCCAACGGCGAAAAGATTACTTTGTCGTGCTGGCCAAAGCCATTTTCAGCCAGCAGATATCGACGGCCGTGGCGCGAGTGTTGTTCGCCCGATTCAAAAAACTTTTCCCGGCCGGGAGACCAACGCCTCAACGTGTACTTGACCTGTTGAGCAAGAATCCGCAAGTCGCCCGCCAATGCGGCCTCTCCCGCCAGAAGGAAGCCTATCTTCTGGATCTCGCTCGCCACTTTGTCACCGGTGAAATACCGACTCGTCGGTTTGCAAAGATGGACGATGAGCAGATCATCGAGTCATTGGTGCGTGTCAAAGGGGTTGGCCGATGGACGGCCGAGATGTTTCTGATCTTTGTCCTCAATCGCCCCAACGTCCTGCCGGTGGATGATTTGGGATTGCGAAAAGGGATTCAGAACCTCAGGCGGATGAAGGAACTGCCCAAACCCAAGGAATGCACGCGGATCGGAAAGCGCTGGCATCCCCATCGAAGCCTCGCCACATGGTATCTGTGGCGCAGCCTGGACAATCAATCACAGAAGAAAAAATAATCCGCGCGTGGGAACGATTACTTCAATTCCACCGTCCAATAGGCGGTGTCGAGGAATTGACGCCAGCTCTGGTATCGCTCATCCGCGAGGCGGATGTTGATGACCGGGCTGCGGCGGGGCTTGACCGGCTTGGTGATCAGGTGCATGTGGGCCTGATCGGGGGTGCGGCCACCTTTTTTGACATTGCAGCGGACGCAGCAGCAGACGATGTTTTCCCATGTGCTGCGGCCACCCTGGCTCTTGGGGACAACGTGGTCCAGCGACAGTTCGGTTGTCGGCATGCGCTTGCCACAGTATTGGCAGCGGTTGCTGTCGCGGGCGTAGATGTTGCGACGGTTGAATTTCACATCCTGACGGGGGAGCTTGTCATATCCCAGCAGGCGGATGATCCGTGGCACGGCGATCTGAAACCGCACCGTGTGAATCCAGTCGTATTCATCCGGCTCAAACTCCGCCTTCAAGAGCGAAATTTCCTGCCAACTGGCGAAGTTGAAATTCTGCCATTTGCTTTGGCCGGCCGCATCGGTCTCGATGTGAACCACCTCGGCCAGTTCGCGGCAGAGCATCGAAAACGCCCGCCGGACATTGACCACGCGGATGGCCTGATAGAATTTGTTCAACACCAACACATTGGCATTGAGCGCCATCGCCACGGAAGCGCCCGTGGGCGTTGGGTTTGGATGAGGAAACTCGTACGGCTGGTTCATCATCATCGCCTGTCCGGCAGAGTTGGCCCGCGAGCAGGCCGGCGAATTCTACCGCTGTTGGAGATGAAAAACCAGTATGGGTTGGCCGTGGGTTAAATTATCGCATTCATTGTGCCCGGCGGACATCAAGTTTCGTGAGCGACCGCACCCAGCGGGAGGTGCGCTTGTCCCGCGGAATGATCAATTGCAGGGGCTGGGCATTTGTCGGCAGCGGGCCTCCATTTTGACTGTCCGCGACGATGATGCCTTGCTCACGGAACGCATTGTCTGCTTCGGCGATCGACAGGGTGACTTGGTAGCCGTCGCTGCCTTGGGCGACGATGTACATGGCCATTGCATCTCCGCGCAGGCGGTCACCGGATGGGATAGCGACCAGCGCGAGCAAATCCGCGAGCGCAACACCACTGTAGGTGACTTTGATGCCGTCGTGATTGACCGCGGTGATCGTTTTTCTCGCCAGTTTCTGAAACCGCGATTCATCCAATGTGATGGATTGGCCGTTCTCCATGCTGATCAACAGGGAAATCGGGCGGGTGGTCGGCTCAGTCGTGGCATTGGCGGAATGGCCCATGGCGAGAACTGCGCAGGCCAATGCCAACATCGGAAACGCGAGTCGATATGGATTTCGCATCAGCGCCTGCCTTTTGGGCGAATGCCAAGGGCGATGATCGTGATCCCGATCAACGCGATGGTCGTCGGTTCGGGCACAACGGTGAAGTTCACGACCGGGTAATAGGTGGACGGGTTTGTCTTGGCCAGCGCGCCTTCATAACTGTAGAAGGAAATAAACTGCTGGGGATCATTGATCGATGGAAAGGAGAGGTCGTCCGTAATCTTGATCATCAGGCCGTTGTTGTGGATGTTGTCGCGCGCGCCAGGGTCGTTGATCAACGTTGTCAGATCCCACCGCATCGTGGTGATGCCGCCGTCGGTATTCACAACGCCCACAACGGGATTGGAGAGGTCATGGTCGCTGGTTGAATTGTCAGTGCCCGAAGTGCCCCACGCATGGACACCGTCGAACGTGAGCCAGTCGGCGCCGATGGGGTTTTCCGGCGTGTTTTGAACGCCACCCATTGTGCCGGGCGTTGTGCCACCTGGCGTGGTGGGTTGAAACCCTGTTCCCGCGACGAAGGACCGCAGCATCGGATAAGCCGATACCGTCCGGGTGAAAGGATTGCCACTGTTGAGGTTGCGCACGCGAAACGAAAGGATTGTCGAATCAACGGCTTGAACGCCAAGGCTCGACCAGAACGAATCAGGCAACTTGATGAGTGTTCGCACGGAGGAGGTTGCTTCGGGAAAATCGGTGCTGCCGGGGCTTGCGACGACCTTGATGGATGCGCTGCCGCCATAGTTCATCTCCTGGTTGCCGGGGATGAACGGGTCCGGCGTGCCGGCGTAACTGTCGATGTATGTGTCGCAGGTGATGATGTCCGCCGGCGCGAGCGCCGCCGTGCCCAGCATCAATGCGCCGGCCGATATCCAATTCAATACAGATGAACGATTCATGGGAAATTTCTCCATTTCCATAAAAAATGTTGTCAATAAGGCCACCAGAGACGATCTGTCACCGGCGGTTGTGCCGGGATCGGGTGGTTGAGGTTCCACAGCGACTCGCGCCACTCGATGTGTCCGTCGAGAAACACGATGTTTCCACCCAGCTTGCCGCGTTGGTGCGGGTGGCGGTCGCCAAAATTGGCCGGCCCGTCGTTGGGATACAGCCCGTTCATGCAGGCTATCGTGCCGGGATATCCCTGGCCGTCATATGTTTTCCCCGGATCGGTGGTGGACTCGTAAATCAGGATGGTGTCGGATGCCGAACGCGCCTTTGCCAGACGCAGAAAGCTTGGATAGGGTGTCACATCCGCCGGTACGAGGGAGGGCGCATCGCGATCCAGAAACATGTTCATCACGAAACTGTGGTATCCCCAGTAGGAGGGGGAATACCCATAGTCGGTGTCGGTGTTGACCTGGCCGGCCAGCGGGCACTGATAGATGTCTCCCGTGGGCTTTTGACCGTTCGCGAAATCGAGCCAGGAGCGTTTTTTCATCAGCGGTGGAAGCACATACAACCAGCTTGACTCGGCCTGCGGGTTGCCCGCCCAGTAGGCCCCGCGATAAGCAAAAGGGTTGCGTGTCCGATCGCCACTATGGGGGAGCGCGCCCTTGTTCTGCACGGCGTAAAGGTGAAACGCCTGTCCCCACTGTTGCAGCAAGGCGGCGCATTGGAGCTGCTGCGCCTGCGCTCGCGCCTTGCCGAGTGCCGGAAGGAGGAGTCCGATCAGAACGCAAATGATTCCGATCACGATCAGCATCTCGACCAATGTAAACGCCCGTTTGGGGAAAATAACCACAGTCGAGGCATTATACACATGAGTATATAACGGGTCAAGCCGTCGATGTCACAAAAATTCAGAGGATCAGGAATGCAAGCCCGCCATCATGGGTTGATGGTAAACGAGCCTTCGGCAAGATCGAGCAAATGATCGAGTTGAAGCTGCAGATCGCGATAGGACCCCAGTACCGACCGGCCGAAATCGGTGATTTGCGCGCCGCCCCCTTTATGGCCGCCGGTCGCGGTGACCACCAGCGGCCGCGGCCAGGCCTTGTTCATCGCGCTGACCAGCAGCCATGCCCGTCGATAGGAAAAATGCAGCCGACGGGCTGATTCGGAGAGCGAGCCACACCCATCGATCTGCTCCAGCAGGTCGGCGCCGGCGTCGGTCAACGCGGGTTTGCCGGCAATCTCAACCCAGAGCTTTCCCCGAATCAGCAGCCGGGCGGATGGTTTGGAACGCGCCATGTATTACTCGGTGTCGCCCGTGTCGGTCGAGACAATCACCTCGGTTGCCTTGATGACCGCGGTCGCCAAACCACCTTTTTTGAGTTTGAGTCGTTTGGCCGATGAGGAGCTGATGAGCGAGACAATCCGGTTCCCACCCCCGATATCAATGATGACCTCGCTCATCACCGATCCGCTTTTGACCGAAACGACTTTCCCTTTGAATTGGTTGCGTGCGCTAAGTGACATGACCGGATTCTATTGGATTGAACCATCCATTGACAATGATCTGATTATGCAGGGAAATAATCACGTCCGAGCCGCGTTCATTGATACACTGGAAGTTCCATGATGAATATATCCGCGATCATGGTGATGGCGACTCTGGCCTTGGCGGTACCAACGGCACAAGGGCAGATTCGCATCATCCCCGCGCGGGCACAGTTGCTGGCCGACACGCAGTCGATCTCCCCCGGCCAGACATTCACCATCGGGGTACTGTTCACCATCGAACCGGAGTGGCACATTTACTGGATCAACCCCGGCGATTCCGGGCTGGCCACCACAATCAAGCTGGATTTGCCCGAAGGATTCACCGCGGGTGCGATCCAATATCCAACGCCGATCCGCTTCATGCAAAGCGAGGAAGTGGTTGGATATGGGTATACCGACCAGGTGATGCTGTTGGCGACGATCACCGCGCCAAAAACCCTGCCGGCCGGCCCGATCACCATCGGGACGACGGCATCGTGGCTGTGTTGCAAGGAATTTTGCCTGCCGGGCAAGGAAAAGCTGGAACTGAAGCTCTCCGTTTCCGACACACCCCGGCCGGCCAATGCGGAAATATTTGATCATTGGAAAGGCCGCATCCCACAGCCTGCCGCGAACAATCAAGCCGGCAAAGTGACCATTGAATCCCTGCCCGATCATGAATATGCCGTGACGATCAACTGGAATCGGCCGCCGGCCGAGGTGCGATTTTTCCCCGCGCCAGGCGATGCCCTGCGGATCAGCGGCATCTCCCTGAAAACCGAAGGTTCCACCACGCAGATTCGCTTTGTCGCACAGGTGTTACCCGGCGAAATTTCGGATCAGGAGACTTTGCCGATTGTCGTGGCCTATCATCTTGGCACTGAACCATGGCGCGGCATCGAGGCGCGGGTTCCGTTGACCAATTCCCCCAATGTGGCCCAGCCACAGGAGTGAAGCATGAACGTCTATTCAATGGGTCTGTTCGCGGCACTGTTGACGTTTGGACTGTTTGCGATTGCCAATGCGGATGGCCCATCGGCCGCGATTGGTCAGCCCGCCCCGACGTTTACCTTGCAGGACCAGAACGGCAAGCCCGTCTCACTGGGGGATTATGCCGGCAAGATCGTTGTCCTCGAATGGGTCAACCCCGACTGCCCCTTTGTAAAACGTCATTATGGCGAAAAGACGATGACCAGCCTGGCGGGTGAATTTCATGATCAGGATGTCGTCTGGCTTGGCATCGCCACCGGCCACACCGCCAACGCCCCTTCGCTTCAACATTTCGCCCATCAGTACGGCCTCTCCTGGCCGATCCTGCTCGATCACGATGGGGCCATCGCCCGCGCCTATGGCGCCAAGACCACGCCGCATATGTACATCATTGGCAAGGATGGCAAACTGCTCTATCGCGGCGGAATCGACAACGACCCCTCCGGCGACAAGGCCGACCGGATCAACTACGTCCGTGAGGCCCTCACCGAGATCACCGGCGGCAATCCGGTTTCACACCCGGACACCAAGCCGTATGGGTGTGGTGTGAAATATGCCCAATAAGGAAACCCGCACCACGGCGATCGGGTGTGATGAGAATGCCCTAAATTGAACGCGGTGCCCGCAATGGCGGAACGGGTTGAAGAATCTTTCTTCGTTCAGGCGTAAGACGATTCAACAACGCTTCGGAGTATTCGTATCCGAACCGGGTTGCTCCCCACAAGGGGCCATAGCGGGTGATGATGACGCGGCGTTCGCCGGGGTTGGTGCGGCTGCTGCCGCCGTGAATGATTCCATCCACGAACAGGACGGCGTCCCCTTTTTTCAAATGGACCTCGACACCGCCTTCGAGGTTGTCCATGCGGTCGCCCTTGCCGTAATCGCCGATATTGGGATGTGGGAGATTGGATTTGTGGCTGCCGGGCACGACGATTGTGGCGCCGTCGCCGGGACCGATGTCGGTCAGTGCCAGGATGATGTTGCATTGGCCGCAACGAAAGGCGCCGTTGTTGTACCGATACGCGCCGCGCAATGCGCCCTGATATCCACCCGAGTGCGCGGGGTGATGTCCGCCACTGCGTCGAACGGACAGGATGCATTCGTCAATGAACAATCCATCAACGTACGAATTTTCTTCGCCGCAGTAGTGGTGAACGTGTTGAACCCAGCCGGGATGGTCAATGAGTTCCTCAAACGGCCCGCCCAACTCGACGCAGTTGTGGATTTCAAGGCCGGTATCCTTGGTGTAATCGCGGCGCTGTGCGTTGCCGATCCATTGGCCGGTTTCCAACGGAGGAAGTTTGTCGATGGCCGCGTTGAGGGATGCTAGCAATTCGGGCTGGGCCGCATTTTTCAAAATGAGATAGCCGTTTAGATCAAACAAAAAATCATCGAGGGCGGAAGGGGTTTTTGGTTTCATGATTAACCTTGTTGATGAAACGATATTGTCTGTACGCAGGTGGAATCCGGCAGGAAATCCACCTTCGGCCGACACGACATTCTGATATCGACCCGGAGAACGCCACCGGGCATGGTATAAAAAGTGTACAATCGGCCCCAACGCTGTCAATCTGTAAACATGGTTACCTAAACAATAGTCTCTCTCCTGGAAGCAGGGAGAATTTGAGTGAATCGGATCGGTTCTTAATCTTGTTTCGCGCCGATGTCGAATCGGCGCAGGATCGGATAATCGGCCGCCAGATCGAATTGAACTTCAATTTGCGAGCTTGGGATGCGGACTTTGACGGCCTGACGGCCGGTATTGTACGGGTTGCACGCCAGCACCAGCAGCGATTGACCATCCCGGCTTAGTTTGACACGCGCCAGGGGTTCATGGTTGAGGTTGCAGTAGCTGGGATAACGCTGGTCATCGGTGCGCCAGACTTTGTGGGTCGATGTCCATAATTCCGGCATGAGCCATGGTGTGTCCGCTTCGATGATCTCCTTGTTTTGAGCCGCCTGCCACATGCCCAGAACGTGATAATTATAGAATCCGAAATATTTGAGGTAATACCGCACATGACGGGTCTGGCCATTGAATGTTCGGGTGACACCTTGTGTATATAAGTCAGGAAGGGTGACGTTGGCCGGGCCGACATCGGCCAGTTCCTCGGAATAGACGTTGCCCTCCTCCCAGCAATAGGCCCCGTCCATTCTCGCGTGGGCGAACAGTGATAGCGCATAGACGATGGTCGGCGGCGCCTGATGCTTCATCTGGCGCACGACCGACGTACCGTCGGGAAGATTGAACCGATAGGTTGAAAGTGGATACCCATCCAGAAATTCCGATTGGATCCAGGTGGAGATCACATTGGGAATGTCGGGCCTCGCGAGCTTGGCGACTTCCCATTCCTGCACAATGGCGTAAAGGTGTGAAGGATTGGCGCCGTTGGTCCAGTAGACGCTTGGGTTGCCGAAATTCAATCCTCCGCGGTCGAAAATCGGATTCATCGCCGACTCAGGGTGGTCATATTGCCGTTTCCACCAGGCGGCGGCGGCCTGGTCAACCACGCCGGTTGGTCGGCCCTGTTCGTCACGGCCGTCAAAAATACGATACGAGTGAATGCACACCCCGATGCCCCAGCAGCCGATGTAACAATCCGGCCGGGCCTGTTTGAAGTCGTCCACCAGCGATGCGAACCTGGTGTACTGCGCATCATTCCATCGCCAGTGGTCCGCATTCTCAAAGTCGGGAATGACGATCTGCATTCGCGACCCGCGTACTTTCCATTGATCGTTGTGCCACTTGTTTGGGTTGCCCCCGTCGGACATATCGAGCCAGTCGGCGTCGCCGAACACCCGGCACTGGTGATCCCATGTCGGGACCTGCCCACCGGCCGAAAACGTGTTTTCCGCCACATGCGTAAATCCGAAATCAAGCATCGGATGTTGTCCATGACGGTCAACCTGCCTGTAGCTGCCCGCCCCTTCCCAGCAGGCAAATTTGCCTTTGGGCAGGCTCCAACCGAAGGGAAACCAGGTTCCTTCCTCAAAGTCATAGGCCAGGCGGTGTTGCGGCACATGAAACCATTGTGGCAGTTCAAGTTGCCGCTGACCGCCAAGCTGGAGAATCTCCTGGTAGGACTCAACCACTTCCCAGGGTCGGTCCAGGTTGTAAATCTCAACGACGATGGAGACTTGAAGCCCTGCCAGCGAGTCGTCAAACCGGTGGTTAATCAGCGGCGCGGTCGTAAATGGGGTTTGATTGAAATTCCACCGCTTGCCGCATCCCGACGGCGGCGGATAGGTGTTCCAAGCCAGGTCGGTGACGGTCAATCCATCATCGTCCACTCGGCAATTCATCGCCATGTGTCCCGCGGCGTTGACAATTCCATCTGAAATTTGTGGAAAGAGTTTCCGCGCTTCACCCCAAACCGGTGAACCGATCAGGACAGTCAAGCATACAGCCAATACCCAATTGAGCCTGCATAACCGCATGGCGGGCATCGTACCTTGTCTCGTTGATTCGCGTCGAGCCTGTAAATGTGGCGTGAAATTTGCCCATTAAACAAGAACCCCTCTCCCGGTGGGGGAGAGGGGATTCATTGAATTCCTAAAAAATCAGATAGTGAAAATCAGGCCGATTCCTTGCGGCGTTCAGGGCGGAGTTCAAAGAGCTTGTCGCGCCCTTCGACGACATCCTCGCTGATGATGTATTTGCCACCCTGTTGCTGGTCGGGCAGTCGGTACATCAAGTCGAGCATGACTTCTTCACAAACCGCACGCAAGGCGCGGGCGCCCGTGTCGCGCTTCAGGGCGCGTTCGGCGATCAGTTCCAGCGCGCCGGGGGTGAAATCGACTTCGCTTCCTTCGAGGCGGAAGAATTTCTTGTATTGCTTGACCAGCGAGTTTTTCGGCTCGGTCAGGATGTTGATCAGGGTTTTGACATCCAGCGGCTCCAGTGTGGCGGCCACGGGCAACCGGCCGACAAATTCGGGGATCATGCCGAATTCAACCAAATCTTCGGGTTGCACCTGAGCCAGCACCTCGGCACGGTCGTGCGAGGATTCGGAGGGTGAATTTTCCGAATTAAACCCGATCTGGCGCTTGCCGAGACGCTTGCGGATGATGTCTTCGAGTCCGACGAACGTCCCGCCGCAGATAAAGAGGATCTGCGAGGTGTCCATCTGAATGTACTGCTGTTCGGGATGCTTGCGGCCGCCCTGTGGGGGGATATTGCTGATGGTCCCTTCGAGCATCTTCAACAACGCCTGCTGAACACCTTCGCCGCTGACATCGCGGGTGATCGAGACGTTGTTGGAGGTTTTGCCGATCTTGTCGATTTCATCGACGTAGATGATGCCGCGTTGGGCGGCTTCCAGATCAAAATCGGCGTTTTGCAGCAGCTTCAGCAGGATGTTTTCCACGTCTTCGCCGACGTACCCCGCTTCGGTCAACGTGGTGGCGTCGCCAATTGCGAAGGGCACGTTGAGGACGCGAGCTAAGGTCTTTGCCATCAAGGTCTTACCGCTTCCGGTGGGGCCGATCAGCAGGACGTTGCTCTTGTCGATTTCGATTTCGTCGTTGGGGTTGTTGGCGTTGTTTTCGCCGGTGCTGAGCCGTTTGTAGTGGTTGTGGACGGCCACCGAGAGGGCTTTTTTAGCGTAACCCTGCCCGACAACGTATTGATCCAGAAATTCCTTGATCTGTCGGGGGCTGGGGATGGAGCTGAACAGCGGCTGTGCGCTGGAGAGCTTTCGCTTTTCCTGTCGGATGATGTTGTGGGCCAGATCGACGCAGTTGGCGCAGATATAGACATCGGATGGGCCTTCGACCATCGGGCCGACATCACGCGAGCTTTTGCCGCAGAAACTGCAGGTGGTGATTCGACGACCTTTGAAGCCGCCCTGGGCATTATTAGTCCCATTTGGGGGTGGGACATTGCCCGGCCCGCCACCGTTACCACCGTTTCCCGTCCGATTGGAATTGGCCATCGCCTGGTTTTCCTAACTGTATAGCCTGGCCATAGTTATGGGGCCAAGCGGATGAATCCGCGACGACAATTTCTGGCCTTCGGCACTGGCCGGCGGCTTTTGATGCGCAACGGAGCGCATAAACTGTCGCTTGCGTAACTTATCGAACAACAACCGGTAGGGACTTGATCAACAAATCCGTCCGGCCAACGAACATTATTTCTAACCCATCATCCCCCGAACACCAACCACTCAAATAAGGGAAACTCCTATGGTGGTCAAAGGTTGGGATTACTGGTTATAAATCCCGTGGTGGGCCGGGGGTTTTGTCCGGCGGTTTGGTGGACAGCGCCCGGGCCGACTGTACGATTTTTTCCTTGGCCCGCTCGAATTCCTCCTGGCTGAGTTGGCCGGATTGATGCAGCCGACGCAGTTCCGATAAACTAAAGCCGGAAACCGGCCCGGTGTCGGCGTTTCGGGCGGCCCATCGTTTGACCCATGCGGCGGCCACGAACAGGATGATAATCACCCCGATCAGCACCAACGACCAAACGATGACTTTCGTGTAGTCGTCCGCCGCCGCCAGGTGTCCAATCCATCCCCGTCGGCCCATATGTCATAATGCTATGACCTGTTGTGGTTGGCGTCAAACGGGGATTTGAGTCTGATAATCCATTCCCGCAGGAACAAGTTCCAGAGGGCAGGGCAATCGCATTTATATTATTAGCGGTATTCATAAGGCCCGCAGAGCCTCTTTATCCCCTCCCCCGGTACTCCGGGGGAGGGTTAGGGTGGGGGTTTTCCTCGAATTCGGCGATACGGCCCCCTCCCCAACCCTCCCCCGGAAATACCGGGGGAGGGGGAAATATAAATGCGTTTGTCCTGTCCAGAGGGTTAATCGACCTGCCAAGGTCTGGTGGGGCGGGGGTGAGGTGGATATGATGGCTCGGATTGTCCAAAAGGACCCAATTAAGGAGTCATGGTGAGTTCGATCGCGGTGTTGGGCACGGCGCATCCGCATGTGGTGCAAGTTGCACAGGAGATTCATGGGATTCCGGGGGCGAAGCTGATCGGTGTTTACGATGAGGATCCGGCCCGGCTCAAGGAGTCGGCGGGTCAACTGAAGACGCCGGCATTTTCGGATTTGGATAAGCTGCTGGTATTGCGGCCCAAAGTGGCGCTGGTGGGGGCGGTTCCATGTGACAGGGCGATGCTGGCCGAGCGCGCGTTGCGGGCGGGGACATCGGTTTTGGTGGATAAGCCGCTGGCGTTGAGCGACGACCATCTGGAGAAGGTTAAACGGGCGGCACGGGAGACGGGCAAACGGGCGATGGTGTTGTATCCGTACCGCGGGCATCCGCTGGTGCGGGCGGCGAGGCGGGCGTTGATGGAGGGGCGGATCGGGAAGCTGGTGCGGGTTTTTGCGGCCGGGCCGCACAAGGTGAACGCATCCATCCGGCCGGCGTGGTTTTGGCATCCGGATCAAAATGGGGGGATTTTTGAGGACATCGGGTCGCACCACATCGATATTTGCTGTTGGATGGCGAATCAAAGCCCAACATGGGTGAGCGCGATTGAGGGTAATTTTGACCAGCCGAATCATCCGCAGTTCAGGGATTTTGGTCAGGCGCTGATGCGGTTTGATTCGGGTGTGATGGCGCATGTGGAGGTGGATTGGCTGAACCCGACATCCATGCGGAATTTTGGCGATACCCGTTTTTGGCTGTTGGGGACCAAGGGAAAAATCGAACTTCGGTTGGGGGATGAAAATTACGGCCACATCTGGACCGACAAGGTCGCCGGCGAGGTATTGGCGGGCGAGGGGCCGGACATGGGGCAATGGACCAATCAACTGATCGAGAACCTGCTGAATGATCGGCCGGTGGAGATCGAACAGGAAGAAATCTGGCGGACATCGGCGGCGACGCTGATGGTTCAAAGGAGTGTCGGGAGTTAGAACGCGGGGGCTTAATGGAAACGATTAACAAAAAAGAATCCAAGAAAGGATCAATGCGATGAGTCAGCGTAAACGGTATGCGGTGGTGGGGACGGGCGGGCGGTCGGTGATGTTTATCGACGCCATTGCGGGGGAGTATTCCAAGGTTGCCGAACTGGTGGGTTTTTGCGACCTCAGCCAGACGAGAATGGCGTATTACAACCGGTACATTGGCGAAAAACATCATCAGGCGCCGGTTCCGAACTTTTCGCCGCAGCAGTTTGACCAGATGGTGAAGGAGACCAAGCCGGATGTGGTGATCGTCACGTCGATGGATTCAACCCATCATCAGTACATCATCCGCGCGATGGAACTGGGGTGCGACGCCATCAGCGAAAAGCCGATGACCACCGATGCGCCAAAGGCCCGCGCGATTTTTGACACCATCGCCAAGACGGGCAGGAAACTGCGCGTCACGTTTAATTATCGCTATGCCCCCTCATCGACCAAGGTGCGTGAGCTGATCATGCAGGGTGTGGTTGGTCGGCCGCTCATTGTGGACTTTTCGTGGGTACTCGACACCCGCCACGGCGCGGATTATTTCCGTCGGTGGCACCGCCAGAAGGAGAATTCCGGCGGGCTTCTGGTTCACAAGTCCACCCACCACTTCGATTTGATCAACTGGTGGATTGATTCGTACCCCCAGCGCGTCTTTGCGATGGGCGAATTGAAATTCTACGGCCAGAAAAACGCCAATGCGCGCGGCCAGCAATATGATTACGACCGTTACACCTTCCAGGAAAAGGCCAAAAACGACCCCTTCCGCTTTGTGTTGAACGAGGATTCCATCAGCAAGCAACTGTATCTGGATGCGGAGAAGGATTCGGGGTACATCCGCGACCGCAACGTCTTCAACCCGGACATCTCGGCCGAGGACACCATGTCGGTGACGGCGCGATATCGCAACGGGGTGATATTCAATTATTCGCTGATCGCCTATTCGCCCTGGGAAGGGTATCGGGTGTCGGTGACGGGGGACAAGGGTCGGCTGGAACTGTATGACCAGCATGGTTCGCACATCATCCGCGGCCAAAGTGATGCGGAACTGGCGGCCGAGCAGGCTTCGGTGGAGCATCAGGAACTGCGGGTCTTCCCGATGTTCGGCAAACCCTATGATGTGACGATCCCCAAGGCGGAGGGTGGCCACGGCGGTGGCGACCCGATCCTGCTGCAACAGCTCTTTTCACCCAATCCGCCGGCCGATCCGTTCCTTCGCGCAGCATCCCATTTGGACGGGGCGGCGTCGATTCTGATGGGCATCAGCGCCAATGAGTCGATCCGCACGGGATTGCCGGTGGATTGTGATGAGTTGCTGAAGTTGCCGGAGAAGAAGTAAGAGAGACAAGGAGACAAGGAGACAAGGAGAGTGGAAGCGGGTGTATTTTCTCCCACTCTCCCACTCTCCCACTCTCCTTGTCTCTATCGCGTCTCGTACCGCCCTACCTCAACCCCATCCCCTTGGCGTTTTTCAGGCTGATCGACAGGCTCTCAAAGGGGTCGCGTTGGCAGATGTCCTGTTCGATGATGTACCACTGAACGCCGGCGGTTTTGGTGGCGGCCAGGATGCCGGTCCAGTTGAGGTTTCCTTCGCCGACTTCGGCCATTTGTTGCTGGCGGTCGGAGCCGATCACCATGTCCTTGAGGTGGATGCAGGGGATTCGGCCGGCGACGTTGTTGATCCATTGGATCGGGTCGCCGCCGCCGTGGGTGATCCAGTAGGTGTCGACCTCGAACCAGATGTCGCGCGACAGGCCGTCAACCAGCATTTGCATGGGGGTTTTCCCGTCAAATCGCATCAGTTCGTGGCTGTGGTTGTGATAGCCGATGGCCAGGCCGGAGCCGGTGAATTTGCGGGCGGCGTCATTGTAGGCCTGGATGAAATTCGTCCAGTCCTGTTTGACAAATCGATCCTGGAAAAAGCCCCCGATGGCGGTGTAGTTGCAGTTCCAGAGCTTGTGATCATCGATCACGCGCTGTGTCTGGGTGCGCATCTCATCCAATGAGACGTGTGTGGCGGCGACGGTCAATCCCTCACCCCGCACGATGCGGTCCAGTTCCTTGGCGTCGATCGGACCCAGTGCCGAAAGCTGCACCGCCTCATAACCCATCGCGCGGACGCGATGAAGGGTTTTGGCGATATCGGCGGGGGTCTTTAGAAAATCACGCAGGGTATAAAGCTGCGCGGCGATGGTGGTTTTGGACATTGGATACTCCTGATTGAAAACGAGTTATTTTGACGCTCCGATGAGTCGGGCGACTTCCTGACAATCCTTGTCTCCCCGGCCGGAAAGATTGACCACAACCACCTGATCGCGCGTCAGCGAGGGGCTGATTTTGATCAACTGGGCGATGGCGTGGGCGCTTTCGAGGGCGGGGAGGATTCCTTCGCAACGGGCGATGAATTCAAATGCTTCGAGGGCTTCGGCATCGGTGATGGAGCAATAATCGACCCGGCCGGTGTCTTTCCACAACGAATGTTCCGGGCCGACGCCGGGATAATCAAGGCCGGCCGAGACCGAATGGACATCGGCCGTCTGGCCATCCTCATCCTGCAGGACATAGGAGAGCATTCCGTGCAACACACCCGGCCGGCCAAGCGACAGCGTGGCGGCGTGCTGGCCGAGGGCCGATCCACGTCCGCCCGCCTCGACGCCGATCATTTTTACGGCGGCATCGTTGGCGAAGGGGTAAAAAATCCCCGCGGCGTTGGAGCCGCCGCCGACACAGGCGATCACCACATCCGGCAATCTGCCTTCGGTTTCCAAACATTGCCGGCGGGTTTCTTCGCCGATGCAGGATTGGAAATCGCGGACCATCTGCGGGAACGGGTGGGGGCCGGCGACCGAGCCGATGATGTAATGGGTGTTTTGCACGCTTCCCATCCAGTCGCGCATCGCTTCGTTGAGGGCATCCTTGAGGGTCTTGAGACCGGAATGAACCTCGATGACATTGGCCCCCATGAGTTTCATGCGAAAGACGTTGAGCGATTGTCGGCGGACATCTTCGGCCCCCATGTAGACATCGCATTTGAGGCCAAACAGGGCGGCGACGGTGGCGGTGGCGACGCCGTGCTGGCCGGCGCCGGTTTCGGCGATGATCCGCTTTTTGCCCATTCTCAGGGTCAGCAGGCCCTGGCCGATGCAGTTGTTGATTTTGTGCGCGCCGGTGTGGTTGAGGTCTTCGCGCTTGAGATAGATTTTGGCGGTGCCCAGTTTTTCCGTCAGTCTTTTGGCGAAATAAAGCCGGGATGGCCGGCCGACGTAGTCGTGGAGGTACGATTGAAATTCGCGGGTGAAATTCGGGTCTGATTTGGCCTTGTGGTATTCGGTTTCCAGTTGTTGAAGAGCGGAAACGAGGGTTTCGGGGACGAATGTTCCGCCGTAGGGGCCAAAATGCCCCTGGGAGTCGGGAACCGATGCGAAATCCATCGGTAAGGTAGGTGAAGCGCTCGACATGATCCTATCGTAAGCGAGGGGAAAATGACTTTCCAGAATGTGGCTAGCCGCGATTTCCCTTTACCGGCTGGCATTTCATGTGGACCGACTCTGCCACGGCGGCGTTGGTGATTCGGCCGGCGACGAGGTTGATCCCTTCGCCGAACCCCGGGTCATCGGATGCGGCCTGTTCGTACCCCTTGTTGGCCAGTTTCAGGGCATAGGGCAAGGTGGCGTTGCACAGGGCGATGGTGCTGGTTCGGCCGACCGCGCCGGGCATGTTGGTCACGCAATAATGCACCACCCCTTCGACGACATAAGTGGGGTTCTGGTGGGTGGTGGGGCGGGATGTTTCGATGCTGCCCCCCTGATCGATGGCGACATCCACGATCACGCTGCCGTTTTTCATCTCCTTGAGATGCTGGCGGTTGACCAGTTGGGGGGCCTTGGCGCCGGGGATCAACACCGAACCGATGACCAGATCGGCCAGTTTAAGCTGTTCGCGGATGGTGTGCGGGTCGCTGTAGAGGGTGTGGACATTTGCGGGCATGACATCGTCCAGATAGCGCAGCCGTTCGAGGTTGACATCCATCAGGACCACGGTCGCCCCCAGTCCCGCGGCCACTTTGGCGGCGTTGGTGCCGACGACCCCCGCGCCCAGAATCACCACATGGGCCGGGGCGACACCCGGAACTCCGCCCAGCAAAATCCCGCGCCCCATCATCGGTTTTTCGAGGTATTTTCCCCCTTCCATGGGGGCGAGCTTGCCGGCGATTTCGGACATCGGCGTCAGACAGGGGAGCCGCCCGGCCTTGTCGCGGATGGTTTCATAGGCGATGGCGGTGATGCCCGATTCCAGACAGGACTGCGTCAGTTCCGGCGAGGCGGCGAAATGGAAATAAGTGAAGACCACCTGCCCGGGACGAAAAAGGCTGATCTCCGAAGGTTGCGGTTCCTTGACCTTGATCAGCAACTCGGCTTGATTGAAGACCTCCTCGTGGGTGTTCAGGACGGTCGCTCCCGCTGCGCGATAATCCTCATCGACAAACCCGCTCCCCGTCCCCGCCTGCGTCTCGATGAAAACCTGATGGCCGGATTTGACCAGCAACTCCGCCCCCACAGGCATCATCGCCACGCGATACTCATCTGACTTGATTTCCTTGGGAACACCGATGCGCATAAATCCATTCTCCGCACGAACAGGTCCAATAATGTCACGAAGGGACAGATCATACCGTGCCATCCGGTTGCGTCGATGGGACTGGGCAAAATTTCATATCTGTTGTTTGGCCGCAACGGCCGATCTTGCCGATGCAGGATGGGGCGCGATGTTGCATTGGGGCAACAGAACCGCCTGAAGACAGGAATCGTGGTTGTCCGGAGCGATGTATTCCCGGACCTGTGCCGAAGCGGCCCCATAGCGCAAGGTGGTAACATGATGCTCCAAGCCAACACGCCCACTAAACCCCGCCTGCTGATCCTGGATGAGGATCGGATCATGCTTCAGTCGTTGTCGCAGTTTTTGCGGCGCGAAGGGTATGAGGTGCGCACCAGCGACAATCCCAAGGAGGCGATGTCGATCATGGAAGGGCAGCCGCTGGAGTTGCTGCTGGCGGATGTCAACATGCCGGGGATCAAGGCGGGTGAGTTTTTGCGGGATGTGCGCCGACGGTTTGGGCACATCGTCATCATCGTCATCACGGGGTATGGTTCGATCGAGGGGGCGGTCGAGGCGACCAAGATGGGGGCGTTTGATTATCTGACCAAGCCGATCATCGACGATGAGATTCGCGTGGTGGTGGAGAAGGCCGTCCGCCAGCAGTCGTTGCTTTTTGAGAACCAGGCGCTGCGCAGTCAGCTCGATCTGCGGTTTGGGCTGGAGAACCTGATCGGCCACGACTACAAGATGCTCAAAATCTTCGATCTGGTCGAGGCGGTGGCAGACAGCCGGACGACCGTGCTGATCACCGGCGAATCGGGGACGGGCAAATCACTGCTGGCCCGCGCCATCCATCACCGTTCACCCCGGCGGGACAAGCCCTTTGTGGAAGTCCCCTGCGGGGCGCTGCCGGAGACATTGCTGGAATCGGAACTTTTTGGCCACGTTAAGGGTGCGTTTACCGGCGCCATCGCCGACAAGCCGGGTCGGTTCATGGCGGCCGACACGGGGACGATTTTCCTCGACGAGATCAACTCCGCCTCGCTGCCGATGCAGGTAAAACTGCTTCGGGTTCTTCAGGAACGCAGTTTTGAGCCGGTGGGTTCAACCCAGACCACCACCGTGGATTCGCGTGCGATTTTGGCGACCAATGTGGACCTGCCCCAACTGGTGGCCGAGGGGAAATTCCGTCAGGATTTGTATTACCGCATCAATGTCGTCACCATCCGCCTGCCCAGTTTGCGCGAGCGCCTCAGTGACATTCCGTTGCTGGCCGGGCATTTTTTACGGCGGTATATGAAGGAGACCGGGCGGGAAATCCTCGGATTTACGGATGCCGCGATGGCCGTGTTGCAACGATATGACTGGCCGGGCAATGTCCGTGAGCTGGAAAACGCGGTCGAGCGGGCGGTGGTTTTGTGTCGACGGCCGCAAATCGACGTTGAAGACCTCCCCGAAACCCTGCAGGGTCTGCCCAATCGCCCCCGAATCGCCTCATCAGACCCCACGGAAGAGAGCGGCCAGGCGATGCCTTTGGAAGTCGCCATGGAAGGCCCGGAACGGCGGATCATCGAACTGGCCCTCAAACGCAACGAATGGAACCGTCAGGCCACCGCCGCCGAACTGGAGATCAACCGGACCACCCTCTATAAAAAGATGAAAAAGTACCGGCTTGACGTGGGTGTGGAAAACTGACAAATCTGTTCTAACTCCTTTGCTCTGATTTGCCACCGGCGGTGGATATGGGTACTTTACGCCCACCGTCGGAAAAGAGCGGCCGTGGCAAGGAGTGCTTCGCGTGATTTTTGATTCCCTTCTGGGCATGTTCAGCATCGACATGGGCATCGACCTGGGGACGTGCA
>JADLBV010000041.1 GCA_020847545.1 Phycisphaerales bacterium
CAACTCCGATTCGAGGAACACCACCGGATCGTCGCAGCGGATGGCCGCCTTGAGCAATCCCTTGGCATCGTAGGGTGTCGATGGGGCGAGGACGATCAATCCCGGCACGCGGGCGTAGAGGGCGTCCACGCGGTGGCTGTGGGTGGCGCCAAGCTGGTGGGCGATGCCGTTGCCGCCGCGAAAGACGATCGGGACCTTGAATTGCCCGCCGCTCATGTAGCGGACGTTGGCGGCGTTGTTGACCAGTTGATCGAAGGCGACGAAGGAGAAGCTCCAGCTCATGAACTCGACAATCGGGCGCAGGCCGCACATGGCCGCCCCCACGCCAAGTCCGCAAAACCCGGCCTCGCTGATGGGCGTATCCCGCACCCGGCGCGGGCCGAACTTGGCCAGCATTCCCTCGCTGACCTTGTACGCGCCGTTGTACTCGCCGACTTCCTCCCCCATGAGGAAGACGTTCTCATCCCGTTCCATTTCCTCCACCATCGCCTGGCGGAGCGCTTCTCGATATTGAATTTCCGGCATGATGTTGATTCGGTTTGGGTTTACTTTTGCAGCGGATATTGCTCCGCCAGCACGTCCTTGTACATCTCTTCCAGTTCCGGATGCGGGCTGGAATCGGCGAATTGCGCCGCATCATCCACGATCGCGCGGACTTCGGTTTCGATGGCCTCAACGGCCGCGTCGTCGATCAATTCGCGGTCGCGCAGATGTTGTTCATACAGCGTGATCGGATCGCGCAATCGGGCCTTTTCGGCCTCCTCGCGGGTGCGGTATTTCATCGCATCGCTCATCGAGTGGCCGCGGAAACGATAGGTGTTGGCCACAAGATAGCTGGGCCCTTCGCCCCGGCGGGCGTGTTCGGCCGCCTCGGTCAATTCGTCGATCACGGTGTCCAGATCGTTACCGTCGATGTTGCGGTGCGGCATGTTGTATCCGCACGCGCGCTGTGCCAGATCCGGCTCGGCGCTGGCCCGCTCAACCTGTGTCCCCATCGCCATGTGATTGTTCTCGACGATGAAAATCACCGGCAGTTTCCACAGACTGGCCAGATTCAATGCTTCATTAAATGTTCCCTGATTGATCGCCCCATCCCCAAACAGCGTGAAACAGACGCCCCCGGTCTTTTTATACCAACACGAAAACGCCGCCCCCACCCCCAGCGGAATCTGTCCGCCCACAATCCCATGACCGCCGATGTTCCCCACCTCGGCCTGGAAAAAGTGCATCGAGCCACCCTTCCCCTTGGAGCAACCCGTTGACCGTCCAAACATCTCCGCCATCGCCGGCCGCGCCTTCATCCCCAGCGCCAGCGAATGGCCATGGTCGCGATATCCGTTGATCAGGTAATCCTTCCCCTTTTGATAGATCGCCGCGATCCCAACCGCGATCGCTTCCTGTCCGCTGTATAAATGACAAAACCCGCCAATGCGCTGGCCGGGTTTGGTGTATTCCTGATATGTTCGCTCTTCAAACCGCCGGATCAACATCATCATCCGAAGCCGTTTTCGCTCAAGTTGGCCATCGGAGGCGGATTTCTTGTTTACCGATCGTTTCTGTACTTCATTGGCTACGGCCATTACATCGCTCCAAAAAAGGGGTGTGTCGCCCCATTCCACACCGCCGGTCTTGGTCACCGACGGCCGGAATCATCGCAGAATCAAAAGTGTAGTGGATTTCCACTCACATTCAATCCCGCCTCAGCCTGACGAGCCAGCCAGGCTGTTTGACCACCACATTCTAGGCTCAATATCGGCCATTTTCACGTCATGGACCACCTCATGCGCTTCCACCGGTATGATTCAACCCACACCACCCTCAAAATGCGATCCTTTCCTTGCCATGCCTTGTTAAAAGTCCAATAATGGCACATGACGTTCGATCCATCACCGATGACTATGACAAAAATTCCTTTATCCCAACTTAACACGCTCGCCTCCGGCATTTGCGAATGGTCCATCGAATCCGATGTGTGGACCCCCTATCGGCTCCCCCTGCCCATGCGACGGCATTACCAGTCCGATGAGATGCTGGATAAGCGCGCACATTGTACCGCCGGCGTGGCGCTTCGATTCCATACAACCGCCAGCCGGCTGAAGATCGCCATCCGATATGGCGTTTCCTGCCGTGATATCGGGTGGGGATCGGTGGTTGTCGATGGCAAACCCTTCTCCAGCTTCGGCACACAATCGCCTGTTGGCGACTGGCCGGGCGAGATCGCATTGGGAGATGGTGCCGATCAACCCCGACTCATCGAACTCTGGCTGGCTCATTGCGCCCAGATGAAAATCATGGGTTTGAGCGCTGATGCCCCACTGTTTCCAGTCAAAAATAACCGTAAACGATGGCTGGCATTGGGAGATTCGATCACCCAGGGAGCTGAAGCTCAATATCCAATTAATACCGGCATCTGCCGAGCCGCCCGCAAGGTCGATCTCGACTTGCTCAATCTGGGCATCGGCTCGGCCCATGCTGAAAAGGAACTGGCCGACCTACTGCCCGATGGCCAATTTGACCTGATCACCATTGCCTATGGCCTTAACGATTACGCCAAAAATCTCCTGCCGGCCGATTATGCCGCCGCCATGGCGACCCTTGCGGCCGAATCCCGCCGTCTCTGGCCACATGCCCCCATTTTTATGATTTCCGCCACCTCGATCCGCAATGAATCCGACCTCAATCAACTGGGTCTGAAAGTTCAGCATTATCGCGATGCCCTTAACTCCCTGAAACTGCCAACCGCCACCCGAATCATCGACGGCCCCACCCTCACCCCCGACATGGGTGGCATCATGGACAATTGCCACCCCACCGATGAAGGGTTCGCCGTCTATGCTCATACATTGCTGGAATCGATCAGGGTGTCGTAGCGGGTTCAATCGTTTATGAGATGGATTCCAGCGTTATTGTGGCATCATGTTTGAATTTCTGATCGAAACATTTGTCATGGGGGTGAAGAACCTCCATCTGCACAAGTTGCGCAGTTTGCTGACGGCGCTGGGGATTATTTTCGGCGTAGCGGCCGTCATCATCATGGTGGCGATTGGCGAGGGGACCAAGCAGGCGGCGTTGGAACAATTGCGCCGGCTGGGGGCGCGCAACATTCTGCTCCGGTCGATCAAGCCGGCCGAATCATCGGATGCGGGTGACAATCGCACGCAGCGAACACTGGATTACGGCCTCAAACGCCTTGATCTGGAACGGCTCAAAACCCTCCCCCATCTGACCGCCATCGTCCCGCTGCGCGACACCGAACAACGGGTGGTGCGGGGTGATATCCGGGCTGCCGCCAACGCCATCGGAACGACGCCACAGGCATTTGACGTCATCAACCTGAGACTCTCGCGCGGCAGGACGTTCAACCAGTTGGATTACGAACGATCCACGCCGGTCTGCGTCCTGGGGGCCACGGCCGCCAAACAGCTTTTCCCCTTTCAGGATCCGATCGGACAGACCATCCACGTCGGGTCGGCCGTCAGTTCGATTGTGGTGATGGAAGTGGTCGGCGTGCTGGAACCCACCGGCCTGCGGGGCGAGGGGGCGGCGATGATCAACCGCAACCTGGACATGGACATCTATTTCCCACTGACCTTGGCGCAAAGCGCTTTTGGGGATGTCATTGTTCGCCGACAGGCCGGCTCAATTGAACGCA
>JADLBV010000152.1 GCA_020847545.1 Phycisphaerales bacterium
AATGAAGATATCAACGTGCGAACTGCCCAATAAGCGAGAACGGTTTGAACCGGCGTGGCAGGCCATGATCAACTATGTCGCCGAAGAGGGATCTGACCTCCTTGTCTTGAAGTGGTCCCGGTTGTCTGAACAGATTTTCCGCGTCGATAAGTGGAGCCTCTGCCGGGGTTAGGCTGCCATGCGGAGAGGCAGCGTTGCGAAGTAGGCTTGATCGGGTGTCATGCCGTCAAGGCTCGAATGCGGTCGGCGGCTGTTGTAGAAGTCGAGATAGCGGCCGATCGAATCGCGGGCCTCGCTGACGCTGTCGTAAGCCTTCAGATACACCTCCTCGTATTTGACGCTGCGCCATAGCCGCTCGACGAAGACGTTGTCGCGCCAGGCGCCCTTGCCATCCATGCTGATCGCAATGCCATTGCCGGCGAGCGCGCCGGTGAAGGCAGCACCGGTAAATTGGCTGCCTTGATCCGTGTTGAAGATCTCCGGCTTGCCGTGGCGAGCAAGAGCATCTTCAAGCGTCTCGACGCAGAATGCCGCCTCCATGGTGATCGAGAGGCGCCACGCCAGCACGCGACGGCTGAACCAGTCGAGCACCACGGCCAGATAGACGAAGCCGCGCGCCATCGGAATGTAGGTGATGTCCATCGCCCACACCTGGTTCGGCCGCACGACCTCGATGCCGCGCAGCAGATAGGGATAAATCTTGTGACCGGGCTCGGGCTTGCTCGTGCGCGGACGCCGATACAGCGCCTCTATCCCCATTCTCCGCATCAGCGTCTTCACATGCCGGCGGCCGATCTTGCACCCCTCGGCGGCCAGCAGGCCTCGCAACATCCGCGAGCCGGCGAAGGGGAACTCCAGATGCAGCCGGTCGAGACGCCGCATGATCGCAAGCTCGGCGTCCGGCACCGGCCGCGGCAGGTAGTAGACGCTGCCGCGGCCGATGTGCAGAACCTTCGCCTGCCTGACGATCGGCAGATCGTGCTCACGGTCGATCATCGCTTTGCGCTCAGCAATCCCGCCTTGGTGAGCGCGCCTTCTAAAAAATCGTTCTCCAGCGTCAGCTCGCCGATCTTGGCGTGCAGCGACTTCACGTCGATGGCTGGCGCCGTCGCTCCATTGCTGCCACCGGGACCGAACACATCGGCGGCCCCGCCTTCGAGCTGCGTTTTCCACGACGTGACCTGGTTGGGATGGACATCGAACTGCTCGGCAAGCTGCGCAACGGTTCGATCGCCCTTGACGGCGGCAAGCGCCACCTTCGCCTTGAAGGCCGGTGTGTGGTTCCGGCGCGGTCGTCTCGACATGCTCTCTCCTGATTCGCAGGCTACAGCGTGCCTGCCGTCAGGCAGAAATTCCACTTATCGTCCTGTGCAGATTTCCGGGACCGGCTCTGTGCATTGAAATCGTAAAGGCCTTCGGCAATGCCGAGAAAGGTTAAGAAGATGCCGGCGTTCGTGAATAGCGAAGGTGAATCGTGTACGACACGTTCTCCATATGTGAATACGTGGACAATGATGCCGGCAACGATCAGAAGCGTGACCGCCCATTGA
Organism: Phycisphaerales bacterium; assembly: GCA_020847545.1. Classification (GTDB taxonomy): domain Bacteria; phylum Planctomycetota; class Phycisphaerae; order Tepidisphaerales; family Tepidisphaeraceae; genus JADYZN01. The sequence continues at coordinate 1,551 of JADLBV010000152.1, forward strand.
GTCATGAGCGGCAATTGCTGGTAGGCGCCCCAGTAACGGGCACTTTCAGCTAAAAGCGAATCCAGCACGACAGGCCCCTCCCGAAGCCGATTTGGAGAATGCTACTCTAGCAGTCCGCTGAAAAACCTA
>JADLBV010000042.1 GCA_020847545.1 Phycisphaerales bacterium
CGTCATTGACCTGCCAAATCGTTGGCAGTGGTTCGTAGCTCTTTTTGCGTCTTGCCATCCATGGCTCCTGTTTGAGTTCCTTGGATAGCTATCGGCTGTTTATGGTGTTTTGAGATAGTTTCTTAGTAACCCAGCAGGCGGCGAGGTGGCCGATTTGGCCTTGTTTTTGTTCCAAAGGGGGGACTTCCATGACGCATTTGCGGAGGACGCGAGCGGGTTGGCCGGCGGAGTCGATTTGGATGGTCTCTTTGTCATCCGCTTCGGCGGCGGCTTGGCGGGTGAGGGGGCAGCGGGGGTGAAAGGGACAGCCGGTGGGAGGGTTTGCGGGGGATGGGACTTCGCCTGCCAAGACAATGCGTTTGCGGGTGGGATGGGGGTTGGGTTCGGGGACGGCCGACAGGAGGGAGATCGTATAGGGGTGCTTGGGGTTGCCGTAGAGTTCGAGCGACTCCGCTTTTTCGACAATTCGGCCGAGGTACATGACGGCCACTTCATCCGAAAAATGCTCCACCACCGCGAGATTGTGGGCGATGAAAAGGAAGGCGATGTTGAGTTCGGCCTGAAGGTCATCGAGAAGATTTAATATCTGCGACTGGATGGAGACATCCAAAGCCGACACCGGCTCATCACAGACGATGAAGGCGGGAGAGAGGGACAAGGCGCGGGCGATGCCGATGCGTTGGCGCTGGCCGCCGGAAAATTCGTGGGGATATCGGCGGGCATAGGTGGGATCGAGGCCGACGCGCTTTAATAATGCGGCAACCCGGTCATCTTTTTCAGCGCCGCGGGCGATGCCGTGGACTTCGATTGGTTCGCCGATGATCCGGCCGATGGTCATGCGTGGATTGAGGCTGCTGACGGGGTCCTGGAAGACGATCTGCATCTGCCGGCGGAGTTTTCGCAATGATTCGCCGCGATAGGCGAAAAAATCCTCGCCACGGAAGCGCACCTCGCCGCCGGTGGCGGGGATGAGACGGAGGATGGTTCGGCCGACGGTGGTTTTGCCGCAGCCGGATTCGCCGACCAGGCCGAGTGTTTTGCCGGCGTTGATTTGGAAGCTGACGCCATCAACCGCTTTGACGTGGCCGACGACGCGAGAAAGGATGCCCCGGCGGATGGGGAACCAAGTGCGAAGGTCTTTTACTTCAATGACCGCAGAGCCGTTGGGTTGGGGATTGGGATTCATGGTGTGCGCTCCTTCGCGGGCGTCGGTTCGATGCGGTTGGTGATCAGATCCATGGGGACGGTGTGGGTGTAATCGAGATGAGGAGTCGTAATTGGTGATTGGGAATAGCCTTGCGCATGATGGCAGGCGACCCAGTGGCCGGGGCGGATTTCGCGTAAGTCCGGTTCGATGGTGGCGCAGGTCATGTCACCCTGCATGGAGGGGCAACGGGGGTGAAATTTGCAACCGGCGGGGAATTGAGCGGGGTTGGGGACGGTGCCGGCGATGGTCTGAAGGCGCGTGGCCGTGTCGCCAAGGCGGGGGACGGAGCGTAATAATCCCTGAGTGTATGGATGTTGTGGATGATCGAAGAGATCTTCGACTTTGGCGAATTCAACCACTCGACTGGCATACATGACGGCCACCACATCGGCATTTTCGGCCACCACGCCAAGGTCGTGGGTGATGAGGATGATCGCCATGCCGGTTTCGCGCTGGAGGCGCTGGAGCAACTCCAGGATTTGGGCTTGGATGGTGACATCAAGGGCGGTGGTTGGCTCATCGGCGATGAGGAGCTTGGGTTGGCAGGACAAGGCCATGGCGATCATCACGCGCTGGCGCATGCCGCCGGACATCTGATGAGGATATTCAAAAAGCCGGCGGCGCGGGTCGGCGATGCCGACATCATGCAGGGCCTTTTCGGCGATCTTATATGCCTGAGTGCGGGTGACATGCTGGTGGAGGGTGACGGCCTCGACGATCTGTTCGCCGATGGTGTAGACGGGATTGAGGGAGGTCATCGGCTCCTGAAAGATCATGGCGATCTGGTGGCCGCGGACTTGGCGCATCTGTTTTTCGGGGAGCTTGAGCAGGTCGCGGCCTTCGAGAAAGACTTGGCCGCCCAGAAATCGGCCGGGAGGCTGGGGGATCAGGCGAAGGATCGACAAGGCGGTGACGGATTTGCCGCAGCCGGATTCGCCGACGACGGCGAGGGTTTGGCCAGGAAAGATCGAAAGTGACACTTCGCGCACAGGTTGGATGGGGCCGCGCGGGGTGTCGAAGCCGATACTGAGCTTGTTGATTTCGAGGAGGGGTGGTTGCATGGTTATTGGGAGAAGAATTTACCACAGAGAACACAGAGGACACAGAGGGAGGAGGAGAGGGATTGTTGATTTTTAATTTTTGATTTTCGATTGGATGAAGTTGTCGTGGGGAACATGTTTTCTCGCACTACTCCTCTCCAAAATTGTCTTTCTTCTCTGTGTTCTCCGTGGCTCCGTGGCACATTCATCTTCTTCCCTCATGCCTTGGTCAAATGCGGGTCTATTGCGTCGCGAAGGGCTTCGCCGATCAGGTTGTAGGCCAGCACGGTCAGGAAGATGGCCATGCCGGGGTAGATGGCGATCCACCAGACGAAGGAGGCGCCGACGCCGCGGGCCTGGTTGAGCATCTGGCCCCAGCTTGGTTCGTCGATCAGGCCGAGACCCAGAAAGCTCAGGGTCGATTCGTACAAAATGGCGGCGGCGATGCCGAAGCTGGTGGTGACCAGTACGGGGGTGACGCCGTTGGGGAGCATGTGGCGAAAGAGGACGGATCGCAACGGCAGACCAGCGGCGATGGCGGCCTGGACGAAATCCTGTTTGCGGAGTTTGAGAAATTCAGCGCGGATGAAGCGGGCGGTGCTGGTCCAGCCGGTGATGCCGATGATGACCATCATGGCGTAGAGGTTTCGGCCGTAAAATGCGACGAAGGTGATGAGTAGAAAGAGGGTGGGGATGGCTTCAAAGATTTCGATCAATCTCATGCCCAAGATGTCGAGCGTGCCGGCGAAATATCCCATCAGGCCGCCGACGAGAACGCCGATCAGACGGGCGATGCCGGTGGAGATCAATCCGATCGCCAGTGCGATTCGACAGGCGTATATCATTCGGCTGAGGACATCGGCGCCGGCGTATTCGGTCCCCATGGGGTGGGTTGCGCTGGGGGGTAAAAAGGCGCTGTCACCCATGTCGCGCAGGCGGTCTGAGGGGGAATAAGGCAAGATGGCATAGAGTGCGTAATCGACTTGGCCGGCGCGGGCCAGGTCGCGATATTTTTCATAGACGACCGTTTTTGGAGGACGGACGGGGTAGATCATCAGCCAAATCAGTAGCGGAAGCAGGCATAGCCCGGTGATGAGCGTGGATCGGCGGGAGATGAAGATGGGGGCAAGCACGATGACGGCGGCCAAACCGGTCCAGAAGCAAACCAGTAGCACGATCGCGGCGGATTGGCCAAAGAGGGATTGCATCTGTTTGAGATAGTCGGCCGTGCTGGGCCAGCAGGAGGCGGCGGCCGTCAGGGCGCAGGCCCAGAGGACCAGGCAGAGTGATGCGAAGAATTGCATCTTTCGTCGCGCCAGCACGATGGTGCCCACAATCGTTGCCACGGGTAGGACGATGTCCACCGGATGCAGGCCGCGAAATAAGGGGAATGAGAGGGTTCCACGACTTTTAAGGATGAAGGGTTCGCTGTTGGCAATAAACGGGGCGAAGGCGGCGCAGAAAGCAACCAGCGCGATCCAAATCGCCCCGATGCGGGCCGACCAGCGAATGAATGCCTGACCCATCACCTGAGCGATGAAACTGCGCGGCGGAGGAGGCACATCCGCAGCGCGATCAAGAATGGGTTCGGAGGCGATGCTACTCATAACTGACTCTCGGATCGGCCGCGGCGTAGAGGATGTCGGCCAGGAGATAACTGACCAGCGTCAACAGACTGACGACAACCGTTTCGGACAGGACCAGTTCGGGGTCTTTCTGGAAGACGGCATCGACCGCGAGTTTGCCCATCCCCTGAATGCCGAAGATGGTTTCGACGATGACCGATCCGCCGATCAGGCCGGGGAGAATCTCGGCGGCGACGGTGATCAATGGGAGGAGGCTGTTGCGGAAGACGTGGTGGTAGAGGACCTGGCGTTGACCAAGTCCCTTGGCGCGGGCGGTGCGGGCGTAGTCGGCGGTCAGATTGTCGAGAACCGCGCCGCGCGCCAGCTTGGAAAGAATGGCGAAGCTGCCGTAGACCAGACAGAAGACCGGCAGAACCATGTGCCAGAGGAGATCGACCAGCCAGCCGCGTTGCCAGTGGCCGTTTTGGAGGGTGGGAAGGAAGTTCATCTGATCGGCGGTGAGGGAGCCGGCGTGGATGGCCGAGCGCGTGTGCAGGCCGTTGGTGGGAAACCAATGGACGTAGCGGTCGTTGGAGAGGAAGCCGATGAGTAGCACCCCCATGAGGATTGTGGGGATGGACCAGAGCGCGATGAAGGAGGTTCCAAGCCCCACATCGAGAAATTTGCCCCGGTGGCGGGCGGCGAGGATGCCGGTCCAGATCGAGAGGATGTAGATGATGGGGACGGCGATGGCGTTGAGCAGGAGGGTGACGGGGAGTGCCTCGGCGATGAGCGCCCCCACCGGCCGACGGCGGATGAAACTTTCGCCAAGATCAGGTGATTTGAGGCCGAATTTCAGATTGGACGGCCAACCGGAACCGATTTCCTTGACGCCGAGGGGGGAAATTTTATTCAGCCAGCGCAGATATTGGACGGGGAGGGGTTTATCAAGACCGTAGCGTTGGTTGAGGTAGGCTTCGACCGCCTGGCGTTCTTCGGGGCGCATCATTCCTTCGTTGGCGATCAGGGAGGCGCCGATGCCGCCGGGGGAGAGGGCCATTACCAGAAAAGTGACGATGGTGATGCCGATCAGCGTCGGGAAGAGCAGCAGCAATCTGCGCAGGATATAGCTGGCCATGCGGCGTTTCCTTGGCGGCTAATGATCACCGATGCTTCTGCAATTCCTTTGGCACATACCACGGGATGGGCATGGAATCGACTTCGACGTAATTCAGTGAAATTCGTGAGCGTTTCACGTTCTGGATGCGTTTGTCGATGAAGACCAGCGCCTCGCGATTGGCCAAAAAGGTGTAGGGCTGGTCGTGGTTGAGGATGCGGTGGCATTGTTGCCAGAGGGCCATGCGTTTTGAATCATCGACAGTCCGACGGGCGGAGTCGATGGCGGTGTCCAGTTCGGGGTTGGAGTAGGAGATGAAATTGTCGCCGCCGCCTTCGATCTGGCTGGAATGGAACATCTGGAAGATGTCGGTTTCGACACCGCCGGTCCAGCCCAGCGAGATGGCGTCAAAATCGCGGGCGTCGAGGCGTTTGAGCATGATCGACCATTCGGTGGGGTCGGGCTGGAGGTTGACGCCGCCGCGGGCGAGGTCGTCCTTGATGTAGAGTGCGATTTTGTCGTAAAGGGGGCTTTTGTTGGGATAGACCAGCTTGAATGTGAGCGGGTTGCCGGAAGTGTCTTCCAAGACACCGTCGTTGTTGCGGTCTTCGTAGCCGCATTCCTTTAAGAGCGCCTTGGCCTGAGTGATGTCATGGGGCAAGGGGGTGATCGTTGGGTCGATCTGCTTGGAGCCGATGCTGAAGGGGCCGGTGGCCACCTTGCCGAAACCCTGGTAGATCGAGTCGATCAGGCCCTGACGGTTGATGAGCAGGGTCATCGCCCGGCGGATGCGCGGATCGGCGAAGGGGGTGCGTTTGCCGGCCCGTTTTTCGTTCCATGCGATGTAGCTGTAACCGCCGGTCATGCTGTAATAGCGGAAGAAGTTGGTGCGGGATTGCACCTGGGGGTCATCCTTCATCTGTTTGTATTGGTCCGGCTGGGCGCCGAAGAGGTCGAATTCGCCATTGAGGAACATCGTCATGGCGGCGGCTTCCTCCTCCACTTCGAGATAGACCACGCGGTCGAAGGTGGGACGAACACCCCAGTAGCGTTCGTTGCGCAGGAGGATGATTGGTTTGCCCGGCCGCCAGTCGGTGGGGCTTTCGAGGCGATAGGGGCCGGTTCCCATGAGCAATCCAACGGTTTCGTTGAACTGTTGCGGGGTGTATTGGCCGTAAAAATGGGCGGGAAGGACGATCAGGCCGGCCGAGTTGGCGAAGGCTTCAAAATAGGGTTCGTTCCATTCAAAGACCACCTCGTGCGGGCCGGTTTTTTTGACTCCTCGGCAGAGCGTGTAGCCGGTGCGGGCGCGGGGGGCGTCAACCTGCTTGTTCTGGATCCAGTCGTAGGTGAAGAGGACATCATCGGCCGTCATCGGCTGACCATCGCTGAAACTGACATCGTCGCGCAACTGAAAGGTGATGGTGATGGCCGGGGGGAGGGTGGGATCGGCGGCGATCTGTTCCCTGGTCATCCCCTTGTCCTGACGTTCCTTGACGGCCGCCTGCCAATTTTCGGAGTTGTCCTTGATCTGCCAGCTTTTGGCCAACAGGGGGACATATTCCAACGTGTCGGGGTCGCGATAGACCAGCGATTCAACCACGCGGGATTGGGTGATGGCGGCGTAGACATCGGAGGAGAGCAGAGGCGTGAGTTTGGGACCTTTAACCGAGAAATTTTCCGTCAGCCAGTCGCCTCGTGCAAAATCGGGTTGTTTTTCGGCCTGTCGGATGGCAAGAAACGGATTGCGTGAATTCATCTCCGTGAATCGATCCATTGATTGGCCGGATGGCTGTGTGGATGAGCCGGTGTTCGCGTTGAAATTCCCCCGTTCCAGCAGATTGCGGATAGCGATCAGTTCGCGGGTCTGTTCGGATTCGGATTTGCGGGACTCCTGCATCAGATCCCATTGACGGCCATACTGCACCATCGCCAACCCCACCATCACAATCAAAACCACCAGCAGCAACAGCAGGATCAGGTCTTTGAAACCGAAGCGATTGTCCATAATGATCTCAAGTTTCAAGTATCGAGTTTCAGGTCTCTAGTTTCGAGTCTCTGGTATCCAGTAAATCCCGCAACCCATCGCCCAGAAAATTCAGGCTCAGCAGCGTCAGCGCCAGCAGGGTACACGGAAAAACCAGCATCCACCAGCGCGAATGAATCGTGTTCAACGCCGGCATCAGCCCGTCGCTGGCCAGTGATCCCCAGGTCGGCATGGGGGCCTTGATGCCGACGCCCAGGAAGCTCAAAAAAGATTCCTGCAAAATCGCCGATGGGATCGTCAGCGTGGCATAGACGATGATCGGCCCGGCCAGATTGGGGAGCAGGTGGCGAATGAAAATCCGCGACTCCTTCGCGCCGCACGCGCGGGCGGCCTCGACGAACGGCTGTGTGCGCAGCGACATCACTTGGCCACGCACCACCCGCGCCATCGTCAGCCAACTGACCAACCCGATCGCCAGAAAAAGGACCACAAGGTTGGCCGCGTTTTCGCCCATGAAGCGTTGCAGCAGCGGTTCGAGTGCGATTTTGAAGAGGATCACCATCAGGATGTACGGCAGGCCGTAGAGGACATCCACCATCCGCATCAACAGCCCATCGACCCACCCGCCGCGATATCCGGCGATCAGACCCACGGAGACGCCCAGAACCACGGAAATCAGGGCGGCCGAGGCGCCGATGAGCAGGCTGATCGCCCCGCCAATCAGGCATCTCCCCAGCAAACTGCGGCCAAGGCCATCGGTCCCAAACCAGTATTTGGGTCCATTGTCAATCCGGGGCGGACGGCGTGCCTCGGTTGATTCCTGATTGTTGTAATAAAGTGTCCCGCCGGGAGCGTTGGTCCAGGGCAGTGAGACGATGCAGACCAGCAACATCAATGCCACAAAACCGCCTCCCAACGCGAGTCGGCCGTGGCCGGGGATTCGCCGAATAAACCCGATCGTGTTTGATTCCACAGCCGCGCTGGTCATGAAAATGCTCCGGAATAATGTGCCACTGAGACACAGAGAGCACAGAGAATAAAGTCATATTCCAAAAATATATTTTGGAATTTTGTATTTGTATTTCCTCTGTGTTCTCTGTGTCTCAGTGGCACATTCATCTTCTATTTCCCCAATTCAATGCGTGGATCGACGACGGCATAGCCGATGTCCACCAGCAGGTTAAAGGTCAGCAGAAAGACCGAATAGACCATGACCGTCCCCAGAATCAGCGTTTGGTCGCGGTTCAAAACCGAATTGACAAAATGTTGCCCCAGGCCGGGGATATTGAAGACCTTTTCGACGACGAAGGAGCCGGTCAATGTCATCGCGGCGGCCGGGCCGAGGTAGCTGAGGACCGGCAGAAATGCGTTGCGCAGGCAATGTTTCCAGATCACCACCGAATTGGAAAGTCCCTTGGCCCGCGCGGTGCGGACAAAATCACCGGCCAGCACATCGATCATCGCCACGCGCATCAGCCGGGCGATGTAGGCCATCGGCATCAACGACAGGGCGACTGAAGGCAGGAGCAAGTCGCGCCAGTTTCCCCACTGGCCAAAGGGGAGCCAGCGCAGTTTGATGCAGAAAATCGCCGACAAGGCGGCCGCGATCACAAATGCCGGCACGCTGACGCCCAGCAGCGCCACCGTCAGGCTCACTCCATCCCACGTCCCGCCCCGCCGCACCGCCGCCAGAACACCCAACCCCACCCCCGCGAAGGTGGCGATCACCATCGCGCACATTCCCAACGTGACACTTACCGGCAGGGAAGTTCGCAGGATATCGTTGACGGTGAATTCCTCATAATTGAAACTGCGGCCAAAATCCCCGCTGAGCAGCACGTTTTTGGGGTAATAGGCCAGAAATCCGTACCAATGTTCGGCATGAAAGCTGCGTTTGAGCGATTGTTCCACCGCCGGCGGCAGTTTTCGTTCGGTCCGGTCAAACGGACTGCCCGGCGCCACCCACGCCAGCAGAAATGTAATCAGATAGATCGCCGCCAGAATCAGCGGAAACTGCGCCACCCGCCAGGCAATGAAACGCGCCATCAGGATGGATAGTGTAGCCGACGACCGTTTTATCCCAAACATACGACCATAATTTTTTATAGAAAATCAGCATGGCCACCATCTAGGTGATGGTACGTTGTTGGGAATCGATCAACCATCAAGTATCTATCCAAGTAATCCGTACCGACGCATCCACGAAACGGCTCGCCATAATGACTGCTCGGGGGTATGATGCGGTTCGTATCCCAGCCGTTCTCGCAGCTTTGTGATGTCCGGGCACATGTGCGCCTCGAAGTGATAGCGAGCGCCGGGGTCCGGAACCACTTCCTCGGCGAACTGTTTCCAGGGCACCCGACGTACCGGAATTCGAACGCCGTAAATTTGGCCATAAGTGGCGACGAACTCCTCGGCCGTCAGTGCGTAGGCGGAACCGACGTTGAAAATTTCTCCGGCTGCGCGCCGGGGTTGACGGGCGGCCAGACAGAACGGCCTTGCCACATCCTCGGCATCGCACGGGCCGATCAATACATCCGGGCCTTCAGGAAGCAGTACGGTTGTGCCTTCCATCAGCGAGCGGTGTACGGCAAGGTCGCGTCCACCTTGTGTATCGAGCGGAATTTTTCCCGGACCGGAGATGTTCGGCGGCAAGATCGCCGTAAAGAGTGGTCCATCTCCTGCGATGCCGCGCTGCAACACATTTTGGATGGTTTTCCAACGCGTCGCGTACCCTTCGCCCCAGAATGGGGTTTGTGAAATCTCGTTGTACGGCACGCGCCGGGGTGTGCCCAGCATCCAGACCGAACCACACGCGATCACATGACCGACGCCGCGTGACTTGGCAATGTCGTATGTACCCATCAGGTCCGCGCCGAGGATGTCGATCAGCGTGTCGCCGTCGCGAAGGATTTTCTTCAGGAATGCCGACCAGTTCGCGCCTGCCTCGCCACCGCCCCCATCGTATGAACCCTGTTCGATGCGCACCTTTGACCATTCATCGCAACGGGGCACTTCGCCGCGGCCACGGGTGATGACGACAACCTGTGCGCCATCGCGCACAAGCATGGGGATCAGATGCCCGCCGATGTGTCCTGTTCCGCCGATGACAATGATTCTCATCTGTTGATCCTTACCTATTCCAGGGTGTTTTCAGTCCCAGTTCGTTCGCCAGTGATTCCAAATCTTGCCGATGGGCATCGCCCAGCGGGATGCCGTCACGAAGGTTGGTTCGTTCAGTTTGTGCTTCAATGCCGCCGGGCAGGAAGGCTTCGTGTGATTCATCGATGGGCTTCATCTTCCGAACCTGTCGGGCATATTCATCCATTTCACGTTTGAATTGGTCCACATCGGCAAACAGGGAGATCTGAAACGTGAAAAGCATCGCGCCCTGATGGGCCGCCTTGTAGGGGGAGGTGAATCGTGCCGAATCGATTGTTAATCCGGCCAGAAGTCCGCCCCAGCTTTGGCAGATGGTGCCGAATCCGATAGCGCGTAAAACGGCATGCGGGGCGATTTGTGTCAATGGTGCGAACTGGGGGGCGTTGTTTTGGATGTCGTGCGTCACGCCGCAATCCAAGACCAGTGGCGGCTCGGTTAATGCCGGCGAACTGAATGACATTGGCGACCCGCCGGCGGCTTTAACCACCGATTTGTCGGGGTTCAGGTACAGTTGCACGCCGGAAGTGACGAAGGTCAGCAGGTCGTGCTGGAGCGTCATCCGCGAATAGATGCCGGCCGCGCCGATGTGGCCGTGGTGGCGGGTGACCATCGCGGCCATCCCTTGCCGGCGGGCTTTTTCGATGGTTTTGATCGTCCCCTCGTATGCGGGGAAATATCCAAGACCATAATCGCCATCCATGACAAGACTGTTGGCCGTCTCGTGTGCGATGGTGACATTGGGGCGGGGATTGATCCCACCTTGGCGGATTTCGTGGACATAGCGGACGATCTGTCGGCTGCCGTGGCTGTAGATGCCGCGCAGATCGCTGGCGATCAGCAGGTCTGACAGGAGCGCGGCGTGGTTGTCGGGGATGTCCGCATGGATGGCCGATTCATAAACAAACCGCCGCAGCGCATCTTTCGGGACTCGTATGGCATCGGCTTGGGGTTGATCCATGTGGTTGACTATAGCGACAGGTGGAGAATTCGCATCGGAAAATTTGCGGCGGTGGCCGCGTTTTGCTTGCAATTCTTTGTGTCGGTTGTAGTTTATCGCATGAGTTTTCGGGCGAATGGGTTGGAAATTGGACACCACCCGTGCCGATCCATCATTTTCCGCGGTGCTACACGGAGGTAGTCGTGATTCGAGCTTCATCAAAACTGGCGTGTGCGATCCTGTCGTTGGCGTTGTCGGCGACTGCGGTACCATTCTTGGGCGGCTGCGCCACCACCACCACCAATCGTGCAACCACCTATGGGCTGGATTCGCGCGATGATGGGGCGCGGTTCTTCAACGAAGGGCAATACGCGGATGCCGCCGGCGCCTATCGCAACGCCGTCCGCACCGTCCCCAGCGACTTTATGTCCTATTACCATCTGGGGTTGTGTGAGGAAAAGCTCGGCGCGATGCAGCAGGCGATTCAGGCCTTCAAGACCTCGCTGGATGTGATGCCGCTGACGCTGGCCGGCCGGGATCGGATGACCACCTTCCGCTTCACCATCATGGACGCCCTCGCCCGTGTCATTGCCAACAGCAACGATAAAACCTCGGAGATCGAAAAGCTTACCGAAAAGGCCCGTGGCGGTTCGGTTGAAAGCTACCGCATCCTCGCCCGCGTCTACCGCTACGGCATGGACCCGGACTCGGCCATCGACGCCTACAACCGCGCCTCGCTTCTGGAGCCGCGCAACGTCAGTTTGCTCAAAGAATTCGGCCTGTACCTCGAACAGTTGCACCAGAACGCGCAGGCCGAGGAGATTCTCCGCCGTGCTTATGGACTGGATACGGTCGATGCCGAGATCAGCGACGCCCTGCGCCGGTTGGGTGTCATCGTCGGCCCCAGCATCAAGGAGAAGGATCAGCTCGTCCAACCCATCATCCCCCCCGGCCCCATCGCCCCCCCCACCCGTCTGCCTGGCCAGCCGCACACGGATGGGGCGCAATCCCCCGCTCCGTCTCCCACTCCTGTTGCTCCTACGGAATCGACCCAGACCCCGCGCGAATAGAGCGAAAGAAAAACATATACGCCACAGAGGCACAGAGAGCACAGAGAAGAAGATAATTGAGACAAGGAGGCTGGGAAACAAGGAGATTGGAATTCTCTGTGTATTTCCTCTGTGTTTTCAGTGGCTCTGTGGCGTACCTCTTTGGTACTTTCATTCCATACGATCGAACGGCGGAAAATGAAACTGCCTTGGAAAGGGCGCGAAATTTGATCCCCGGTTTTTGACACGCACACCCCGGACGCTTAAAATTCTCCTTTTTTCCACACGGAGCATCGCGCCAACATGATGGATCAGGCGATCAGCAAGGCGGAGGCGCTTAGCGAGGCCCTCTCCTATATTCAGCGATTTCACAACAAAGTCGTTGTCGTCAAGGTGGGTGGTTCGATCATGGACGATGAACTGGCGTTGTCGCAGATTCTCAGCGACATCGTTTTTATGAACTACGTCGGCATGCAGCCGGTTCTGGTTCACGGGGGCGGCAAGGCGATCAATCAGGCGATGGAGACGGCCGGATTGAAGCCCCAGTGGGTGCAGGGACGCCGATACACCGATGAACGCACGCTGGCCATCGCCGAACATGTGCTGTGCAACCAGATCAACCGTTTCATCGTCAATTTCATGCAAAGCCAGGGATGCGAGGCGATGGGGCTGCATTCGCTCAGCAGCGTCGTTTTGTTCGCTGAAAAGACCTATCTGGACGGCCCGGATGGGCGAAAGATCGATCTGGGGCTGGTTGGAGAGGTCAAGAGCGTCAATGCCCGGCTGCTGCAATTGCTGGTGCAGGCGGATTCGATCCCATGTATCGCGACCATCGCCCGCGACCCGGTTGGCAGCCGGTTGAATGTCAACGCCGACACGGCCGCCGGGGCGGTCGCGGCCGCCATGAAGGCCGAAAAACTGGTCGTTGTTTCAGACACCCACGGCATCCGCACCAAGGCGGATGATCCGGACACCCGCGTATCGCACCTGAACGTCCAGCAGCTCGACGAGATGGTCAAAACCGGCGTCATCACGAGCGGGATGCTCCCCAAGGTGGAAGCGTGCGTGCTGGCGTTGCAAAGCGGCGTGGGGAAGGCCCATATCATCGACGGCCGGATCCCCCACTCATTGCTTCTTGAAATTTACACCGAAGCCGGCATCGGCACCGAGATCGTTCTATGAAAGGGCATTTGCCCATCCCCTGACCACCAACCACCCATGCACCATTTCACCTCCATCGCCGAAAACGCTCCCGATGACCTTCGTCACCTGCTGGATGTCGCGGGACGGTTGAAGGCCCAATACAAGACCACCGGCCGAAACGATCCGATTCTGGCCGGCAAGGTGCTGGCGATGATTTTTGAAAAACCGAGCCTGCGCACCCGCGTCAGCTTCAACAACGCGGCCGTCCATCTGGGCGGGACCGGCCTGCTGTTGCGCGATGAGGAGGTAGGTCTTGATTCACGCGAGCCGACGAAGGATGTCGCCCGTGTCCTGTCGGGGATGTGCGACGGGATCATGGCCCGCACCTTCGCGCATGAGAAAATCCTGACCCTCCGCCAATGGTCCACCGTGCCGGTGATCAACGGGTTGACCGATTACAGCCATCCTTGTCAGGCGATGGCCGACCTGATGACCATCAGGGAGCATTTTGGGTCGCTGGAAGGGAAAACGGTCGCCTTTATCGGGGATGGGAACAATGTTGCCCGTTCATTGTCGGTGGCGTGCGGCAAATTCAACATGCGGTTTATTCTCGCCTCGCCACCCGGATATGAACTGCCCAAAGAGGATGTGGACCGGATCATGTCGCAGGTTCCACAGATGGATTTTCAACTGACCGCCGACCCGGCCGACGCGGCTCGTCAGGCGGATGTGTTGTACACCGATACATGGGTGTCGATGGGGCAGGAGGCCGAAAAAGCACGACGATTGAAGGATTTCGCCGGATTCCAGATCGATCAGAAGATGCTGTCGGCCGCCCCGCAACAGGCGGTGGTGCTGCATTGCCTGCCGGCCTATCGGGGGCTGGAAATTTCCGATGAGGTGATGGAAGACCCCCGGTCGCTGATCTTCCCACAGGCTGAAAATCGACTGCATTTCCAAAAAGGGTTGTTGGCCGTCCTCATGGGTGGACAATAAAGGGCGTCGTTCTTCCTGCCTGCCATTCCATAAGAATGATTCGCTGCCTACACTGGATGCCGTGAGCAGCGATTCGGCCAAAGTTGATTCCGATGAGACACCGGCGTATCTGGCCCCGTATGTGCGCGCGGTGCGGCGGCATGGGGATGGGTTTGGGTCGTTGTTGTGGGCCAGTCGGCGGACGCAGGAGACGCGGTTTGGGGCGTTGTGTCGATTGCGGGATTTAAGTGGCTGCTCGGTGTTGGATGTGGGGTGCGGGCGGGCGGATTTGTTGGATTATCTGCTGCGCCGCGGGATGACGCCGGCCGATTATGTGGGGTTGGAGGCCGTGGGGACGTTGGCCAAGGCGGCCGGTCGTAAAAAGCTGCCCAACTGCACGATCATCGAGGGTGATTTTGTGTCCGATCCCCGGCGGATGTATGTCGGGGCGGATGTGGTTTTGTTCAGCGGGTCGTTGAACACATTGTCGGATGAGGCATTTTATCGCACACTGGGCCATGCGTTTGAGGCAAGCGCCCAGGAGGTGGTGTTCAACTATCTCTGTTCGGATGAACTGGCCGGGACGCGCTATCTGAACTGGCACAAGCCGGCGGATGTGATGGATTTCGCCCGCAAACTGACGCCGCATGTGTTAAGCATCAACGGGTATATTTCGGGGGATTGCAGCGTGTCGATGAGGAAATCATTTTTATGAATCGGATTGATGTGCATTCGCATCTGTTGCCGGGGCTGGATGATGGATGCCAGACGATGGAGGAGTCGATCGAGTGCGCCCGCCTGCTGGTGAAGTCGGGGTATTCGCACGCCTTTTGCACGCCACATGTCTGGCCAAATTTGCCGGACAATTCGCCACAGGAGATCGCCCAGCGGACGGTGGAACTGCAGATGGCGCTGAACATGGAACGGATCGAGCTGAAGGTTTTTCCCGGCGGCGAGATCAATCTGCGTCCGGATACCATCGAAACGCCGCCCGATCAGATGGTGACCTATGGCATGAACGGACATTATTGCCTGATCGACCTGTGGGCGCAGACGCTGCCTGATTTTTTTGAGCCATCGGTGCGCTGGATGCAGTCGCTGGGGTTGACGGTGGTGCTGGCCCATCCGGAGCGGATGCGGGCGATTCAGGACCAGCCGGAACTGGTGGATGAGATCGGAGCGATGGGCGTTTTGTTGCAGGGAAATCTGCATTGCCTGGTCGATCCACCCGATTCGATGACACGGATTCGGGTGGAGGAATTTTTGTGTGATGACCGGTATTTCATGCTGGGGTCTGATCTGCACCGGCTGCAAAGCCTGCCGCCGCGAATGGCGGGGATACAGCGGGCGATTGAGCTGGTGGGTGAGGATGCGGTGGATCGGCTGACGATGGAGAACCCGGCGAAACTGCTGGGGATCAAGTGAGCGGCCATGCGAGAGGCGATTGCGGGGGTACCGCCGGGACGATATGCCGTGGGGGTCAGCGGCGGCGCGGACAGCGTGGCGCTTTTGTCGTTGCTGCGACAACGCGATGACCTGACGTTGCACATCGCCCATCTGAACCATCAGACGCGCGGGGATGAGAACACGAAAGATGCCGAATTTGTGACCGAACTTTCAAGCCGATGGGCGATTCCCCGCACCATTGGCCGATTGGATCAGATCGAAGCCGACGGCTTAACACTTAATTCCAATCCCTCCGCACGATACCGGGACGCCCGGTTGGCGTTTTTTGGACAGGTGGTGCGTGAAAATAATCTGCACGGGGTCATTCTAGCCCATCATGCGGATGATCAGGCCGAGACGATTTTACAACGACTGTTGCGCGGGTCCGGGCCGGCGGGGTTGGGTGGGATGCGTGCATCATCCCATATCGGTGGGCTACTGATCCTTCGGCCGCTTCTGGCGATTAGTGGGCAGTCATTGCGGTCTCATTTGCGGCAGATCGGTCAGGAATGGCGGGAGGATGCCAGCAATCGGTCGGACCGTTATTTTCGCAATGTGCTGCGGCAATTCCTGGCCAACCGGTCGCAAATGGGCGTTGCGTTGGTGCAATTGGGCAAGGCGATGGAACAATGGGTCGACTGGACGCGGGAAAACGCGCCGGAACTGGCCGATTCGTTTGATGTGCGGGATTTGGCCGATTTGCCGTCCCCCCTGGCACTGGAATCGGCCAGAAAATGGCTGTTGGCGCGGGGTGTGCGGCCGGATGAGATTTTTCCATCCCATCTGGAGGCACTTTATCGGATGGCAACCGATGCGGCCGATGCCCCCCGGCGTCATTTTCCAGGTCGGTTGCTGGTGCGTCGGCGTGGCGGGCGAATCGAAATTGGTTGATCCGGCCGCCGATCTTCCCATAATGACCCACGGCCCCAATCGGAGCGATATGAATCGACCCGCCATTTTCTTCGACCGCGACAACACCCTCATCGCCTGTGATGGTTTCCTTGGAGACCCTGCACAAGTGTCGCTCATCAGCGGCGCCGCCGACGCCGTGGCTCGGGCGCGGCAACTCGGATACGCCACGGTCATCATCAGCAACCAGAGCGGCGTGGGACGCGGGCTGTTCAGCGAAGATGATGTGCGCGCGGTGAACAGTCGGCTCGACACGCTGCTGGCGGCCGACAATTCCGCCGCCGTCATCGACCGACATGAATTTTGCCCCTTCCATCCCGAAGCGACCGTGGAGGCGTATCGTCAGGAGAGCGACCTGCGAAAACCCAAACCGGGCATGATCCTCAAAGCCGCGCGTCAATTGGGGTTGGATTTGACTCGAAGCTGGATGATCGGCGATGCGCCACGTGATATCGAAGCGGGCAACGCCGCCGGTTGCCGAACGATATTGTTTTGTGATCCGGCCATCCCTCCTTCAACCGCGACAACCCAACCCACAAATGTCGCCCCGGAATTCACCGTGGACAGTCTGGAGGATGCGATGGAGATCATCGAGCAGGATGGGAAACCGCCAAAACCAATCGATCCTCCCCAGCCGTCGGCCACTCAACCCACCCCACAACCCATCACAGTTCAACCAATACCCACACCCCCATCCACCGCGCGGCTTGAAAGTCTCGCCGAGGACATTTTGCGTGAATTGCGCCGACGCACCGAGCGCGATCATTCCGATTTTTCGGTCAGCAAACTGATGGCGGGCATCGTCCAGATTCTGGCACTGGCGGTCTTGTTTTACGCCTATATCAACCGCAACGACGCCGCACTGCCAGCATCGCTGCTGCTGGCGATCATGTTGCAAACCCTCACGGTTGCCCTGTTGATCATGGGCCGGCAGAAATAGCCTCCTTCACGCGGATAAATTATTTCGCCCCAATCGCCATTTCAACAGCGGCCGCACCACCAGCACGGTTGCCAGATAAATACATCCCGTCCCCACCGCCATGACCCATCCAAGGCTTTTCAGCCCCTCGTGATGTCCCAACAGCCAGAAAAATCCGAAACTGCTGGAGGTGATGAATGCGCACAGAAGCAACGCCTGATCGCTGACATCCCAGCGTTTCCAGACCCGCCGGGGGTTGTGCAACACCTCCCGATACCGATGCACCATGAATACCCCATATTCGTGCCCCGCCCCGATCAGAATCGGCAGCCCGAAGAAATTGGCGAAATTCCACTTTACATCAAACAGCCCCATGATCCCGATCAACATCGGCAGCCCCAGCGCCAGCACACTGACCGCCAGCATCGTTTGGCTCAGGCTTTTCATGTCGATGAAGACCAGAATCACAATCAACGCCAGCGCATAGGCGGTTGACTTGTAAAACGAATTTTCAATCGACGCCGTGGAATGATAAATGTTTGATGCGATGCCGGTCACATCCGGATGCCCCGGCACGGCCGCCACCCGCGATTCCACCTCGCGCACAAACCGCCCCAGCGGCTGCGAATGCCAAAGCTGCTCCCTGGGATAGATATACAGCGCGTATGTCCCGTCCTCGGCTCGCAGATGATTTCGCAACTGCGGCGGCAGCCGATCCACATCCGGCAACGGCGGCGTAAATTGCCCCGCCAATTCCTTCAACGTCCCCACCAAAACGGTTTGCCATTGATTGATCCGATCGGCCAGTTCCCGTCGAACCATGGGGGAATCGGTTCGCAACACTTCCATTAACTGCGACAAGGTTTGCGCCGCGGGCTTGCCCTGTAATTTGTCCTTCACCTTCTCCACCCGATCCGCAAGACGAGGCAATTCATCGGATTTCAATGGACTTGGCGTGGCCCATTGAATCACGGGAATCTCTTTTTGATGCTCGATCAACCAATCGCGATTGTCATACGCATCCAGAATGCTTTCCGTGCCGGCAACCGTTGTCGCGCCGGCCAGCGATTGTCGAACCTCCTGAAGCACCGACAAATCCTTCGACAGCACCACCGACGACCAGGTCTGCAATTTGCGGATCATCCGCACCGATTCGAGATTCTGCGCCTGTAAATTGAGCAAATTGGGATCAAAATCGGTCCGCAGCATGAAGGGGATCATCGCCGCCAATCCCAACGCCCAGACCGCCGGCCATACCAATCGCCTCCAACTGCGCGGCGGTGGTTCATCCGGCTCATAACGTCGGCCGGGATGCTTTAGATTCACCTTCACCGGAAACAACACCAGCATTGCCGGCAACACCGTATATCCCGCCGCCAGGCACAGCAGCAATCCACCCCCGGCGATCACACCCAGATCGGCCGCCCCGCGAAAATCGGTGAAGATCGCCACCCCAAACGCTCCGGCCGCCCCCAGGCACGCCGTCGAGATCGGCGGACTGACATATCGAAACACCCGCGCCCAAACCGCCTGCGCCCGCGGATAACGCTGAGCTTCACGCCGATAGCGCGTCAAAATCTGCACCAGATAATCCATGCCGATGCCGATCAGCGCGATCACAAACACCAGCGACAACAGGTTTAACTCACCAATGCTGATTGTCGCCCACCCAAACGTCCATCCGATCCCCACCCCCAAGGCCAGTTCGGCCGCCAATGCCAGCCAAAGCGACCGCAGCATCACCACCAGCCCGATGAAGACGCAGGTCAACGCCACAATCTCAGCGCGGTGGGTATCGCGGTCGGTGGTGGACATCTCATCGGCCTCCAGCACAGGCCGGCCGGTCAGGGCGACGTGAAATTCCGGATAACTTTTCGCCACCTCCTCAACGGTCCGTCGAATTTTTCCCACCGTCTGCGAAATCGCCGTCAGGGAGTCAAATCGCATCACATGATGAACCGTCACCAGCAGAATATGCCGTTGGCCGGTCGGGTCCGATTCATCCGGCAAATACGCATACCCCTGACGGCGCGGATCACCCTGTTCCAGTGACGAAAATTCGGGCATGAAACGGTCAACCGGCTGACTGGGATTCCGCAAGGCCGACAAAAGGCTCTCGCTGACCAGTTGCACCAGCGGCGCCGCCTCATCCGCCGGCGCGGCCGCCATCAGGGCATAAAACCGCTCGGTCACAGCGCTGCCCAACAGCACCCGATCCACCCCCGGCTCCCCCACCAAGCTCCCCAATAGCTGGGCAAACTGCCGATACCCCGCCAGATCGGCCTCCAGCATCTCGTGGTCTTCAAAGAGGAGCGCCTGATTCCCCAAATCTTGCGGATGAACCCGCGATTCCACCGAATCGACCACATCCAGCGGCCGCAACGCCCCATCAATCGCATCCGCCAGGCTCGTCCAGCGATCAAAAGCCGGCGACTGCCCCCCGCCGGCCGGCTCGATCAGCACATAAATCGCCTCGTTCTCCGGAAATTTTTCAACGAATTTCAGATAGTCGCCAAAGAATTTGACATCCGGCGAAAAGAGCTTGTTCTGATCGGTCGAGATTGACAGCCGCATCACCGCGGCCGCCACGCAAACCGCCAGCACCACCCCCGCCACCCCCAGCGTGAGTTTGGGATATTTCACAACCATCAGCACGGCCGTCATCAGCCGCCGCTGAACAAAACCCATGATCACCTCTTGTCTTAAAATCGCCGTCGGCGAATGTGATGGGTTGTCCGAATTTTGTCAAATTCAGACACTCGCGTGCGCGGGCTTGGGCAGCTCATCATGGATGGTCTGCTGCTTGCACTGATCGCCCGCATATGAAAAGAGGATCATGTCATCATCGATCTTCGCCTGCAAATGCACCGGCCGCTGCCAGATGCGATGGATGTTTTTCAACGTCTCGTTAGCGTATTTGATCTCGATGTCCATGCCGTTGTGCCGGTGGGCCAGATACAGCTCCCCCCGGTTGGCGTAGTTGCCATCGACGACATAGACAAACGGCCGGCCCATGTTGGTCAATTGATAGAGCATCGTCTGCTTGATGCGCACCGGGTCGCGCGACACGATGCGCAGCTGCCCCGTGTGCGGGTCGCGGCCGTATTGATAAAATTTGTGCTTTTCGATGAATTCCGCCGTCATGAATTCATCGATGAAATTGACATCGTTGTAGACCCTGCGCACCTCGAAAATCTTCTGCCGGCCCAGCCCCAGCCCCTTGTCCCAGCGTTTTTTGGCCCCCAGGTCGCTCGCCTCCTCATAATCACGCCCGAATTTTCCCTTGTTCCAGCGATCCTCGATGTCGCGGAACAACTCGATGCCGATCTTGTACGGATTAAAATTTCCCGGCGGCATGTGCACCGTGCCGCTGTGGTGGTCGGCGTAGTCGATGATCTCCTTGGCTTCCACAAAATGCCGGGTCATCAGTGTGCTGTGCCAATAGCTTGCCCATCCCTCGTTGAGCACCTTGGTCATCCCCTGCGGGGCAAAATAATACGCCTCCTCGCGCACGATCGACAGGCAGTCCATCTGCCAGTCCTCCAGCCGCGCGTGTTGCAGCAGATACAACAGCACATCCCGCGTCGGCGACGCGGGAGTCACATGACGCATCTTCTTTTTCAGGTCGCGGAGTTTTTTCGCCTCCGCCTCGATCACGTTGGGCGGGTTGATCCACCGGTCCAGGTAATCCTTGGCCTTGAATTTGCCCGTTGGTTCCTGTGCATTGTCCCGTGAAGCGGTGCCGCGGTGCTCGTCGGTCGGGGCGCGTTTGAGAAACATGCTGTGCGGATCGATCAAATCCTCGATGCTCAGGCAGACATCCAGAAACTGTTCCACCGTGTCGTAGCCGTGTTTTTCAATATGTCGGCGGATGCGGGTGGAATGGTTGGCCATCTCATCCATCATTTTGCGGTTGGTCTGGCCGAACCAAAGGTTGTTCTTGAAAAAATCGGCGTGCCCATACACATGGGCGATCACCAGCTTCTGATCCACCAGGGCGTTGGATTCCTGCAGATAGGCGTAGCACGGGTCGTTGTTGATGACCATCTCATAAATGCGCCCCAGTCCGTAAAAATGACGCTTGCGCAGCGATTCATACTCCATCCCAAACCGCCAGTGCGGATAACGTTGCGGGAAACCCCCATACGCGGCAATCTGGTTCATCTGCTCATAGTCGCACATCTCGAAGATGACCGGGAAAAAATCCAGGCCATAGGAGCGTGCCTGTTCGCGAATCTGCTTTTTGGCCGCCAGAAGCTCGGCCGGGAATGTCGCCAGTGTATGTGAAGCCATGACGATTAATCCTCGTGTACCATTCCATTGTAGCACCGCAATGTCGGTCCGGTCCGCAAAAAATCCCTCGCTTGCCCATCGACCGCCCCGGCGCTACAGTCTGCGGCCAACGGTTTTCCATGACCAACCCCCTATTCTCTATCGTCGCCGACGCCTATTCGGATGAACCTGGAATTGCCGCCCGCGCCGCCTCGGCCGCAGGTTTTGCCGGCATCCTGTTCGACTCAGCCGGCCCACGCCTCGATCTGACCACCCTTTCCAACACCGGAATCCGCGAATTTCGCCACATTTTGTCGGCCGCCAACGTGAAATTGACCGCCCTGCGTGCCCCCATCGACCCCAAAGGATTTTCCCCCGGATCGGACATCGACCGCCAACTGAATCGGATCGAAAAAACCCTCCGCGCCGCCGCCGACCTGAAAGCCCCGCTGGTCTGCCTCGACATCGGCCCCCTTCCCCCCGACCCGCAACCCACCACCCCCCGGCCGACCATCACCCCCGCCCAGGCGGGATTGATCCTGATCCCCACCCTCGACGCCGCACCACCCCTCCAACCCACCCCTCCGGCCAAAATCGACCCCCAATTCATCGCGCAGGTGGATGGCGCACTGGCCGAACTAGGCAACCGCGCTGACCGATTCGGCATCCCACTGGCATTTCATTCCGAACGATCCAGTTTCGCCTCTTTGATGCGCGCCTTGCGCCAGGCCGACTGCCCGTGGTTCGGCATCAACCTCGACCCCGTCTCTCTTCTTCAAGATCAATGGGATATCGACCAGGTCTTCAGTGCCGCCGGCCCCCAAATCCTACACCTGCGCGCCCGCGACGCCCTTCGCGGCGACCAAAATCGCATCCAACCCACCCCAATCGGTGCCGGAGATGTGGACTGGCCCCACCTGATGGCCAACCTGCGCCAGACCGGCACACAAATCCCAATCACCTTAGACCCCATCTCCCTCCCCAACCGCCCCGCCGCCGCCATTGCGGGCCGGGCGTTTCTGCTCAGGCAGTGGCAAGGTTGAAACCTCGCCCTGATTGGTCTTGTCCATCACCTCCACCTCTGGTTTGTCGTTCCACCTTCATCGGCTAGGATCATGCCCATTGAGCGGACGCAAAAAACAACTTCCTTCCGTTGTCGCACCTTTGGGTGAACGCAATGGCTTGGTTGGCAAATCGATTCTGGCGGCCATCGGGTTGCTGGCGTTGGTTTGGCTGGCTTATTCGCCAGTGTTGTCGGCCGGATATATTTGGGATGATCCCGATTATGTCACCCGCAATCCGGTGTTGCGGTCCTGGGAGGGGTTGTCTGACATCTGGATTTCGCCCACCTCCACGCCGCAATATTATCCGATGGTCTTCAGTTCATTCTGGGTTGAATATCATCTGTGGGAACTGCATCCGGCCGGTTATCACATTGATAACATTCTGCTTCATACGTTGAGCGCCATTCTTCTGTGGGTGGTGTTGAAAAAATTGAAGGTTCCCGGGGCGTGGATGGGGGCGGCGATTTTTGCCGTTCATCCCATCGAGGTGGAATCGGTGGCGTGGATCACCGAACGCAAAAATGTGTTGTCGCTGGTCTTTTATCTGGCCGCCCTGCTGGTCTATTTTCGCACGCCCGCGGGGAAAATGCTGCTGGAATCAACCGATTCACAACCCGACAAAACTTTTTGGCGCTCCCCCGCATGGTGGGTGGCGCTGGGATTGTTTGTCGCGGCGCTATTGAGCAAATCGGTGACCGCCTCCTGGCCGATGGGGGTGCTGGTGTTGGTCTGGTGGAAACGGGGTCGGATTCGTTGGCGCGACCTGTTCCCCCTTCTCCCCTTCATCCTCATCGGCGTCGCGTTGGCGCTCAACACCGCCCGCATGGAACATCAGCAGGTGGGGGCGTATGGGGCGGAATGGGCCTTTTCATGGATTGATCGTTGTCTGATCGCCGGGCGGGCCCTCTGGTTTTATGTGGGCAAATTGATTTGGCCTCATCCGCTGGTCTTCATCTATCCACGCTGGACCATCGACGCCAATCAGCCGATGCAATATCTCTATCCAGCGGCCGCGCTGTTGGTGGTGGCGATTCTCTTTTTCCTGCGTCGGCATATCGGACGAGGACCGTTGGCGGCCGTGCTGCTCTATGGTGGGACGCTCTTTCCGGCGTTGGGGTTTTTCAATGTCTTTCCGATGCGCTATTCCTTCGTGGCCGATCATTTTCAGTATCACGCGGGAATCGCCCTGATCGTGTTGGGCACGGCTTGTGGAACGCAATTGATAATGCGATGGAAATGGGCGCCCTTGTACATCTGGATGATCTGCGCGGCCATCCTGGCGGATGGGGTCTGGATGACCCGCAGGCAGGTGCGCATCTATACCAATCCCATGACATTGTGGACCGACACGCTGAGCAAAAATCCCAACTCGTGGATGGTTCACATGAACCTCGGCCATGTGTGGATGGATCAATGGAAGGCACTTCACGCGGCCGGCCAGGATGCGCAAGCACATGAGATGTTTGCCAAGGCATTGGCTGAATATCAGGTTTCGCTGCAACTGGCCCCCCAGCTTCCTGAGACGCATCTGGTACTGGGACAAGCGATGGCCGAACAGGGGGACTATGAGGCCGCCATTCTGTATTACCGACAAACGCAGAGATTGGCCGAGCGTTCCGGGCGGGCGATCTGGTATGTGGAGGTGTACAACAGCCTTGGGCTGGCCTTGTCGGCCACGGGTCATCCCGATGAAGCCATCGCCAACTATCGCAAGGCGATTGAACTGCGTCCCAACTATGCCCGGGCGCATTACAACCTGGCGGTGGAACTGGAAAAACAAAAACGACTCGATGATGCCATCGCCGAATATGGCCGAACCATCGAATTGGATCCGGACAATGTGCAGGCGCATTACAATCTGGGAAATTGCTATCTTAATCAGCGCCGGTTGGCCGAGGCGGCCGAACAATATTCGATTGTCATTCGACTGAACCCCCGGCACGCGGCCGCTTATGCCAATCGCGGCTGGGTTTATGTTCTGGCCGGTCAAAATAGCGCGGCGGCGGCCGATTTCCGCGCCGCACTGGCCATTGATCCCAACCTCGAGCCCGCCCAAAAAGGGCTGCAAAAAGTGGCCCCGGAACGATTCCCACCTGTTGATAGATGATAAGTTAAGTACCAATAAAGAGTTATGACAATTTCAACCCTTCCGATTGGACAAATCACAAAAATGCGCCTATCCTATGTCAGATAAGACATTTAACCCTCCGACGGCCCGTCGCATGCCCTCCAGCGGCGGGCCGTTACCTTTTACCCCAAAAGAGATGCCCGCCTGCGGATTTTACGCCGGGTTTCCAGGATGCGCCAGGTTGATCGCTCGGCTAATGTACCAAGCGTGCGGGTGGAGAGGAGATGGCCGGCCGCCGATTTGGCGGATTTGATGGCCTGTATGGCCGACCCTTGTCGAATGGCTTCCACCACCTCATTGGCCCGCATGGCGGCGGCTTCGAGGGCGAAATAGGACGGCAATCCTTTTCCACCGTGCCGGCGGGCGACCTGTTCCACCTCGTTGAGCCGGCTCATCCCGCCGGTTGCTGTTTTGTTTCCTCCATCCCACCGATAATCCGCGAAAACCCTCGGCACATAAGCCACCGGAAACCGTTTGGCGATTTTGAGCCACAGATCATAATCCATCGCCCATGACAAACCGGCGTCCAGCCCCCCTACCGCTTCATAGGCCGATCGTCGAAAAAAAGTGGCGGGCTGAACGATGAAGTCGGATATGTTCAGCAACCGCTGGTAATTAAACGGCTCCACCTGCGAACAGGGACCGAGTTGTCGGCCATGCGAATCGATAAAGCACGCATCTCCATAAATGAGCATGACTTGCGGATGATCCGAAAAATATTGAGCCGCTGTCGCGATGGCACCGGTGCGATAGCGGTCGTCGGCGTTGAGCCAGCCGAGAATCTCGCCGCAAGATTGCTTAAATCCCTTGATAATCGCATCGGTTTGACCGCGATCCGGCTCGCTGATCCATGCAAGTCGGCCGGTGTATTGTTGAAGCAAGGCCTGCGTCTGGTCGGCCGATCCGCCGTCGATCACTCGATATTCCAGTTGGGAATAATTCTGCTCCAGCACGCTATCAACCGCCTCGCGCAGGCGATGGGCGTGGTTGAAAGTGGGGGTAATGATCGAAACCGATAGCAAATCCCGCTCCATTTTTGGAGTTGTCACCACAGGCTATCGGCCTTTTAGCCATGGGGCAAATGGGGTATCGTCATGGACCATTGTGGGTGATGGTTGCCGTTTTAAGAGTCCCAACGAAGTCTGATTTTCTGTTACAATACGGGTTTATCGGGTTTTCCATCGTTTTGCCCGGCTGTTTATGAAGCGATTCGCATTGCCAACGGATGGTTCGGTGCGTTGCCTGATCATTGTTCCGGTCTTTAATGAACGGGATTCGGTCGGCAAGCTGGTGCATCGTCTGCGCCGGGCTTTGCCTCGCTTTTGCGATGTGCTGGTGATCGACGATGGATCGACCGATGACACAGTGCGGCAGGTTCCCGTCGGGACGAAGGTGATTCCGCTCCCGTTTAACCTGGGGATCGGCGGGGCGATGCAGACGGGTTATCGATACGCGGCACTGAACAATTACGATCTGGCGGTGCAGGTGGATGGGGATGGGCAACATCGGCCGGGGGAGGTTTGTCGGCTGATTGAGCATCTTCGGTCGGCTGATGTGGACATGGTTGTCGGGTCGCGATTTCTGGAACCCGTCAAATTTTATCATCAGACGACGATCCGCAAGGCGGGTAGCTGGTTTTTGCGGGCGTTGATCCGGGGGTTGACGGGATTAAACATCACCGACTGCACCAGCGGGTTTCGGGCCGCCAATCGGCGGGTGATCGATGCCTTTGCCCACTGGTATCCGGAGGATTATCCGGAACCGGAAGTGATTGTGCTGCTGCACCGCGCCGGGTTTAAGATTGATGAACTCGCGGTTCGGATGCGCCAACGTCGCACCGGCCAGAGCAGCATCAGTTTGATCAATGGAATTTTTTACGTTCTGAAAGTCACCACCTGCCTTCTGCTGGACCTGGTGCGCCGGCCGTGGCCGATGGGGAAGATCGATTTACCGGTGAAAGACCATGTGGCTGTACCAACTCATCGTGCCGTACCTGAAACAATTGATCCTGCTGGCGATTGGGGCGAGCCTGCTGCTGCTGGCGGTTCGGCGGCTCAGTCAATACAAGCTTAAGGAACGCTACACGCTGGTTTTCCTGTTCATCGGCCTGCCCTTTTTTGTGCTGGCGATGTGGCCCAGCGGCATCGGGTGGGTGGGAGAGGTGCTGCACATGCAGTACCAGACGATTGTGCTGCTGTGCGTGTCGGCCTTTTTTCTGTTGATTATTCTGGAACTGCTCACCATCGTCAGTCAGCAGGATCGCAAGATCACGACGCTGGCGCAGATGGTCGGCATCCTCGTTCAACAACGGCAGGAATCGGCAACACCGCTGGATGACTCACAGCAGACGGCATTGCGGCAGGCCGGCGAGGCGCTTCGTGGCCAACGGTAATCGCAGGCTTATTTTTTACACACAACCAGAATGATCGAACTGCCCGGTGGAAGATTCACATGTCGTAAAAATCCAGCTTCGGAACGGAAAATCGCATATAAAATGGCATCCAGCCAGCGGAGGCCAAAATGATTGTCATGGGTGGGCGGGGTTGTTGAGTTGCGCTCGCGAAAATTCTTCAGTTTTCGGAATGTCCAGATCATCGGCAGCAGAAAGCTGCAAAAGTACGAACACTTCAACACATCCCATTGTCGATGATCGAACAGCGCCAGCAATTGCTTACGGTTGTATCGACGAAAATGGTGGTTGATGACATCGTGGCTGGACCAGAGGCTTTGCAACGCCGGCACGGTCACCAGCAGAATGCCGCCCGGTTTGAGGGCATCGTAGACCGCCTTGATCGCCGGCTGTTCATGTTCGACATGTTCAATCACGTCGCAAAGACTGATCAGGTCGAATTGGCCATACGGTTCAAGGTTCCATTCCAAGCCGGTCTGGAGAACATTCAACCCCTTGGATTGTGCCCGCTTGACGCAATTGGCATCGGCTTCGAGTCCGATCTTGTCGGTGATGCGTTGATAATCGTTGAGCATCACACCCGTGCCGCACCCAACATCGAGCCAGCGCGGTGAATTTGATGAATAGTTGGGGATGTACCTGTCAAAAAATCCCGTAATGATCCGACGCCGGGCAACGTGCCACCAATGGCGAAGTTCAAACTGCTCGTATTCCAGAAGAAATTGCAAGTCCATGATGGCGGGGGTTTATCCGGTGTGGATGCCGGTTTCCTGGGTGTTGTTTGTTGATTCCACTGGCGGTTGTTGCGCGGGCAATGGGGGCTTGGGCAGGTTCATTGTCCGGCTGACGATGTACAGTGGCCGGCCTTTGCTTTGCTCAAAGATCCGACCAATGTATTCACCAAGAATGCCGTTGGAGACCAGAATCGCCCCGCCGACCATGCAGACGAGGATCACCTGTGATGTCCAGCCGGCCGTGGTGTGGCCGGTCAGTTTGGAGACCACCGCGATGATGGAGACGATGACCCCCAGCGATGCGGTGATGATCCCAAGCCCCAGGCTCAATCGAAGGGGCAGCGGTGAAAACGACACAGCCGCCGTCCATGCGAATCGGATCATTTTGCTCAGTGGATATTTGGTCGAACCGGCCGCCCGGGCCGGTCGGTCGAATCGGACGGCCGTCTGGGGAAATCCGACCCAAGCCACCATGCCGCGTAAAAACCGGTGGGTTTCGCGCATGGCCTTGAGGGCGTCGAGGCATTCGCGTGAGACCAGTCGAAAATCGCCCGTGTCGGCCGGCAGATCGGGGTGGATAAACCGCCGCATGAACCGGTAAAAACCCCACGCGGTTAGTCGTTTGAAGGCCGATTCGTTCTGTCGCGAGGCCCGCTGGCCATAAACCACATCATACCCACGGCCATATTCGCGGATCATCTCCAGCACCACTTCGGGTGGATCCTGTAAATCGGCGTCCATGACCACCACCGCATCCCCAACCGCCAAATCCAGCCCGGCCGTGACGGCCGCCTGATGGCCGAAATTCCGAGCCAAGGCCGCCACCTTGATGCGCGAATCAACGCTTGCCCAATCCATCAACAGTTCCAAAGTCCGATCCGAACTGCCATCGTTGACGAACAGCACCTCCACGGCACAGGGAAGCGTCTTCAAAAACGCCTCCAATCGCGGCCGAAGATGCGGGATCACCTCCTGCTCGTTGTAAGCGGGAATCACAATTGACAGCAACGAAGGCGTCGGCCGCGGTGTCAGATGGTGATAAGTCTGAGGCATAGGTCTGTCGGCCATGATAGAGGGCACAACATCGGACGCAAGAAAACGTGAATTGTTAATGTTTGTGCAACTGAGCCAACAGGTGTCTTAATTCGGGGAGAATCAGGCCGGTCAAGGCCAGTTCAACCGCCTTGGTTGATCCCGGTAGGCAAAATATGGGCTTGTTGGTGGCGATACCGGCACAGGCGCGGCTCAACATGGCGGCAGCGCCGATCTGCTGGTGGCTGAGCATTCGGAACAGTTCCCCAAAACCGGGCATGGGTTTGTCGAATAATTGCTGTATTGTGTCGATGGTCCGGTCGCGCGGGCTGAAGCCGGTGCCCCCATTGGTGATGATGACTTCCACGTCATCGCGTTTCAGGAGGGATTGAACCAATTGGATGAGTTGATCGGCCTCATCGGGGATCAGATGGTAGGCCGTGAGGGTGTGACCATTTTCAGTCAGCAGATGTTGGATCGTCTGGCCGCTGCGGTCGGTTTGAGGGGTGCGGGTGTCGCTGAGGGTGATGATGGCACAGTGGGCCGACAGCGCCTGTGCGGATTGTTTGTGTTCCTGATGACTCATGGGTCAGGGTTGGATGTCAGTTTCCTGGGCGATCAGCCGACCATCCTGTTCGACGATGGTGAGGCGGTGTTTACCGGGCAGGGTCAGATAATCCAGCCGGTCGTGGCTGCCGCGGCTGATGGCGAGGATTTCATCCAGTGTGTGCAGACCTTGATAGACGCGCAGCCAGGCGTTGACCCCCGGCGCGAATTGGCCGGTCAATGGCCCGGCATGGGCCACTTTGCCCGGCTCCACGGTGGTGAAACTGAACGTGGTGGTTTGTGGGAGCAACGCCAGTTGTTCGGGTGATTCCCACCCTTGCTCATCGGGTGGGCCATCCTTGGTCAGCCAGATCGAGATGGGGGTACTGGTCTGATTTTTCACAGACAATTCAAAGGTTTCCTGTCGATTGGAGGCGCAACCGACCATCAGCAACAACGCGGCCAGCGGCAGAAAAAGTCGATTCATGGGTTTTGATCCTAACGGGCACGGGGTGGAATACAATGTTTATCCCGCACTTCTCAAAATGGCCGTATTTTAAGGCATCTGGACAATGGAAAAATCCGCCCCTGACGGCTACAGTACGTCGAATTTTGCGCACGAACCATTTGAAAGAAAGCTATGCCCCGACGGACCGACCTTCACACCATTTTGATCATTGGCTCCGGCCCCATTGTCATCGGACAGGGATGCGAATTTGACTATTCCGGCGTGCAGGCCTGCCGGGCGCTCAAGGAGGAGGGGTATCGCGTGGTGCTGATCAACAGCAACCCCGCCACCATCATGACCGATCCGGAATTCGCGGATGCCACCTACATCGAGCCGATCACCCCCGAAGCGGTCGAAAAAATCCTCATCCACGAGGCGGCCGCCGGACACCCCATCGACGCCGTTTTGCCCACGCTTGGGGGCCAGACCGGCCTGAACACCGCCGTCGCCTGCTACGACCGTGACATCTTCAAAAAACACAACGTCAGGATGATCGGCGCCAACCGCGAGGCGATCTATCGCGGCGAAGACCGTCAGGTTTTCAAAGACCTGATGCTCAAAATCGGCCTGAATGTCCCACGGTCGGGCGTCGTTCACAACATGGAGGAGGCCCGCAAGGTATTGGATGACATCGGCCTGCCGCTGATCATCCGCCCCGCCTTCACCCTGGGTGGCACCGGCGGCGGCATCGCGTACAACGTCGAGGAGTTTGAAACCATCGTCACGCGCGGCCTCGATGCCAGCCCCGTCACCGAAGTCCTCATCGAGCAATCGGTCATCGGTTGGAAAGAGTTTGAGATGGAGGTCATGCGCGACCGCAACGACAACGCGGTCATCATCTGCTCCATTGAAAACCTTGATGCCATGGGGGTTCACACCGGCGATTCGATCACGGTCGCACCCATCCAGACGCTTACGGACAAGGAATATCAGCGGATGCGCGATGCCAGCATCGCCGTCATCCGCGCCGTCGGCGTTGAGACGGGCGGCTCCAACATCCAGTTCGCCATCGACCCCGACAAAGGGGACATGGTTGTCGTCGAGATGAACCCCCGCGTCTCCCGCTCCAGCGCGTTGGCATCCAAGGCCACCGGCTACCCGATCGCCAAGATCGCAGCTCTGTTGGCAGTGGGGTATACGCTCGATGAACTGCCCAATTTTATTACCTCTGACAAGGCCAAAGGACTGCACACCAGCGCTTGTTTTGAGCCGACCATCGACTATTGCGTCATCAAAATCCCGCGCTGGACGTTTGAAAAGTTCCCCGACGCCGATGAGACCCTGACGACCCAGATGAAAAGCGTCGGCGAGGCGATGGCCATCGGCCGAACTTTCAAGGAAGCCCTGCAAAAAGGGATTCGCAGCATGGAGGTCAAGCGTTTCGGGTTCGGTCTGGACAAATACGACAAATGGCTCAACGCCCGCAAGGGGACGCAGTCAACCGTTCACGCCGATTCCACGGATAAAACCACACAGGGGGAGTCCATCGACCACGAATGGCCGATCCCCGAAGCCAAGTTGCGGCGAAAACTGGCCGTCCCCAGCCAGGGCCGGCTTTATTACCTGCGATACGCCTTCAAGATGGGATGGAGCATCGATCAGGTGTATGACCTGACCAAGATCGATCGCTGGTTTTTGTCGCAGATGAAACAACTGGTCGATTTTGAAATCCTCCTCGCCAATTCCCCGTGGAACGCCGATGTCATCCGTCAGGCCAAGGAATGGGGATACAGCGATGTGCAGCTCGGCTCGATTCTGGGACAAAAACCCGCCGAGGTGCGGCATCGACGCGAACAGGATGGGATCAAACCGGTCTACAAGCTGGTCGACACCTGCGCCGCCGAATTTGAAGCATTTACTCCATACTATTATTCCACCTACGAACAGCCGTATGTGCAAAACGGCAAGCTGGTGAACGAGGATGAAATCCGCCTGACCGACCGCCGCAAGGTGCTTATCATCGGTGGCGGCCCCAACCGCATCGGCCAGGGGATCGAGTTTGATTATTGCTGCGTACAGGCTGCCTTTGCGATGAAGCAACTGGGGTATGAGTCGGTCATGATCAACTCCAACCCCGAAACCGTCAGCACCGACTACAACACCAGCGACCTTCTCTTTTTTGAACCGCTGACCCACGAAGATGTATTAAACATTTTCGACCGTCTTAACATCGGGGGTAAAGTCCACGGCGTCATTGTCCAATTTGGCGGCCAGACCCCGTTGAACCTTGCCCGTGGATTGATGGAGGCCGGCGTTCCGATTCTGGGGACTAGCGTCGATTCGCTCGACGCCGCCGGCGACCGCGAGCAATTCCGCCAACTCGTGCAAACCCTGAAGCTCAAACAACCCGCCAACGGCATCGCCCGCAGCCTGACCGAAGCGCGGGAGATTGCCCGGCAGATCGGCTATCCAGTACTCGTTCGCCCCAGTTTTGTCCTTGGTGGGCGGGCGATGGAGATCGTCTCCGATGAGGATCAGCTCAATTACTACATGGCCAATGCCGTCGAGGCCTCCACCATCGCCGATGCACCCATCCTGATCGACAAATTTCTCGACCACGCCACCGAAGTGGATGTGGACTGCATCGCCGATTACGACCCCCACGGCCCGGCCGACCGTGGAAACGCGATCATCTGTGGCGTCATGGAACACATCGAGGAAGCCGGCATTCATTCGGGCGATTCCGCCTGCGCCCTGCCCCCTTATTCGCTGCCCGCTAAGATCGTCGATGAACTTAAACGACAAACCAAGGCGCTGGCCAAAGCCCTGCGCGTGCGCGGCCTGATGAATGTCCAATACGCCATCAAAGAGGGTGAAATTTACCTGATCGAAGTCAATCCCCGCGCCAGCCGAACCGTCCCCTTTGTCTCCAAGGCGACCGGCATTTCCTGGGCGCAGGTCGCCGCCAAGGTCATGGCGGGCAAATCACTGGCCGAACTGAACATCCGCGAGCAACAAGATCCCAAGCACACTTCGGTCAAGGAGGTCGTCTTCCCCTTCGCCAAATTCCCCGGTGTCGATGTGATCCTCGGCCCGGAGATGCGATCGACCGGCGAAGTCATGGGGATCGACCTGAATTTTCCCATGGCCTTTGCCAAGAGCCAGCTTGCCGCCGGAACCATGCTCCCCACCCAGGGGGCGGTCTTCATCTCGGTGCGGGATGCGGACAAGGCCGACATCATTCCCGCCGCCCGCGTACTGCATCAGTGCGGGTTTGAGATTCTCGCCTCCACCGGCACATGCGACGCCCTAAACCAACAGGACATCCCCGCCACGCGCATCACCAAGATCAGCGAGGGTCGGCCCAACATCATCGACTACATCAAAAACGGCAAGGTACAGCTCCTGATCAATACCCCCACCAAAAAAGGGCCGCAGACCGATGAGGGCAAAATCCGCGCCACCGCAACCCTCAACCGCGTCCCCATCGTCACCACCATCACCGGCGCCAACGCCGCGGCGCGGGCCATTCAGGCGCTTCAGGCCGCCGACTGGACCGTGCGCCCCTTACAAGACTATTTCGCCAAATAATGTTCATGACGAGCATATTCACCCGGCGTGATTCCCGCATATTTTCTAAATAGCCGGATGAAATAACCCGCTTCATACCCCAGTTCATTGGCGATGGCGGCGATCTTTTTCCCCGGCTCGCGCAGCATCTGCTTGGCACGTTCCATCCGTTGATTCATCAGATACCGCGAGGGGGAGATGCCGAATTTTCGGGTAAAGGCCCGGCACAGATGCTCATAACTGTATCCCAGCCCACCCAATGTCTCGATGATCGAATCATGCCTCACCTGGATGCCGTGCAAGAGCGTACGCACCCCAAACGCCAGTTCATCCCCCTCGTGTCGGCCGGGCGATGCCTGATCGGCCGGGGCGAACAACCGCACCAACGCCTCCAGCATCAACGCCCTGCACGAATG
The DNA here is from genome assembly GCA_020847545.1 of Phycisphaerales bacterium. Lineage (GTDB taxonomy): Bacteria > Planctomycetota > Phycisphaerae > Tepidisphaerales > Tepidisphaeraceae > JADYZN01. The sequence goes on from JADLBV010000042.1 coordinate 34,077, forward strand.
GCGGTCGCTGGTCGAATCGCTGTTCCATCGATGACACAACGTCTGAACCAGCGTCACCACCGGCGAATGCCCCGGATCAAACGAACCATAAAATGATTGCCCGAGCAAAAACGTCGGAGCTTCATGCAGCGTCTTTTGTTTCGGCTCGGCCGGCCAGTAGACCCACCAGGACCTGCCCGATTGCGCCCGGCGGCTCCACACCCAGTCAAAATGGACACAATACCGATACGCCACCCCATCCACCCCCCGCGTGGTGTGCAACACCCCCGGCGGCACCACCAGCGCCGTCCCGGCCGGGCAGGGCCACTTGCGCCCCTCCATCTCCACTTCGCACACCCCTTGCGTAAACAAAACCAATTCATGATCCCGCAGTGTGCGCAGCGGCTCCACCTGTCCCGGCTTCCAACGCCCGTGCCAGGTTTCATGCACCTGAGGATGTATCCGATACCACCATTCCATATGTCAGAATTGTCCTATTCTGATCAACATTATCACATTGTAAAGTCGAATATCCAGCATATAGTTTACATCAATTGACCGGATATGGTCAGATTTGTTCCATAAAGGCCCAACCACCATGAAAACCAAGGCGATCGTTTTCGACAAGGTCAACAGCGTCATCCTCGATGAATTGCAACTCCCTGATCCCACACCGCGCGATCTGGTCGTCCAGAATCTTGTCAGCGGCGTGTCGGTCGGCACCGAACGATGGGCCTATCTCGGCAAGCGGGATGAATTGACCTTCCCCAACGTCCCCGGATATATGGGCGTCGGCCGGATTCTGGAGGCTGGCAAGGAGGCCGAAAAACGCGGCTATCGCCCCGGCCAGGTGGTCAACTACATGGCCGGCCGACTGAACGCCCCCCACGGCCCCAACAGTTGGATGGCCACCCATATGTCCCACGCCATCGTCGATGCGTGCGTCGATCCCGATGGTGGGTTCAACATCCACCGCTGTGAACGACTCCCCGAAGGGCTTGATCCATTTGACGCCTCACTGGCCGGATTGTGCGCGGTGGCGTTGCGTGGCATCGAAATGGCCCGCATCCCGGCCGGTTCCACCGTGCTGGTCGTCGGGCTGGGGGTGATCGGTCAATACGCCGCCCAGATCTGCCGACTCAAGGGGGCCATGGTCGCGGTGTCGGATGTGGATGATCAACGCCTGCAAATCGCGGCCGGCAACGGAGCCGAATGGACCATCAACAGCAAAAAAGAGGATATCAAGGAACGATTCACTCAAGTCGCTCCGCAGGGTTTTGACATCATCATCGACACCTCCTCCATCCCCGCCGTCGTCAACAGCGTGATGCCTTATCTTAAACTTTTTGGACAGTTCATCTTCCAGGGATGGTATCCACCCCCTTCCGCGCTCGATTTGAACGTTTTCCATATGCGGATGCCCACCTGTTATTTCCCCTGCGCCTTCAGTGGCAGCGCCGTTGCCACGTCGATGCGCTGGTCCAAGGATGGTAAAACCAACACCCAAAGCCTGATCACCCACCGGCCTCGCCCACAGGATGCCAAGCAGATTTATGAGATGATCGCCCGCGGCAGCGATGGGTTTCTGGGGATCGTTTTCGACTGGAGCCAGGCATGAAAGGGTTGATCGTCACCGCCGACCACAAACTGCAACTGCAGGGCCTGCCCGAACCCAAAATCGGGCCGTACGATGCCCTGGTCAAAATCCGCGCCTGCGGCATCTGTTCCACCACCGACCGCGAAATCATCAAAGGCCGACAACCGTATCACAGCGTCTACCCTTGCCTCTTGGGACACGAGGCGATCGGCGAGGTGGTCAAGCTGGGGGAGAAGGTGCGCACCTTCAAGGTGGGCGATCTTGTCACCCGCCCCAATGGCATCTGGCCCGGCACTCAACGCGACGGCCTGGCGAGCGGCTGGGGAGGATTCGCACAAGTCGGTCTCGTGCGCGACCGTCGGGCGATGGAGGCTGATGGGGACCCTTCCCTCGTCAACGATTACACCGCCCTGCGACAAAATCGCGTCCCGGCCGGCGCAACGATCAAACAGGCGGTGCTCGCCATCGCTCTGGCCGAAACCTCCAGTTGGCTGCGCCACGCCCCATCCGTGGCCGGTCAGACAGTCTGTGTCGGTGGCACCGGCATCGCCGGCCTCAGCATCGCCTTCTGGTGCAAACTGGCCGGCGCCAAACGGGTCATCATACTCGGTCGGCGGGATGAGCGATTAAAAATCGCCCGCGACATCGCCGCCGATCAAACCATCAATGTCACCCAGTCCGACCCGGCCGAGATCATCCGCAAGGAATTCCCCGCCGGCATCGACCTCTACTGCGAAGCCGTCGGCCAGAAGGACCAGCTCCGCATCGGTTTGTCTCTCTTAAAATCAGGCGGAACCCTCGCGGTCTATGGTGTCCCCACCGACCAGCACTACGAGCTGCACTGGAAATGGATCCCCGGCGATATTCGACTCATGCAACCCCCCGCCGAGGAACATGTTGACTACGACTGGGTCATCGACCTGATGCGCCGGGGGATCATCCCCGTGGACAAGCTACTCACCCACTCCTGGCCCCTGGAACAATTTCAAACCGCCTTCGACGCGGTCGCCGGCGGGGATGTCATCAAAGGAATGCTCGAACTCTAATCCCTCAGCCACTCAGGCCGTCAATACTTCCAACAACTGTTTCAAATCCGACTCCTGCGGATCATCCGGATTGTTTTTCAGGTAACGGTTCAGCCACACCCCCGCCGCCTCCATCATCCCGCACCGCGCCAGCACCAGCGCCAGATCTCGCTGTAACCGGCTCTCCCGTGGCCACAGCAACATCTCCAGCTCCAACATCGCCGCCACATCGGTGTATCGCTCGGCCGCCCCATAGTTGGCCAGCAGATTCTGCAACATCCGCGTCAACCAGTGCCGGTTGGTCGCCGGCTGCAACAGATCGCTCGACCACTCCACTTCCTGCCCAAAAATCTCCACCAACCGGTCATGCGCCTCATCGGCCGTCAAAATTCGCCCGCGGGCAAATGGATCCACCAGCATCGCCCCGTCTCCTGCATCCACACCCACCAGAAAATGCCCCGGCAGCGCCACCCCCCAGGCCCTGATCCCCAGTCGCTGTGCCACCGACTTGTAGATCAAACTCAACGTGATCGGCAACCCGCGCCGCGACTGCAGGACGGAGGGCAAAAAACTGTTCGACTCCGAATAATAACTCTCCGTATCCCCCACAAACCCAAGCTCATCAAACAGATGTTCATGCAGATGCGCCAACAACGCCTGCGGTTGAGGGCCGCGCACGCGCGAACAGACCGCATCGGCCATCCCCTGCAACTGCCCATCCACCTCCGCCGGCTTGACCTCCTTCATCTGGTGCATCGCAATCGCCACCGCCCCGCCGACCAGCGCCCCGGGCGATTCAATGTGTTTAATCTGTTTGGAAAGCAGCCGAAACGAGCCGGTTGCACAGCACAATGGCAACGATGGGGAAAGTGATGGCCGCATGATGCTCACTCCGGTCAGCCGCAGTCATTCCTTATCGGCCAACCACCGTGAACTCATGCAGATTCCGTGCCGTGGATGGAAAAATGTGTTAAATCCTCCCAAATGAACCCTGCGTCAATCGGTTTTTTCGCGTTTTAGCATCGATATTTCAAATTACGATCAGATGGACGAAGCTTGCCCCATCGCCTGTTTCCAGTTGCGGTGGATGCCGCGGGCGAGTTGGATCAGTTCGCTTCGGCGGAGTCGGCCGATGAGCTGGTCGGTCTTGAGTTGCAGTTTTTGCAATGTCTGCTCGATGGCCTGCGGGCAGACGCCGGTTGTCTGAACCGATTGTTGCAGCACCTCATTGAGGGGCTGGTGGGGATGCAGAAACTGGTTGTCGGTAAGGAATGCCAGAATCGTCTCGGCCGGCAGGATTTTACTTGATTGTTCGATGGTTGGTGTTGTGGACATTGGGCTTCCCTGTTGATTCACTTGGGATTATAGGCCCGCTCCTTGGCCCGTGGCCACCGGGGGGATGAAAATAATTGGCCACGGGGGTGAATTTCGATAAAATGCACCCTGTTCCATGTGGAACGATCGTGCGGGAGGTTCTGCCAATGGAATTGTTATTGTCGGTCACGTTGTTTCTCTCCTTTGGCGCCTTCTTCGTCTTTTTGAATTTGATGGTGGGGAAACTGGTTCGGCCCCGCCTCCCCAACCCCGACAAGGGGGCGGTCTACGAATGTGGCGAGGTGGGGATCGGGCAGAGCTGGGTGCAGTTTGATCTGCGCTTTTACATCATCGCGCTGGTCTTTTTGATCTTTGATGTCGAGGTGGCGTTGTTTTATCCATGGGCGGTCGCCTATGGAAGCGCTGCGGAATTGGCCGCCAGGGTGGGGATGAGCGCGTTTGATCTGCGCGTGGTGGCGCTGGTGGACATGCTCTTCTTCTTTGGTGTGTTGCTGGTGGGGTTCGCCTATCTGTGGCGGTTTGGATATCTGGATTGGGTGCGCTCGGCCGCTTCCAACAGTCTGAAAATCGACTATTCCCCCGGCATCGACCTGCGCCACGAAGCCCGGGTGGATCGGCCCATCTGATTTGTGTCGTTGAAACCCATACAACCCGCCGGTCGAGCGTGGCTGCCGCTGATCCTTTGTCTGCTGTTGGCGTTGGTTGCGATGGGGGGTGTCTGTGTCAATGATTTTACATCCTGGGATGATCCGCACACGCTGGCTTTTAATCCGTGGATCATCGATCCATCCATTCAATCGCTGATCCACTATTGGCAACAACCGGCGATGGACCTGTACATCCCGGTGACTTATTCCCTTTGGGTGGTGGTCGCGGCCGTGGGAAGATGGTTTGCCGATGCGCCATTGTCGGGACCAAATCCGCATCTGTTTCATGCGTTGAATCTGCTGGTTCATCTGGTGTGCGCGGGGTTGGTCTTCGCCCTTTTGCTGGAATTGTTTGAGAAACCCTGGACGGCCTTTGTCGGGGCGGTTGTTTTTGCCATTCATCCAGTTCAAGTAGAGGCGGTGGCGTGGGCATCGGGATTGAAGGATGTACTGGCGGCGACGCTGTCGATGGTTTCGATTCTTCTGGTGGTGCGCCAACTCAAACAATCAACCAAACCATTGATGAAAAGCCCCCGGTATTGGTTGGCGCTGCCGGCTTACGCGGCCGCGTTGCTGGCCAAACCATCGGCCGTGGTGACGCCGTTGGTTCTGGTGATCCTGGCGCGATGGGCGCTGAAGATTTCGTGGCGGCGGGTGTTCATCGCGATTTGGCCGTGGGCAGTGCTGGCGATCCCGTGCATCATCTGGACCAAGCTGGCACAGCCGGCGGTCGTGGTGGCGGCCTCCAGTCCGGTCTGGGCAAGGCCGTTGGTGGCAGGCGATGCGCTGGGGTTTTATCTGATCAAACTTTTTTGGCCGGTTTGGTTGTGCGTGGATTATGGCCGAACCCCCGCGTGGGTGTTGTCGCAGGGTTGGAAAGAGGGGCAGTGGGGGATTCCGATTCTGGTTGTCATTGTTTTATGGCTGGTTCGTAAGCGGTTTGCGTGGGGGCTTGTTGGCGCGGCGATTTTTCTGGCCTCCCTGCTGCCGGTGCTGGGCTTGGTCCGATTTGATTTTCAGCATTATTCGACAACGGCCGATCATTACCTCTATTTGCCCATGCTGGGGGTGGCGATTGGGGTTTGTGGCGTGACTCGACTGCGCGGGTGGTTGTGGCCGATGGTGGCGGCGATCGTTTTGATGATGCTCTTGTCGATGGCACAGGTTCGCCATTGGCGGGAGACACCGGCGCTCTTCACCCGCGTCCTGGCGGTCAACCCGCGAAGCTGGGCCGCCCACAACAGTCTATCCGCGTGGTTGCTGCAACAGGGTGATATTGACAAGGCTCAACATGAGGCGCAACTGGCGGTCAACATCAACCCCGACAGCGCCCCTTCGTGGGTCAATCTGGGGGCGGCGATGGCGTTGAAGAATGATTTATCCGGGGCGCGAATCGCCTATCAGCGCGCCATCGAGGTGAACCCTTCGGATGCGGTCCCCCATGCGGCGATGGGTGGCTTGCTTGGCCAGCTCGGCCAGTTGGCCGAGGCCCGCCGGCATTGTTTGCTGGCCATCGAACTGGATGGAGAGCAACCCACCGCGTGGCTGAACCTTGGAACCATCGATGCGGCCGAGGAAAAATGGCCCGATGCCCGCAAACATCTGGCCCGCGCGGTGGAACTCGCCCCGCGCGATGTGCGCGCCCGCACCAATTACGCCATCGCCCTGATTTTGACCGGAGAACCTTCCATGGCCGAATCACAACTGCAACTTGCACTCTCCATCGACCCCGCCTTCCCCCCCGCCCGACAGACTTTGCAACAATTGCACACTCCTTCGCGATAAAGACTTATGCCGAGGCTTCCAACGCTTTAGCCGCACTGCTGGCAACGCATCAACCGAAGATGGCGCCATAGAACAGGCCGAAGATAATCGCGGCCACGGTGAATGCGCCGATGAATCCGATCACCATCACCTTCACCAGTGCAAACAGCACCGCACCGGCAATGATGCCGGCGGGCATCGAGCGGGTGATCGCCAACACCAATCCCACCACCGCGCCAAACACTGCCCCCAGAACCCCCGCGCTGATCAACGAAGTCGGCAGGCCATATCGGGCCGTTTCACGCGACTTGAAGAAAAAGTGGTCGATCAGAATGATCACCACGAAAATGATGACCCCGGACAACGCGCCTGATGCGATGGCACTGAGCGTTGGTTTGTTGGGTGTTGATTGAACGGCCATGACAATAACCTCCGGAGTAAGAGGAACCGGTCGCGGCATTCACGAAGATGAAAAAAGATCATAACAGCCAATTATCTGTTATGCCAGAAAAAGATTGATATTTTTTACAGCCTTGCCGCCGCATCCCCTTGGCCGGGTGGACGGGGCTTTCGGCCCGCTTGGGTGCTGAAACTCTGCAAATAGGAGATCCACATCATCGACAACCCGATCCCATAGGCCCCTTGAATCATCAGGTCCATGTAGTGGCGGGTCGGGGGGATGTGGTATTTTTCGGCGGTGATCCCCTGATAGGTGATCGCTTTGATCGGTTCGGGGCGCGCCTGCGGCGTCACCAGGACTTCGATGCGGCGATAAGTCCCGATCTCCCGGCCGGAGGCGTCAACCCTTCGGTCCACCTTCTGGTCGAGCATTCGCAGGTCCGATTCACTCAGGTCAAACAAAGCCCCGGCGACGTGCTTGCCCGGATCATAAATGATGTCCGCGATACCACCCCCCCAGTATTCGCTGTAGACCGAAAACCCCAGCCGGTAATTGTTCAGCAGCGCCGGCCTGGCCCCTTTCATGGGGACGGCGCGGTGTTGAAAATGCCGGCACCATTCCGCGACGGCGCGCACATTCAAGTTCGATCCGTACGCGAAGTACCACATGCCCGGCGATTCCTTCCCCTTTGATTCGATCACCGGCATTTTGGAGCAAAACGCCTTCAAACGCAAAAATCCGTTAATGCGATTGGGATACTGACCAGGGCAATCGCATTTATATTATTAGAGCGTGTTATGAACTTCCGCCGATTCCGGCGAATAGGCATTTGAGCATCAGAAACGCAAAGGCCGCATAATGCAGTCCGGCCAATGTCGCGGGTAAACGCTCGTAGTCCTTGGCCAGCCGACG
>JADLBV010000043.1 GCA_020847545.1 Phycisphaerales bacterium
CACCAGCATCCGCAGCCGGTCCGGCGTCTGGTCAATGACCGCGGCCGCCGTTACCTTGGCTGTCGGAACCCATGCAAACGCCCACTTGTTTTCCACGCCATCATAGATTCCCACATAGTTCTCACGCGCGATGGCGATGTGACGTGGCCGCCGGGGTGCGTTCCGACCCGTCTCAATCGGCTCAAACATCAACACCTCCGCGCCATCAATGCGTTCCTCCCATGCCGGCTCCTCCAGCCGCTTGAGGTGGTAGACCTGCGGGTAAAAATAAAACCCGTTCGGTTCGGTCACGCGCTGATCCTTCGGTCCGTAGATCTGCATCACCACACCCCGTCCAATGCACACCTGCTCCTCATTGCCATCACCATCAAAATCAATCCCCTGACGTAAAATCGCCGGCTGAACATATGCACCCTCCGACAGCAACCCCTCGAGCCTGCCAGATTGATCCAGAAAACTGTACGAGTGGTATCGTGCCACCACCATTCCTGGTCCTGATGCACCCTTGTGCCCCCACATTCCAACCGCAAACGGCATCGCAAATCCGCCGGCCGGATGTCGTGTGTTGGGTCGGCCAAATGTGTGGTTGAACACCTGGTGCATGGTGAGCAAATCATCATGACGCCGCACCTTGCCCTGTTCATCCAGAACATCGATCTGGGCATCGACCGTTGCCAGCACGACACTGGGTGTGCTGCCTCCATCCACCGACAATAGCTGCGCATCCATTACCTTCATGGGCGAGGCGTATTGAAAAATCTCTTTGCCGTCAGGGTCCAGCATCGCCACCTTGTCCTGCCAGTACGGCAGCCAACCGACGAACTTGGGCCAGATGTGCGGCGCAATAAATAAGCGCCGCTGGTTTTCACTGCCGGTCAATGTAATGCGCAACGGCTGATGGGATCCCAGCTTGTCGCGGTCGAAGAAAACCAGTTTGCGAACATCTTTGGATCGAATGTAGCGGGCTTTGACTCCCTCAAGCGTCAGAATCTGCACATCCTTCTCAACCGGATCGGTCTGGCCGTAGTTGCCGGTGATAACGCCGGCGCGCCACCGCGGCTGTTCTTCGACTTTCTTCCAGTCCGAACTGTCGGGTGCGGGCGGATTCCCATTGGCATCTCCTGCCGACACCCAGATCTCATCGGGCAACACACGTGGATGCCATGCCCCTTGTGTGATCGCCATCGGCTGAATTTCCGCCAGATCAACCACCCGCCCCAAGTCCGCTACGCTGTTGTCAGGATAAGCTGTTGGATTGGTTGGCATGTATTGTCGAAGACCATCATACTTCCACACCTGTTTCCACTGGCCGGTCTGGTCTTCTATTGCAACTCCCCGCGACGGTTGACTGGTCGATTCACTTTGTTGCACCATCGCCGTCTGGGCCGGTGTGAGTGTGCTTTCCAACAACAACATCGCCCCTGCGGCCTTGGGGATTTCCAGCTCTTTGCACCCTACCTCAACCTCCAGTTTCACCATCACCCCTTCTCCCCCCAGGACCTGGATCACCTGCCTGCCTGAGGCCGATGGGTTGTCCACCCAGATGCGACCATCCGCGTACTCCATCCGCACGCTGACCGGACGCTCGCTGATCAGCACCGGCTTGCCGCCGATCTCCAGATGTCTTCCTCCCATCATCTGCACCGCATCCGGCCGGATAATGACCACATGTGCATCGGAATTGATCCCTCTGACATTGTCCGGCCGCCAAGCCACCAGGGTGCGCTCATCCGATGAATTATCGGCCGACAAATAAACCGCATCTTTGCCGGTCAACACCGCATGGATTACCGGTTCACGGTCGGGTAAATATCCCTGCAATACCGCCAGTGCCGCCACAGAATCGCCCGTTTTCATGCTGGCTGATGCGCTTTGACGGAAATGGACCACCTGTTCTTCACCGGACAGATACTCCGCCACATTCTGACTCACCTGAAAAACATCACTCAATGGCGTGATGCGTAACTTGGCAATATTGGTGGTGCTGGTCCATGTCTTGCCATCCCACGCCGGCCCGCCTTCCGGCCGCCAGTTGACCATCATCTGGAATTCGCCCGAATCTCTGGCCGTCAACTTGTCACGCACCAGGAACAGCCCCGGACGCACCCACACCACAGCGCGCTGCCAGCGCATCCCCATGAAGGGATCAAGCGTGAACGCCACGCCGCCGCCGCGATGCAAATCCGCCGACCATTCCAGCATCGACGCCGCCGCGTAGGGCTTTTCACCAGTGACAAATCGATCGGTGCGCAGCACATGCACGCCATTGTTGTCGAAATATCGATCCGACACCGCCGGAAATGGCGACCCGGTGCTCCCCAGCCATTTCATGCCGCGCGACCAGAAGGCCAGCATTGTTCCCGGCAGCGCCCCCTGCTCCAACATGCCGTTGACGGCCACATAGTCATCCGTTCGCTCAAAACCGCTGCGAAACGATGCGAAATCAAACAACCGATTCGGTGAAAAGGTTACCGCCGCAAACTGTCCCGCGCTCAATCCATGCAGTTGATTCAATCGCTGTGGCATGGTCGGCGGCAGGTTCAGACCCGTCAGATCATCCACACCCGTCGCCGCCAACTCCGGACCGGGCGAATACCGTCGCACACCCGCGATGTAACGGTTCATGAACGGTTTGGCACTGGGGAGATGCTTCAGGAGCGTCAGGTAACGCCCATCTTTGTAATAGCTGGCCAGCGTCGAAAACATCAGGGCATTGTCGAACGAGCCGCCCGGCCGCACCCATTGCCCGTTGAAATCGATCTTCGGGATTGCCGGCAGATGCCGCGCATGTCCACTTTCAAACAGCGCGTAATCATCCCGCTCCAGTGCGTAGCGCAACAACGTCAGCGCCAGTTCCTCCTCATGCTCGCAATCAGGCCCGCCCGGCAGGCTGGTGTCCCAGCGATTGGCGGCCATGTATTTCATGAACGCATCTTTTTCCGATCGACGAAACTCCACGATCCGCCCCAAATCCCCCATCTCCTTGAAATAATCGTGCAGAAAATCCGCCAGCGTCAGATCGCTCATCCACGGCGCGATCTGATGACGGTTGACCACCTGAATATTGTCATAAGGCGGCGAGAAAATCGTCATCCATGAAATATCCCCCGCATCCGTACAAAAGTCACAAAAATTGGAAAGGATCAAGCTGTCCAGTTCATTGCGCTGTTCAAGCGTATACAACGGGCTGTCATCCAGCATGTCGTATGTTCGCACCATGAACTCCGTCACGTAATGGTGCATGTACGCGCGATCTTTCAGTACCGGCTCCAACAACGCAACCGCCCGCTGTTTGTAACTATCCCATCCCGTCCAGTAATACCCCATCGCATTCTCATACCATCTCCGAACCGTCCCATACCCCGGTTCGATCGGCGGTAAAGATGGGTCATTGGCCGCCCAGCGGGCATCGTGGGCCTTCATTTCCGACAGACATTCACCCCCCAGTTCAGTCTGCAGCAGCCATGGAACCGACAATGTACCGCTCTGGCCTGGTTGCTGGTTGAGAATCTCGATGAACTTCTCCACCGCCCGTCCTGCGCCGGCATCGCTGCTGCCCCCCAATATCAGGTGATTTTTGCCATTGCGGTATACATCCGCCGCCGTGCGCACGACATACCCATCACCACCGGGATAATACCCATCGGTGGCGTCCAGAAACCGGTTGTATGCCGGCCACATTGCACGGTTGATTCCCAGCCGCCCGATCAGAATCAGATTTTGTGCCTGTAGATTTGACTTCAAAACCGGCGCGTCGACCCTTGTCGCCTCAACATCGCTCAGGATGGGCACCTGCACGCCCACCTTGTCCGCAATCGCCGCCCGCAAACGCTCGGCCAACGCTTTGTACGATTTAACCTGTGAGGGATAAACAATCGTGATCGCCGGTTTTCCCTCCTCCACAAGATGTGTCTGCGATGCGTCGAACTTGCGTTGCAAATTCGCCGGCCGGTTGAGCTTGCGCAAAGTGATATCATCAAACTTCGCCGTAGGAGGCTTGTTCGATAGTCCCGCCAGATCAAAGCTGATCGTGATCTTGTTGTTTTCCCCGGTGCGAATCAGTCCGGCCAATGTCTGCCATTCCCCCTGACGATGATACGACATCGTCAGATTTCCCACCGTCGCCACCACCCGATCCGGCGATTTGACCGAAGCGGTAAAGAGCAATTCCGTTCCCGGCTCAACTTCAACTTCCTGACTCAGCCGCAAACCCTGACCGGCCACTCCCTGCAACTTCAGCGAGATTGTCCCCTCCACCACATCCCGATTGTCGATCCCGATGCCGCGAGTGCTGCCCGAAAGGGTCCACGACGATGGGGGCTGGTTCGCCTTGGCCGCTTCAAATGACCCATCCCGCACCAGGTTGGCTTGTTGCGCCGACACCCCCTCCACTAGGAGTCCCACCACCAATAAGAGAAAAAATCCCCAACTCCATTGTCCTATCATTGAAACAGTCCTCAATGCATGAAGCGTTCTTCTCTCGGGTACTTTCACAAATTCCCTCTCTCACCGCATGGGTGAGAGAGGGAATTTTGGAGGATCAATCAAGCCCGCCTTCGCCGCAGCAGCGCCAACCCGCCCAGTGTCAACAGCGACAAACTCGCCGGCTCTGGTACAGCGACCGTATGCAGCGTGAAATACGCATCCTGGCGAACTCCGGCCGCATCGGTGTTGTAGAACACCGTCGGTGTTGCGTAAGAGTACGCAAAAACATAGTTCGACCCGTACGCCTCCTGGAAATTTGCTCCCAACATCAGAGGGGTGTCGAATGCGTAATTGACGTTTAATTGATAGGTTCCATCCGCCGTGGTGCCGATCGATTCCACCGCCACGACATATTGATTCCCCGGCGTCAACGCCACCGGCGTGCCCAGCGACACCGACACCACATCGCCCGCTCCTCCGGTCACGGCGGCGTTTTTGTTCAGCAGCACGCCCGACCACAGGTCCGTTTGTGTACTGACATCATACAGATGCAGCCGCAGGTCATCCGCCACCGACGCGGCGCCCTTGTACACCTTCATCGCAATCTGATCGACCCCGGTGTTGCTCCCCCATCCCGTGAACGTAAACGACTGCCCTTGCCACACATCCTGCCCAATCGTCCGGAAATTTGTCTGCGTATACGGCTGTCCCACCGCCGCAGTGGAGTTGCTGTCGTAAAGGCCCCAGACTTCGGTGTCGGAGTTGTCGCCCCAACTGGCGCCTCCGCTGCTGCTGTAACGCGCTGAATAACTGGTGTCCGGCGTCCCATCATGCACATGCGACTGCAACAGCGAAGGGGCGCGGTCCGGCTATATAGACCACATTGCTTGGATCCCCATTGGGCACCCGATGAACAAAGTGATAGGTCGATCCGCTGTTCAAAGTAATTGAGGTATTCAACGGCGCGGTAATAACCCCGGAGGCAGGTGACCACGAGGCAACCGCCAGATCAACCCCGCTGGCATTTCCAAATCCATCATCAGACTGAATCGCCACTTGCAATGTCGGGCTGCCCACCACCGCATTCGTTTTGGTTAACACGCTGTTTACGGAAACAGTCTGGTTGGGCGTAAATCGATAATCCCACAGCCGCCCTGGATCATTTAAAGCAATGCTGCCGCCATTACCCAGGAATAGCTCCAATCCATACGTATCCACTGCCGCCGACACCTGCCGAGCCATCGACAACGACAATCCTGCGATCCCCGCCAACAACAACGATCTGTGCAATGCGTTCATACCGACCTCCGAAAAGAAAATGAAGGGAAATCACCGAACAATTCAATGATTTAGTTATAGTTATAACTCTAGTTCAAGAGAATGCAAGAAAAAATTTTTCTGGTACGCGACGCGTTATTTTCATGTATCATAAGCCTAGTATCCGCAATGGTTTGCGCGGACTTTCCTTGAATGACAAGATCATCTGGTCTTCGTTGTCATTGCGGATAAGTATGTGTGTGGAGTGATCTTGGAACGCTAGCCAGTCCCAGCCTCTTGAAATACTGGACCAGCAAATTGCATTCCTGGTGTTAGAAGTGGAGAGCGTCAATCATTCTCACAATGACAGGGAAGATTTTGCCAGTGCGAGTGTCAAGCCGGGATTGCTTCGGTTGGGAAATTCTTTCGCCGCTGGCGGCCAAGTCTCGGCGTTTTTGGTGGAGTCCAGCCGCTTCATCAAGGCTTGAACCGCCCACTCGCTCATTTGCTCGACCGGAATGATTTCCCCACTGATGTCCGTTCGCCCCGGTGGCACACCGGTGAACAATAAGGATACATCTTCAGGACATGATAATCCCATTGAACGAATGGCATCACGTGTTTCCAGCGCCAATTCATAACCGTAGGCCACAAATGCTGTCGGACGCTGAGGTCCTTCCATCGATTGTCGAACGATGTCCTTCGTTTGGTCCTGCTGAAAATATGGGAATTCCCGGAGATTCCATTCGATTTGATCCAATTGGGACAGGGACATGACCGCCAGCCTCACACCCTGGGTCAAATCCTCAGGAAATGTTCGACGCAACAAGGTGACTTGGCGATGTCCGTGTTCCACCAGTCGGTCAGCCAGCCACCGCATCGCTCTCGATGTGTCACCAACCACCCGGCCAATGCGGGGATCATCATATCCAAAATTGATCGCCATCACCGCCATGCCTTCATCCAGCACCGGTTCCAGCCAGGATTGCGGCAAAGGACTCATGATGATAAGCCCCTCCACATCCTGGCGGCGGACCAATTCTCGCAGTGCGGCCGATGGATCGAGACTACGCTTCAGCATCCCCGATGCCATCAGTAACGGATGAAATTCACTCTGTTCCATCCCAAGGCCGATACCTTTGAGCAACTGTGAAGAAAAAATGTCCGTCAGGCTGATCAATTCGTTGTATAGCACTCCAATCTGTCGACAGGGGGTCAATGGAGAGGGTGGGCGAACAAATGTTCCCCGGCCCTGCATCCGATCGACATACCCCGCCTGTTCAAGCTCGTTCAGGCAACGCCGTGCCGTCGTGCTCGAGACATGAAATTCCGCTATCAAATCCGATTCCGAAGGAGCCTTTGTCCCGGGCATCAAGTGTCCCTTTTCGATACGCTGCTTGACGGCCTCGAACAATTCCAGATAAAGCGGCTCCCGCTTCGATATTCGGGGTTTTTGTTTTGTATTGATTTCAATTGCCATATTTTATTCGGTCGTTCGCTTCGGCTATATCCGGTGTGTATTGTAACACTAAGACTAAGCTTGACAAGTCAAAATCAGGAAATAACATGGGATTGCCATAAATATAGTTATAACACTATATTGGACTGGGTATTCAATTATCAGGAGCTGTGATGAAGTTTTATTCCATTGCGACATTGAGTGATTGGTATTTTTTCTTCGGAGCCAACGGCCCTGAAGGTGTAAAACGCATCTGCGACAAGGCTGATGAAGCAGGTATTTCTCGATTGTATGTCCGAACTCATGATGGAGGATTGGCCAATTATCCGTCAGTAAATTGCCCTTCGATGCGAGGGCAAACTATTCTCCAAAACTACGAGACCTATGGCTCCTATCCACGATCCTATTATCGCTATCTCGAATCGTTGGATTATTCACAGTGGGATCCCATCTCAAGTTTTCTGGATGCGGGCCGAGAGAAGGGATTGGAAGCGGGGCTGTGGTACACCATCATGGAGGATGACCACGGTGGACATGTCAAATCCGATTTTCTCAAGGCTCATCCCGAACTTCGATGTGTAAATCGCAAGGGGGAAGCCGTGGACGGCTGCCTGGAATTCTGGTTTGAGCCGGTTCGCGAATATAAGCTCGCCATTCTTGATGAACTGTTGAAAAAAGGGGCCAAACACATCCTGTTGGACCTGGTTCGGCGCAACGGCACACCCAGTTCCGATGTGGATGGGTTTTATCAATACGGTTTCAATCCCCAAATCGTGTCGGCTTTTCGGAAACAAACGGGACTGGATCCACGTCGACTATCGCCCGGCAGCGCGGAATGGCATCACTGGGTGGATTTTATGAGCAGGCCATATACCGACTTCCTGATCGAGGCATGCAATCGCATCAATGCCCACAAAGCCAGCGCCGAACTGATGACCTGGCCGGTGCATTTGAAGACATGGATGGCGATTGATCTGGAAAAAATTCTGGATGCGGGATCGATCGATGCGGTTCATGTTGCCAGCCATGCTTATTCTTATTCGCCGGCAGACCTGGATCGCCAGCTTTCATCGCTCCAACCGCAGGTTCGTTCGCGACCGGTGAAGATCGTCCCCTCAATTTGCGGTTATGAAGGACTGGTCGCATCCGGTCTGGATGATTTCTTTGCCGCGGCTCAGGATCGGGATATCCATACGCTTGTCCTGCATGAATCCGAATCGCTTCTCCGCAATCGAATGAGCACGCGGTTTCGTGCCATGGCGTTTGGGGTTCCTCACTTCAAAAGAGCCTTGCACTCGCGTCAAGCATCATCGGTTGACTGGTCACTGGCGACGAAATGTTCTGGATTTTTGCGCGGATACAACGAGTCCACACTCGAAACAGACCAACTTACGGAAATCCAGGTTGCTCATACCACGGATGAGCTGTGTGTTCGATTTACATGCCACGAACGCAATGTGTCGGCCCTGTTGCCGGTGCCCAGTTGGCCGGCGGACAATTACAATGTGAAACAGCTTGAAGCGCGCCTCTGGTGGAACCCGAAAGAAAGTGTTCATCTGTTCCTTTCGGTGCCCGGACAATTCAACGATTACTTCCATTTCCTCCTGGATCCATCCAATGCCTCCGGCCAGGAACAGCGGCTAAGCGAGCGATGGCAGGGCATCTGGAAGCATGATGTGGAAATTAAACCCTCGGCCTGGTGTGCCAACTTCCGAATACCTTTCAAGACGCTGGGGATTCATCCCGAAAAGGGGATGAAAATCGCAATTCATGCGGTCCGCGCCCAGGCCAATCCGGTACAGATCACCATGTTGAACCTGGCCGATACCACGATTCTCAATCCGGATGAATTTGGTTTCCTTTTTTTGGATTGAACGGATTCTATTTTGGGACAATTTGTTCCGCTGCCCAATGGCCTACGGCACAAATAAAGGTTGGATATCAAGTTGATTGTATGTTATGATTATAACATGGTGGTCAAGAAAATCAGCTTGTGGATTCCTCAGGAAATACAACACAAGGTCTTTTCTGAAAAAGACTTGATCACTTTAACATCCGCGCACAATGTACGACTTGCCTCAGGGTCTGAGGTTGAACTTCCAGGACAATGGCCAACATTGACATCACAGGCTGAGATCGTGGTGACAGGGTGGGATTCGCCGCCAATATCTGAGGCGATGCTGGATCAGGCAAAATCATTGCAATTGATTGTTCATGCGGCCGGATCGATCAAACATCTCCTGCCCGCCGGCGTATGGGAGCGGAATATTCGTGTTGCCACCAACAACTATGCGTTAGGTGTCGGGGTGGCGGAAACGACGCTGGGAATGATCATCGCGGGATTGAAGGGATTCATTCCGTGCAACGCCTTGACGCACGATGGAGGATGGAAAAGCAACGGAACCAGTCTGCCCGGATTCAGTGTGCGTGAAGTATTTGACGTCACGATAGGATTGGTGGGACTGGGTCAGGTTGCGCGACATCTTCTGGGGTTGCTCAAGGGGTTTGAAGTGGCGGTGGTGGCGTATGATCCCGTAATTGATCCGGCCGAGGCCGATGCGATGGGGGTGGAATTGGTGGAACTGAATGAATTGTTCGCACGAAGCGATGTCGTGAGCATTCACGCCCCCGCACTGCCGATGACACGCCACATGATCGGGAATTCACAACTTCGGCTGCTGAAAGACGATTCGATTCTCATCAACACCGCGCGTGGCAATGTCATCGACGACTCCGCCTTGATTGAGGAATTGAAAAGACGACGCATTTGGACATTCCTGGATGTTACCGATCCGGAGCCACCGGCGGTGGATCATCCGTTCCGTTCGATGCCTCATGTCATTTTGACGCCGCATATCGCCGGCGCGATCTCCAACGGCATTCGGCGCATCGGACGAAATGTGGTGCGGCAGATTGGAGAATTCGTGGATGGTTCGGAAGTCAACGGTGAAGTTACGGCCGAACGCGCGATTCTGATGGCGTGAATATAACGAATAAGATAGATTCTAAGCCCTAATAACCAAGCAATTCGCTGTTTATGCATTTTTTGACATCTGCCCTCGGTCGCTCTTGGCCGGGCGGCTCGTGTCGTCCCATAAAAAAATTGGAATTCTCTTGCATTGATACGAAAGTCAGCGTATATTTATACGCGAAAGATACGAAAGTTCTTGAATCACATGGCCGTTAAGATCAAAAAACAACGCATTTATGAGAGTTTGGTGGAGGATATTCGCCTCCAGATCAACACGGGGGTTTTGCGCGCGGACAACTATTTGTTGCCTGAATATGAGTTGGCGAAGAAATATCAGATGAGTTCCCATGCCGTCCGTCTGGGGTTGTCCCGGCTGGAGGATGAGGGGTTGATCCGGCGGTATCAGGGGCGCGGGACGGTTGTTTTGTCGCGACAGGATGAAGAGGAATCGACGCCGACCAATCAAAATATCGCGGTGATCTTTCAAGGAAGGGTGCGTGATCCTTCCACGGCCGAGGAATTGGACAATTTGCAACAGGCGTTTCAGAGCCAGGGGTATGGCACAACGCTTTATGTGGCCGACCGCGACAAGCAGAAGGAGGCCAAAATTGTCCAGCGTTTGGCGGCCGAGGGGGTGCCGGGGCTGGTGTTGTATTCGGCTCATCCATCGAACAGTTATGCCCATCTTCAGGCCGCCATTGATTCGGGGATGAAGATCGTGGTCTTTGACCATGATTTCCCCGATCTGGCGTGCAATTTTGTCGGGATCGACGATCAACTGGCCTCCTATGAGGCGACCGAACATCTGATTCGCCACGGTTGCCGGGAGATGATCCTGGTCAATTCCCAGCGCAACTGGACGACGCACGTTCTGCGTGAGCGTGGATTTGAACAGGCGATGGAGAAACTGGCGAGTGGGTTGGCACGACGCGTGATTCGTCTGCCCGATTGCCAGACCTTTGAAGAACTTGGCGAATGCCTGCGGCAGGAATTGACGCCGATGTTGGCTGAATTGCAAAAGCCGGTGGGGATCGTCGCCTGGTGGGATGAGGTGGCGTTGCATGCGATGAAGGTGATGGCCGATGCCGGCTGGTCGGTGCCGCGGGATGCGAAAGTGGTTGGTTTTTCCAATGATCTCAGCGGCGCGCTGGCGGATGTGCCTTTGACGACGATGGAAATCCCGCGCGAGCAAATCGCCCGGCTGGCGGCGGCGTCGTTGGTTCATCAGATGCGCGATCCAACGCTTCGGCCGCAACGTATCAGACTCAAGGCGCGGATGATCCTCCGCCAGTCTTGCGGAACCTATCGGCCGGCCGGTGTCGATGAAGCGGTCGAGGAATCAATTCTCAGTCCCGTATCCACGTAAAAGGAGAATGTGATGTCAAATCATCAATCAAAGTGCAGTGTTGGGGCCGAGAGGACGGTTCGCAAAGCCAAAACCGCGTTCACGTTGGTGGAACTCCTTGTGGTCATAGGCATTATCGCGCTTTTGATCTCGATCCTGCTGCCGTCCCTGAACAAGGCGCGTGAACAGGCCAAGATGGCGGCGTGTCTGAGCAATCAGCGTCAGATCGCGCTGGCGATGATCATGTATGCCAATGAAAACAAGGGATCGCTGCCGCCGTATGGGCATTTTATCAATGCAGGTTACGCGGAAGATCCCAACAGCAACTGGTGGGTGTTGCTGGCCAAATATACCGGGGGAAAACCGGGGTCTTCATACCTTGGCATTGATGTTGGTCGCTGCCCGACCGAGCGCGAACCGTATGCTTTTTCAACCTATGGCGTCAACTATGGGAAAGTCACCGCGACACAGTCGTATGGAGTCATCACCTATACCTCGGTCGATGCCGTGACTGATGCGGGTTACAAGGGTTCGATGAAGATTTCTCGGGTTCATCCCGGAACATTTCTGACCGGGGACAAATGGCAATTTAATCCCGGCGGCGATCTGGCGATCTATAACCCCAACTATTGGCCCTTTGATACTGACACTGATGGTGACGGGATAGATGACAGTAATGCTTATTTCTATAACACGCCTTGGGTGATGTCCCCATACAACGAATTTGACCCCCGTCATCCCGGCAAGACGGGTGTTTGCAGCTTTGTCGATGGATCAGCTCGCGCAGTCCCCATCATGGACTGGGTGAAGAACGTGGGCGGTATCTGGGGGCCATAGTGGCCACCAACGCCCCAGGAAGCAACGGGGGAGAAAACCACATATCGGGAATTCATTTCCCGGAAAGGATGGGATGTTATGAAAGGTTTGTTGATCACATTGGGCGCCGCCGCGATTGCGATGAGCGCATCATTTGCGGTGTCGGCGCCGGCGCCGTTCTCGTATGGTTATGAGGCCGATGCGGTGCCGGAGAGTTCTTCGCCGTCATGGGCGAGGTATTATGATGGCGATTATTCGGCATCAGGTGGAATTCTGACGGCGACCACTCCAGGCACACACGGTGGCTCTGATCCGGGTTATCTGGAATTTCAGCAGACGGGTTCATGGGCACCGGTTGGCAGCGGTACCACTGTGGAGGTACGGCTTAAGACCATCTCAAGTAATGTCAATGGCTGGGCGGGCGGAATGACGATTGGGATTGGTTCTCAATTCTGGCCTATCTACATTGGCTCAAGTTTCATCACTGTTGCCGGCGGGGGCACAGGTGATCTTGCCACCACCACCAGCGATGATTTCCATATTCTTCGGTTCACAACCGATGAATCCAGTGGAGATCTGAATTTATACCTGGACGGCAATACAACCGCGGCCAAAACTTGGAACAGTGCCGGATCTGGTTCCAATGTTTTGTCGTTCGGAGTCCAGAGCTCTTCTCAGGCAGGCGGGACGATCCAGTGGGATTATATCCGCTGGACCAATGATGGCGCATATGCTCCGGTGGCGGTGCCTGAACCCGCGGCATTGTCGCTGCTGGCACTGGGCGGATTGACGATGATTCGTCGTCGTCGCGCCTGAGTCTTGCATTCGGAAGGCAACCGGACCGGAACATGGCGTTCCGGTCAGGTTGCCGGCCGGTTTTTTGCCTCTCACACCTTGTGCCGACATGGAGGTGGCCATTTACCATTCGCGTGCGCGCAATCCTCATCCCCGCAATACCATGAATTGGAAAAATCCTCTGATTACAATGGTGATGATGATCGGCCTGGCGAGGCCGATTCTGGCCGCCGATCAGCCGATTGTCATTCCGCAGCGGCCGGACCCGCCGATCACGGTGGATGGGCGGCTGGACGACTGGGCGTCGGTGCCTTCCAAGGTGGAGATGGATCGGCCGGATCAGGTGGTTTATCAGCCGGAGAACTGGAAGTCGGCCGATGATTTGAGCGCGGTGGTGCGATTTTGCTGGCGGTCGGCCGGGTTGTATGTCGCGGCCGAGGTGCGCGACGATGTTTTTTCCAACAGCGGTTCGGGGGAGAATTCGTTTCGGGGGGATATTCTGGAGCTTTATTTTGATGCCGCGCCGACACGCGATCCATCGCGTGATGAATTTGGAGGGGGGCAGACACATCTGCTGCTGAGTCCCGGAAATTTGATGGATGACCGCCCGCCGGGGGCGTTTGGGAGGGTGAATGCGGAGGTGTATCGAATATATCCGGATCACAAAAGCATCTCGGATGCCTCCATCGCGTCGGTGAAGACACAAAAAGGGTGGACACTGGAATGCATTATTCCGTGGGAGGATTTGGGCGTTACGGGGCAGGTTGGCAGGGGGAGGGTGTTTGGTCTGGAAGTCGCCCTGGATGATTGTGACTCTTCCGCCAGTCGACAGGAAAAGATGATGACGATTTCCACCCGTGCGTGGAAACATCACAGCCGCGGTCGGCTGATCGAAGCGGTGACGGCGGATGCGGGTGGGACCTATGTGTTGGCCGAGGCGCCAAAGCCGGTGGCGTTGCTGAACAATGCCGTGATTGCACCCAAAGGGGAGATCACAAGGACATTCGATTCTACGCCAAGGGATGATGGCCTTTCGCCGGCACTCTGGATTCGCGCCCGTCTGCAGGCGGACAAAAACGCCGGCGACACGTTCGCATTGAACGTCTATGTCAACGATCAGAAGATTGACGGGTCGCGGATATTGAACAAGCCGATCATGATGCGCACGCTGGATGGAGGGACGATCTCCATCTTCTCGGCCGGCAGTTTTGGATTTCGCATTCCCTACGCCTCCACTTATGACGAGGCGAATTTGTCGCAGGCGCAGGGCAATCCCTATGCGCGGTTTGATTCAACCGAACCACGAACCGATTTCCTGATCGATCTATCGGGAATGTTGAAAAACGGCAAAAACACGCTTCGGCTGGTCAGTGCCGATCCTTCGGTGGATCGGGCGATGCGCGTTGAGGCGGAGCTGAGACAAGTCGAACCGAAAAAGGAGGCCGTCAAACGGGAAATGATCCCAGCGAAGGATTATTTCACACCCGAACAGCCCAAGGTGGAGATTAAGTTTCAGGAGTCGGCCGATGCGCGGATCGCTGTGAACGTTGGCAAAACAACGTATCAGTGCCGCAGTTCGTTCTCGATTCCCGGCGGGCAATGGGTGCATGGCGGCAACAAGTATTTCACACATTCGCGAAAGATTCACGAGGAAGACGGCATCCTCGTCGTCGAGGACTCCTTTACCAATCTCGGCGACCAGCCGCTGGGGATCATGCAGCGGCATGAAATCACGGCGGGCCAAAAGCAGGCGAATTTTTATCTCAACGGCCTCAAACGCCCGCCGAACCTGCCGGGATATTTTCAATCCAACAACCCCACTTCCTTCATGGGGAGCGAGGGTGGCGGCATCGGGATGTTGCCGCTGGATGATGTCTTTTTGATTCATGGTGAAAACTATATCGGTGGTGATGACACGATCGGTCTGTGTGATCGTGTTCTGGTGATCGGCCCCAAGGCATCCCACACGGTGAAATGGGCGCTGGCGGGGTCGGCCGATGGGGATTACTGGAATTTTCTGAACGCGGTTCGTCGATATCTGAAGGTCAACTTTACGCTGACCGGACCCGGCGCGTTCATGCGGATGTACCCACCCTACATCGATTGGCCGGTGGAAAGGATCCGCGAACAATTTCTCAATCGCAGCGCGGTTTACGGGATGAACGCCCCATCGTTCAGATTGACCTACAAGGGAAAGACATTGCCTTATCTGATCAATCATGGTCAGGCGGCGATGGATGTCACCGAGGAGGCGGCCGGAGCGAAGAAATGGATAGAGGCACTGCCGGGGTTGAAAGTCATTCAATATTTCGCCTGTTTCATCGATTCCAGCGATGATGGGGACACGCGGTTCGCGGATGCGGCCATTCTGGACGCGGCCGGGAAACCAACCAATTATGGGAGTTATTATTATCCGCTGTTCATTCCGACATTGAGCAACGACTATGGCAAATCACAGGAACAACTGCTCGATAAACTGCTGAGCAAGATCGATCTCGACGGCATTTTCTGGGATGAAATCTCCTACAGCATGGTGCAATATCACTATGGCAAACCGTGGGATGGCGTCTCCGGCGACATCGACATGAAGACGTTCGAGGTCAAACAGCTCAAGTCATCCGTGTCGCTTGTTTCAAGGGATTGGCGGATCAAACAGGCGAGGAAAATCGTCGAACATGGCCGCACGCTGATCGCCAACGGGCCGATAGACGCACAGGAACTGCGTGACATGCACCTGATGGCTTTCACCGAGACCGGCCAGGGGAGTTTTTGCGCCCGCACGCAGTTGTATACACCCATCGCGCTGGGTGATCATCTGTCCGAAGTGACCGAGGCCGATGCCTATCACGGGATGCTCAACGCATTGGATTACGGGTGTGTCTACTACTGGTACAGCGAGGATGTGAACACCACCCATAAAACCCTCACCGAGCATATGTTCCCGCTGACGCCCTTGCGGCTGGGGCCGGGTTTTCTGTTCGGCCAGGAGCGCATCCTGACCCGCATCAGCGGTTATTTCGGATGGAATGATTCATCCGACTTTGATGTCCACATCTACGATGAAAATGGTGTTCTGCGAACCGATCAGAAAACCGTGCGCGTGATTGTTGATGGAGACGCATACGCGGCCATCAACCTCTGGCCCGACTGGTCTGCGGCCATCGTTCGGAAAAATGTGAAATAGGGGTTTGAGATGATACAGGTTTCATTACAGGTCGATAAAGCGCCAAAAATTCGCCCGCTGCATGGGGTTAATCTGGCCGCGCCGATTGTCAACGCCAAGATATCCAAGCAAATTTCCGATGATTTGCGGCCGCTGTGCATCCCATTGACCCGCCTGCACGATGCGCCGTTGGACAATCCCGGCATGCGTCTGGTGGACATTCCGTGCATCTTCCCCAATCCCAATGCCGACCCGGACGATCCGGATTCATATTATTTTGAACAGACGGATGACTACATCCAGAACGCGCATGATTATGGAACCCGCATCATGTATCGCCTGGGTTTTTCGATTGAACACAGCAAAAAAAACTACTGGACCAAGCCGCCGGCCGACCTGGATCGCTGGTGCAGAATCTGTCAACGAATCGTCGAGCATTATCCGCAGATCGATTATTGGGAGATCGGCAACGAGTGTGATGAGGAGATTCAACAGTTGTGGGAGGGGACCTGGCGGCAGTTCATCGATCTGTATGTCAAAACCGCAAGGCACATCAAATCGCTACGGCCAAACCTGAAAGTCGGCGGGCCGTCGATGGCGCGGCTGAACAACCATGAAGGGCGATATGTGCGCGAATTTCTGGCCGCCTGCCGCGATGAAAAGGCGCCGCTCGATTTTTTCTCCTGGCATCAATACAGCGATAAACCGCAGAAAATCATCGCCGCGCCGTTTGAAGTTAAAAAGCTGCTCGATGAATACGGATTTTCAAAGACTGAGCTTCACCTGTCCGAATGGCATTATCATCCCGGATGGGGAAGCGCCTGTACGCTGGAGCGGGCGAAAAAAGTCTACGAACAGATGCTCGGCATCGACGCGGCGGCCTATCTTGGGGCCGTCCTGTGCGGCTGGCAGGATACACCCATCACCATGGGGGAGTATTACACCGGCTCGAACATGCTCGGGTATGCCCTCTTCGAGTCGACCGGCCTGCGGACGCCCGGATATTACGCCATGGAACTGTTTTGTCGTATGACCCGCCATGAACATCGGATCAAACTGACCTGTTCGGATGAATCCACGTTTGCGCTGGCCTGCGAAACCGGCAAAAGGTTGTCGGTCCTGCTTTGCTCATTCAAAACGCCGCAAAATGAGTTGATGCTCGATGTGGGCCAGCGCACCATCGATCCGGCTACCAGCCGAATCACCATTCTGGATGCTCTGGGCGGCCCCCATGTGATTGATCAGGATGTCAACTGGGAGCCGCATCGTGTGACATTTGAAAAATCCACCGGATCGGCCGTCATTTTGTATGAATTGGAGACAGCATGAATAAATTGATCCATCGATATCTGCTTGTTGCGTTGGTTGTCCTGTTGATGCGTACTCTGTCCGCGCAGGCCGCCAACGCGAAATCTCCCCATGCGGATTGGAACAATCTCGCGGCATCCAAGAGCGTCAAATTCGCACCGGCGCCCAATTATCCCGATGTCACCGATGCACAGGATGCCGCCCAGTTGACCGATGGCCATTTGGCCGAAAAAACGCCCATGTGGTACGACAAGGCCGCCGTTGGGTGGGTTGGTGTTCAGCAAGCCCAAGTCACCATCGACCTGACCAAAGACCAGCCGATCAAGGGTGTGGCCTTGCATACGGCGGCGGGGCAGGCGGGTGTCGAATGGCCGGCCGCCATTCAGATGCTTGTCAGTCTTGATGGGCAACAATACAGTCCTGTCGGCGACCTGATGGAGATGCTCTCCATCAAGCCGCCCCAAAAGGGATATGCCGACCTCTGGCTCTCCACCGATCAGATTCAAACCCACGGCCGATACATCAAATTCGTCTGCACACCCGCCAACCTGGGGAATGGAGCCTATCTCTTTATGGATGAGATTGAAATTTATCGTGGCGATGATGCGTTGCTCAATCAACCGTTGATCCAGAACGTTTCCCTGCGCCAGTGGCGTGCCCAATGGGACCGGATCAACTGGCGCGACAACACCGATACCATCCCACAAGTCGAACGGCCCACCCGATTGATTCTGATCGACGGCAAAACCGAAACCGGCGCCGACCAGCCGTTGCAACAGATTTCGTTGCAGCAGGATTCAATCACCTTCACGCTCAATGGCGAAGCGAGCCGACCACGTTCCATGACATGGACCGGAACGCTTCCCAAGCCGATCTCGGTCGAGAATTGCAGATTTGCGGTGCTGACCTTCCGCGCCCAGGGGATCCGCCGGACATATGAAGTTAAACAGTTGGTGGAGCTTGTAGGCACCAGTGCGGCCTCAGATGGCAAACCGGTGATATTGATGGATGCCGATCTGCCGCCAAATGATAACCAGTACCATACGATGATCACCCAGCTTCCACAGGGTTTCACACTACATCAGATCAAAGTCTCATTGGTAACAGAGGATGATGCCCCCACGCTGACGTTGCAACGGCTGGAATTTCTCGACGAAGCGCCGCGCCTTTTCTCGGCCGAGATTTCCGAGCCCGCGCCGGCCAAATCTGGTTTCATCTCGGCCGATCTTGGCAAATGGCTCAACGGATCCTTGTCCGATTGGCATCAGCGGACGCTGGAGGAGTACAAAATTGTGATGGATGGGGCGCGGACCCTGACCGCCGGGACCGTTTCGGTTTCGGGCGTGCCGTTTGTCATTCCTCAGGGCGATAAGAACCTCGCTCTCATGCCCCAGTCATCAGAACCCACCGATCAGGTTGAATTTCTGGGACATAAGGTGGATCGGCAGTTCCTCGAACCCGAATCACGCAATGATGCGCTGGGCATCGACGTTGATACGCAGGCCCGCGAAGCCTTTCTTCTTCTGGCGCTTTCCGCCCGTCCCATTCAGGTTCTCGGCGGCCAGCCGCACACCGCGCTTCATCTTGATGACATCGAGAGTTTCTCGGTCGAGTTGACTTATGATCGCGGCGAACGCGAAATCGCCTTCCCCTATTCGTTGGCCGACAAGGGGAGTTTTATTCCCGCGCGGGAATTGGGGGCGTATGTGGTCGCGGTCGATCCGGGCCGGCGGCTTAAGAAGATCACGCTGCACAACCATCACTTCGGGCCGAATTTCGCACTGGCCGGTTTGACGTTTAATACAACCAGCGAAGCGGTCGTCCCGGAACTGGCGGCGGTTCAAGCGCCCCAATTAACCCATTCCAACCCCGAGCCTGCCGACAAGTCGTTGTCGGTCAATGCCCAGGGCAATCGTATTTCAATCTCCAATCGCTGGTACGAATGCGGCATCGATCTGTCCGATGGATTCGTCATTGACCGCTTTATCAACCGTTGGAATCCATCGGCCGGCATTACGCTGGGTCCATCCAGCGGCCTTCGCGTGCGTGTCGGCGATACCGTCTACACTGGCCGGTGTTTCAAGGCGCAGTTGCTGCGAACGACCTCAACCGAAGCGCAGATCAAACTGACCAGCAATCGGCCGGAATTGCCGCTGGAAATCATGGTCACGATCACCGCGGATGTATCGCCCGGCTTGTCATTCGTCGCCCAATTCACCAATCGTGGCGACAAGCCCCTGTCGGCCGAGTTGTGCCTGCCGGCGCTGGCCGATCTGTCAATCGGAAACATCGCACAAACACGCCTCTTCTTCCCCCAATATCGCAACGTTGACACGGCCGAACACATCGCCCTGCGCGCCCCCTATGGTCCGGAATTCACCCAGCAATTCATGGACCTCTATAGCCGGCCAGCCGGTGTCGGCGTGATGATCCGCACCGACAACAAGGAACAGCAGATGGCCCACTTCACCCTCCGCAAGGATGCCGATGGCATCAGCGGAGGTGTCTGTTTTCCGGCCGATTACAACACACTTAATCCCGGCCAATCCCGCACCCTCATCCCCGTCTCCCTGATCGCCCACAATGGCGACTGGCGCACCGCATTCGCCCTGCATCGCGACTGGGTGCGAAGCTGGTACAAACCGTATAAATCGCAGGACAAGGATTATCTTCTCAAAGCATGGGAAATCGCCTGTTACCGCACCAGCGATGTTCTCAGTTGGCTCGAAACCAAAACCCCTCCCTTCATCAACGCCGACCGCACCCGCTGGATGACCGATGAGGTATTCGCATTTGACAAGGCACACCACGGCCATGTACCGGAACTGGTTCACTTTTACAACTGGACTTACAACGACAAGAAAAAGCAAAACGAATACGGCGTCCACGCCACCGACCTCGCCTATGCGCAGGTCGGCGGGTTGGACTTTTTCCGCAAAGGGATCGATGACATCCAAAACAAATGGGGTGTCCCCGTCTCGCTGTACACCCTGGTCGACCGTTTCCGATTCTCCGCACTGCCCGATCAGAATCTGGCCAAGGAACTGCAAGCCCAGGCGTGGGCCAGCGCGCCCGACACGGATGCCAGCTCCGCATTGCGCGCCTCCGGCCAGCCGGATGGCATCTACTTCATTCCCTTCGGCAACACAGACTGGTACGCCTTTGTCCTCAACGACATCGTGAAGATGCAGCACGACACCGGCTGCAAGATGGTCTATATTGACGTCTTCTCCTACTGGTCGCATCTCAAGGGGTACAACAACATCAGCCCCCGTCAGGCCGATCTGATGGTTCTCAAGGAATTGAAGGACAAATTGCCGGCGGATGTGGCGCTCTGGTCGGAATATCCGCCCACGGATTATGCCTCGCAGTGGGAGGATGGGGCGCTGCAATACTATTTCCTGCACCTCAATGAAGTTTTCGCCCGTCGATACAATTACGCCGACCGTTCGCACGACCTGTATCGTGAAATGCCCATCAATATCGGCCGATACATCCTGACGAAATACAAAAGCATCGGTCTGCCCGGCTACATCGAAGCCAGCAACAGCCCCAGCCAGGTCGACGCCCTGTTTATCAACGGCGAGGCGATCCAGGAGGACACCTGGCGGCTGCACCACTCGCGCATCCGCGAAAAACTCAATCACGCCTACGATCTCAAACACGCCTACGCCGACTGTTTCAACGGCGATTACCCCCTCCCCCATGTTGATACCGCCGCCCTGGGCATTGTGGCCAATGCATTTGCGGGGAATAATCGAATCCTGTGGACGGTCTACAACGGCCGGCCAAAAACCTACAATGGCATCGTGATTGAAGTGCCGCACAAATCCGGCGCAACCTATCGCGATGTGTGGAACAACAAGGAGCTTTCGCCGACCATCGAAAACGGCATCGCCAAAATATCCCTCTCCATCGACCCCCAGCAGCCCGGTTGCATCGTGCAGGAATGGAAGTAAATGTCAGCGTATCCCAAACATCAGGTCCCTGAATTTGCCTCCTCCCACTGGATCGGCGGGCCGGGGCAGGCGTTTTGCCGCCATGAATTTGATCTCCCCGCGCATCCCACCCGCGCCACGTTGAAAATCATCGCCGACCCGCACACTTACGCCATTCACCACTGGCAAATCCTCCCCTCCAAATACAAATACGAACAATGGCTCGTCGGCGGCAGTTTCATCAAATACCGCCTCTACGCCAATGGCCAACTGGCGGCACTCGGCCCGTTTCGACCCATCGAAGATGGTGTGCCGGTGTTGCATCAATACGACCTGACGACATTACTTAATGAAGGACCAAACGCCCTGGCGGTCCTCTCCCGCGGCGAACAAAAAGGATTCGCCCTGGTGCTGGAAGTTTCCTGTGCGGATGGCTCGCATCACCAAATCCGCACCGGCCGCCATTGGAAACAACTCGATGCCAACGCCGTCTATCGCCCAGTCTGCTGGGAACAGCAATCCATCGACCAGTTTTTCAAGGGAGACCCCGGCCCGGGCGAATACCGCGAACACCTCGATGGCCGGGCCTATCCCCAAGGGTGGCGACGGTCCGGATTTGATGATTCGGCTTGGAAACCCGCCATCTGTTATGGCGTGGCGGACCATACCTGTGAAACCTGCTCCACGCCACCCTATGAGTTGACCCGCTTAAGCCCTCAGCGCATCCAAAAGCTCGATGAGGGCAATTTCCTCATCGATTTTGGCCGTGCCCTCTTCGGCGGCATCGAACTGGCCTGCCCAACCGGAGAGGGGAGTGGGGGGGTGGTCGAACTGCGTCTGGCCGAAGAGCTTCAACCCAACGGCCACGCCCGCTTCCAACTGCGCACCGGAAATTGTTATCAGGAACTCTGGACCTTCACCTCAGGCTCCGAACCCCTCTCCCATATGGGTCTGCGCATGTTCCGCTACGCCGAGATTCTCGGCTGGAAGGGTGAACTCACACAAGAGAACATCACCGCCATCGTCGCCGCCGCGCCGTTTGATCCGACCCGCTCATCCTTTTCCTGCGACGATCCCCGCCTCGAGCAGGTCTGGCAACTGTGCAAAAACTCGGTCGCTTACACCACCGCCGATGTCTACACCGACTGCCTCACCCGCGAACGTCTGGCCTACGAGGCGGATGCCTTCGTCACCATGCTCACGCAGTTCAACACCGAAGGCTCCCACGAAACCGCCCGCCGAACGCTCGCCTATCTCATCGGCCATCCCACCTTCCCCTGTGAATGGTGGCAGACCTACATCCCGCTTTTTTATGAATATCTGCTCCACACCGGCGACATGGATTTTGTCCGCGCCCACTACACTTATCTGCGCGACCGCACCTCGTTTCATTCACTGATCAAAAACGGCCTGATCCAAGAATTTCCCCACGAACCCATCATCGACTGGCCCCCCTCCTGCCGTGATGAATACGAATTTGGCCCCGCCAACGCCGTCCCCAACGCCTACGCCCATTGGGATTTGCAACTATTGGAACAAATCGCCCGCTGGCTGGGCCATGATTCGGACGCCGACCGGTTCGCTGCCATCGCCTCCGAGCTTCATGCCGGCTTCAATCGCGAATTATTCGACCCATCCACCGGCCTCTATGTCGATTCGCTGGAAAGCCGACACAGTTCATTGCACGCCAACCTCTTTGCCCTGCGCTTTGGTCTGGTTCCACCTGATCGCGTCGAAAATTGTCTTCAGTTCATCGTCAACAAAGGGATGTCATGCAGCATCTTCACCGCCCAATATCTGCTTGAAACCCTGTTCCAAAATGGCCAGGACCGCCACGCCGTCGATTTGATGACCCGCGATGATGGCCGCTCCTGGCTGCACATGATCCACCAAGGCGCCACCGTGACCTGCGAATCCTGGCTGGCCGATGACAAACCCAACATGAGCCGGGCGCACCCCTGGGGTTCATCTCCCGCCCATGTGATCGTCCGTCACCTCTTTGGACTTCGTCCCACCGCCCCCGGCTGGTCCCAATACACCTTCAACCCCCGTCCCGGTGGCCTGAATCAGGGTAAATTGTCACTATTGACCCCGCGCGGCTGGATGCACGCCCAATTCAAGCGACGGGGCGACCAATATGATGTCGATCTCCAGCAATCGGATGAGAAACGAACCCACCCTCCACGCTCATCCGCCCATGTGATCATCTCTGAATCGCTCTCGACAAGCCGATGATCCTGATTGCGGGATCATCACGCGCCATCGGGCGATTGTTATCCAACAAACCGCTTCACCCACTGGACGTACCGATCCACGAACCCCTGAATATATTTTCGCGTGCGGTCCGTGCCGATCGTCCCATCCGGTTCGATCAACCCATCGGTGAATTGAAGATACACTTCCGGCTGTCCCATCGTCGGGACATCCAGGAATGCCAATGAGCCGCGCAGATGCTGTTGCGAAATGGCCGTCCCGACCGCCCCGATGGAAGCGCCGCATATCGCCGCCGGTTTGCCGGCGAATGAATTTGTCCCCCACGGCCGCGATGCGATGTCGATGGCGTTTTTCAACCCACCCGGCAATGCCCGGTTGTATTCAGGCGTCACAAAGAGCAGCGCATCCGATGATTCAATCTCCTGTTTCAGTCTTTGGCATACCGGCGGATAGGCGGTGTCAAAATCCTGGGTGTACAAGGGGAGATCGTCGATGCGAATGTGTTTGAACTTCATATCCTCCGGGGCCAGCTTCTCAATCGCCCTGGCCAGCCGACGATTGTACGAATCCTGACGCAAGCTCCCGACGAATACCGCCACATTGATATCCTTCATTCAAGTCTCCTTCGCCGGATTGTAGGCCCGTGCCAGTTTGGATTTCAATTCAAAAGCAGCTTTGCGTACATCATCGCACCCCGTCACGGCCGATGTCACCGCCACGGCCTTCAAGCCGCATTCCAGAACCTGATCGACATTCGCCGGTGTGATCCCCGCGATCGCCAGTGCGGGAATGCGAATCTCCGCCGCCACTTGCCGGGCATATTCCGGCCCCGCGACAAAATCCCGCGGTTTGGTTGTACTCTTGAAAAATGGCCCCACACCGATGTAATCGGCCCCATCCCGCACCGCCTGCCGGGCCTGTTCGATGTTGTGCGTGCTGATACCGATGATCTTGTCATTTCCCAGTAATTTCCGCACCTCGGCCGCCGGCAAATCCTCCTGACCCAGATGCACCCCATCCGCCCCGGCCAGCGCCGCCACATCCGGCCGGTCATTGATGATGCTCACCACCCCGTGCCTACGACACACCTTCACAAATTCAATCGCCCGCCTGAGCAAGGTTTTGCCATCCAGCTCCTTTTCCCGCAGTTGCAGACAATCCGCCCCGCCCCCAATCGCATCCTGCGCCACCTCCAACCAGGGCCGCCGACATGCCGACTCGGTAATCAACACGCACAATCGAACCCCATCCATCCGATTTTGCGGGTGAAGTGTTCGCGCCAGAACTTGTTCGATGTCATAACACCGATAACGAATCCCCTCGATTCGCCCGGCCGCCGCCGGGTGGTCGATCTTGGCGAATTCCTCCAGACATCGCAGCGCTTCACCCAGCCGTTTTCCCGCCGCCGTGACCACATGGCCAATGTCCTCGCGCGACAATTCGCTAGCGGTTTTATTGTCCGTCCCCACGTCACCTGGCGTATCGCGACACATAATGGATTGTTGGATAAAGACTTGTGTCGATTCAATCAATTCGTGCCGAATTTCCTTCAGTCTTCCGCACAATAAGTCGTCATCCAGCACAAACCGCGCATAATCTTCCATCACCCGCAGCGCCTCGCGGGCGCGGTTGGCATTGGCATCCAACAGCCGTAGGACCGAACTGTTCGAGAATTGCATCACAGTGCGAAGATTATAGAGCCATTTGGCCTATCGGACAGAGGAAAGGCGTGATGCCATGGCCCGGCAAAATTTGCGCCGTCCACTTTGGGCTGTACAATGAAAACGATATGCCCGACATCAACCAGATTATTCAAGGCGATTCGATCCAGATCCTCAACGACGGCCCGGAAGGGTGGGTGGACCTGGTTTTTGCCGATCCACCCTTCAACATCGGATATCTCTATGACGGCTACGACGACCGGCGCAAGCACGAGGATTATCTCAAGTTCAGCAAGGACTGGATGGCCGCGGTCCAGCGGGCATTAAAGCCCACCGGCTCGTTCTATCTGGCGATCGGGGATGATTATGCCGCCGATCTGTGCGTCATTGCCCGCCGGGAATTGGGGCTGGTGATGCGCAACTGGATCATCTGGCATTACACCTTCGGCCAGCAGACCAAGCAGAAATTTGCCCGCCGCCATACGCATATCCTCTATTTCACTAAGGACCAGAAGGAATTCACCTTCAATCCGGATGCGGTCCGCGTCGCCAGCGCCCGCCAGACCACCTATGCCGACAACCGCGCCAACCCCAAGGGAAAATTGCCGGATGATGTCTGGTATCTGCGTCCCCAGGAGACGCCACAAGGATGGTTTGAACCCGATTCGGACACATGGAACGTCAGCCGGGTGTGCGGCACGTTCAAGGAGCGTGAAGGGTGGCACGGCTGCCAAATGCCCATTCAGGTGCTCGACCGGATCATCCGCGCCTCATCCAACCCCGGCGACATCGTCCTCGACCCTTTCAACGGCAGCGGAACCACCATCATCTCGGCCGCCTTGCTTGGCCGCAAATATGTCGGCATCGACCAATCCGGCGAATATGTCGCCTACGCCCAAAAGCGCCTCGAACACGCGCTGCAACAACAACCAATCCGGTCCAATGGCGATTCACCCAAATTAATCGCCCAACCGATCGAGGATGTCCCCACCCTTTTTGATTCCGGCCGCGACAGCCGAGTCAAAACCGAAACCGATGCATTCGGCCGACCAAGAGTCCAGCGCCGCCGAAAAACCGTTAAAATCGGGTGAGGTGCCTAGCATCCGCTGAAGGGGTCGGTACAATTCGCGCCATGGTGCCGGGTCGATGGGTTTGCATATTCGCAATGTCGCTGGTGATGGCGGGGGTAGCCTTGGCCGAGCCGCGCGTCAGTGAATTGACAGGACAGGGGTGGCAGGATGTGGCCAAACCGACCAGCCGGCCGACCTCAGATCCGGCGCTGGATCGGGCCGAGGAGCTTCTTAGTCATCATCAGTACAATGCCGCCAAAAAAATCGCCCTGAACTGGGTTCTGGATCACAAGGATTCACCCCTGCGTGATCGGGGATTGTTCCTGGTGGCTGAGGCCTTCTATCAATACGGCGACCGCATCAAGAGCTTTTATTACTGTGATGAATTGATGGATGAATATCCCGAAAGTCCACTCTTTTACCGTGCTCTGGAAAAACAGTACCAAATCGCCGATGACTATCTGAACGGCTACAAACGTCGATTTTTGCTGATCCCGCTCTTTTCGGCCGAGGATGAGGCGATTGAGATGCTCTACCGCATCCAGCAGCGTTCTCCCGGTTCGCCATTGGCTGAAAAGGCGCTGTTGAGGACGGCCGACTATTATTATTCCGTCGGCGATTACGAACTGGCGGCCGACGCCTACGCCGCCTATGGTCGCAACTACCCGCGCAGCCCCGCTTTACCGCAAACCAAACTCCGTCAGGCCTTCTCCGCCTATGCCCAGTTTCGCGGCCTGCGGTTTGACCCCACCGAACTGGTCAATGCCCGTGCCCAGCTTGTGGACATGATCCAGGCCTACCCCGATCTGGCGGCAAAAGACAATTTGCCCACCATCATCACCCGCATCGATCAGACCTTGGCGGATAAAATTTACGTCACGGCCGAATATTATCGTCGAACCGATCAACTCAAAGGTGCGGTCTGGAATTACCGTTATCTGATCGGAACCTACCCCAGCGAACCGGCCGCCGATCGTGCCCGCCAACGACTGGCGAAAATGCCCGCCTGGGCCTTGGCGGGGCTTCAACCCCAGATCGGCGAAGGATATCTCCCCTCCACGCAGCCAAGTCATTGATGTTACAGCACATGCGCAATCCAACGACACAATTTATCACCCTGCTTGTCGGGGCACTGTCGAGCGTGATGGTGGGGGGGTGTTCGTATCATTCGGCCGGCCAAGGGGATGCGCCCGGCGGTTATCGATGGCAATCGCTATACAGACAGGATGTACAATCGGTCGCGGTTGAGATTTTTACCAGCAAGGATTTTCACCAAGGCGTCGAATTCAAACTGACACGCGCAATCGCCCAGCAAATCGAGGCCAGCACCCCCTACAAAGTCGTCTCCCGTGACCGTGCCGACACGATACTTGAAGGCCAGTTGACCTCGGTTCATATTGACCCGATCAGCTCCGACCGCCATACCTCCATCCCACAGGAACAATTGGTTACGCTCCGCGTCAATTTCATCTGGAAAGACCTGCGAACCGGCAAAATACTGGCCCAACGCAAGGGTTATGAGCAGGCGACAACCTATTATCCCACCCTGGGCGAAGGCGAATTTGTGGGCGAACAACAGGCCGTGGAACGTTTGGCTCTGGGAATCGTACAGGAATTGCAGGCCGACTGGTGATGACCCGCCAAGCCGTCGGTAAATGCCGCTGGCGCGGGCGGTAACGATTTTTCCGCGCCAAAATCGGCGAATCGAGTGGAAAAGTACCGATTATCCACCGTATCATTAGGCGTTTGAGCCGTATATTCGATGGGGCCGATCCACAATCCCCCTCGGATTCACAACCAAGGAACCGTTTATGGCAGAACAACGACCCGATCGGCCCACCCGCAAGGGGCCAAATTCACGCACCCCCAACGGGGGGATGCGCATGGGCCGCGGCCTGTTTGGATGGATTTTATTCGTCGGCCTGGCGATCATGCTCTTCGTCCTGCTGAACTCCAAAAACCGACAGGTGACGGAGATCCCCTTCAGCGACTTCATGACCCGCCTTGAGGCCGATCAGGTCAAATCATTCACCATCTCCGGCAGCGAAGCCAATGGCGAATTTCGCACCGAAATGCCCATCGAAGGGCAAAGCCAGAAGGTCAAGGCCTTCCGCGTCAAATTGTCCACCGATGGTCCGGTCAGCGAGCAGATGGTGCTGCAGCTCAACACCAAGCGCCACAATGCCGTGCTGACCATGGAAGACAGCCAGAACCTGCTGATCAACCTGCTGGTGCCGCTGGTTCCGTGGCTGCTGATTTTCGGCTTCATCTGGTTCTTCGTCTTCCGCCAGTTGCGCAACAGCGCCGGGGCCGGCGGGATGCTTGGCAATTTTGGGCGATCACGCCACAAGATCACCTCCAAGGAACACACCAACGTCACCTTTGACGATGTGGCCGGCGTGGAAGAGGCCAAAGACGAGGTGATGGAGATCGTCGAGTTCTTGAAAAATCCCAAAAAGTTCCAACGACTCGGCGGGCGCATCCCGCGCGGTGTGCTGCTGGTCGGCGAGCCGGGAACCGGCAAAACCCTGCTGGCCAAGGCCATTGCAGGTGAGGCCGAAGTCCCGTTCTTTTCCATCAGCGGCTCCGATTTCGTCGAGATGTTCGTCGGCGTGGGGGCCAGCCGTGTGCGTGATTTGTTCAAGCAGGCCAAGGACAACTCCCCCTGCATCATCTTCCTGGACGAAATCGATGCCGTGGGTCGCCGCCGCGGGTCGGGGTTCAGTTCGGGCGGACATGATGAACGCGAGCAGACCTTAAATGCCATTCTCGTGGAGATGGACGGCTTTGAAACCAACGATCAGGTGATCGTCTGTGCCGCCACCAACCGGGTGGATGTGCTGGACCCGGCGTTGACCCGTCCGGGGCGGTTTGATCGACAGGTGTATGTCCCGCTGCCCGATGTCAAAGGTCGGCTGGAGATTCTCAAGGTTCACTCACGCAAGGTGAAACTGGGGCCCAATGTGGACCTGATGCGTCTGGCCCGCGCCACGCCCGGTTTCAGTGGCGCCGACTTGGCCGCGATTATCAACGAATCGGCCTTGGGCGCTACGTTGGCGGGCAAGGAATTTATCGAACAGGATGACCTGGAAGAGGCGCGCGACAAGGTCCGCTGGGGCCGGGCGCGAAAAAGCCGCGTGATCGATGAAAAGGAAAAAATCGCCACCGCCTACCATGAGGCCGGCCATGCCGTGGTGCAGCATCTGACCAAGGATGCCGATCCGATCCACAAGGTGACGATCATCCCCCGCGGCAACTTTGGCGGTGCGACGATGGCATTGCCGGAAAAAGACCGCAACAATCTGTCGCGCAAATGGTGCATCGCCACGATGAAGACCGCGTTTGGCGGGCGCATCGCCGAGGAGATGTTCTGCGGCGATGTCAACACCGGCGCCATGGGGGACATCCGACAAGCCTCCGGCCTGGCCCGCAAGATGGTGCGCGACTGGGGCATGAACGAACGGCTCGGATTCGTCTATTACGGCGAGGATGATTCCAAGCCGGGCATGTTTGGCGAATTTGGCGGCGGGCGCGAATATTCCGAGGAAACCGCCAAGGCGATCGATGAGGAAGTCAAAAAACTGATCGACCGCCTCTACGAAGAAACCCGCCAACTGCTGGAGGCCAACCGCGACCGCGTCGAGGCGCTGGCCAAGGCGCTGGTGCGATATGAGACGTTGGATGCCTCCGACATCGACCGCCTGATGCGGGGTGAAACCCTCACCAAGCCGACGGTGGGCGAACTGCTTGAAAAGGAACAAAACCGCCGTGGATCGGTCATTCAGCCCAACGCCAACGATGCCCGTCCGGATGTGGATATCGGCGGCAACGCGCTGCCGGCGCCGGGTTGAACGTGATGGGGCGGTTGTATTTTCGATAACAAACCACCCCGCGATGGCTGTCGCGGGGTGTTTTTGTGGGGTTTTTTACTGGTCCATGAAATTATCGGGCAATTGGGTTACAATTCATCCCACTATTCGGAGGTTCTAAACACCCGTGGCGCAGGCGGACATCATTATCGCGGACGAGGGGATGCTGGCTCAGGCGGTGGAGTTGCACAACACCATTTTCCGTCCCAAACGTGAGGCGGAATTTTTCAAACGTCGATTCACGGGTCGATGCAACCCCCTGACGCTGCTGGCGCGGATGGGAGATCGGCCGGTGGGGTTCTGGATTGGCTTTGAACTCAAGCCCGGCATGTTTTATCACTGGCTGGGGGGCGTGGCCGCCGATGTTCGCCGCAACGGCGTCGGCCGACAGCTACAGGAAGCGCAGCAGGCCTGGGCCAAGGATCACGGGTATGAATTCATCCGCTGCGAGTGCATGAACCATCAGCGGGAATTCATCCATTTCGCCATCACCATGGGGTATGACATTGTTGGTATCCGCTGGGATTCCACCCACGCGGACAACCTGATCGTGTTTGAAAAAAACCTGATCGAATAACCGATGCGACCGGATGATTTTCGACACTGGCTGCGACAGCCAAAGCGCCAAGCGCTGGTGATGGGTGTGTTGAATGTCACACCCGACAGTTTCAGCGATGGGGGGAAATATGCGCTGGTGGATGCCGCCGTGGCGCATGGCCGGCGGATGGTCGATGCCGGGGCGGGGGTGCTGGACATCGGTGGTGAATCCACAAGGCCAGGGTCGATGTCGGTCCCGCCCGATGAACAGATTCGCCGTATCCGCCCTGTGATCGAACAATTGCGTGATGTGGCGACCCTGTCAGTTGATACGCGCGATGCTGCGGTGGCCCGTGCGGCGCTCGACGCGGGGGCGCGTCTGATCAATGACATTTCCGCCGGCACGGCCGATGCGAACATGCTGCCGCTGGCCATAAAGAGCTACGTCCCCTTTATTCTGATGCACATGCGGGGGGAGCCGGCGACGATGCAGGTCAATCCGCAATATGGCGATGTGATGCGCGAGGTGATGGAGTATCTGGCCGGCCGTGCCCAGGTGGCGATGGACATGGGGATGGACCGGTCAAACATTCTGATCGATCCCGGCATCGGATTTGGCAAAACCGATGCGCACAATCTCGAATTGCTTCGGCGGTTGAACGAACTGGAACAACTGGGTTATCCGATTGTGGTGGGAACATCACGCAAAGCGTTCATTGGCCGGATCACCGGGGAAGGGCCGGCTGCTGAAAACCGTCTTTTCGGCACCGCCGCCACGGTTGCCTGGTCGATGGCCCATGGCGCATCGCTGCTGCGCGTTCATGATGTCGAGCAGATGGTGTATGTGGTGCGGATGGCGCGGGCAATTGTTGGCGACTAACGGCGACATCACACCAGACTTTGCACCGCCTGACGCACCAGTTCCACGGGGACATCATCGCGGATGATCGCCCGGCCAATCGGCGCCGGCAGCACAAACCGCAGCCGCCCCGATTTGACCTTTTTATCGAACGCCATCGCCTCCACCACCTGATCGATGTCCAGTTTCAGTCCCGCCACGGGCAATCTCGCCTGCGCGATCACCGCCGCGATGCGCCGACGCGATTCTTCATCAATCAGCCCCAATGATTTGGCCAGATTTGCCGCCGCCGCCATCCCCAGTGCCACCCCCTCACCATGTGAATAGGCATACCCCGACACCGTTTCAATGGCGTGCCCAAATGTATGCCCCAGATTCAGATGCGCCCGCACACCCCGTTCAAACGGATCCTCGGCCACCACCGATGCCTTGATCGCCACGTTGTGGGCGATGAGTTGTTGCAGGTAATCCAAATCCAGCGACAAGGCGCGGTGAATGTTCTGTTCCAGTTGCTCAAAACCGCCCGCATCGCGAATGATGTCATGCTTGATGCACTCGGCCAACCCGCCGCGAAGTTCCCTGGGGGGCAGCGTGGTCAGCACGGCCGGATCAATCCAAACCGCCGCCGGTTGATGAAACGCCCCGATCAGATTCTTCCCCACCGCATGATTCACCCCCGTCTTTCCCCCCACGCTGGCATCCACCATCGCCAGCAATGTGGTCGGAATCTGAATCAACGGAACCCCCCGCAAAATCGTCGCCGCGACAAACCCGCCCATGTCCCCAACCACGCCCCCGCCCAAGGCCAGCAGCGGCGTCTGACGGTCGATATGGCTGGCCAGAAACTGGTCATACACCGGCAGCAGGGTGTTCAGCCCCTTGTGTTCCTCGCCGGCCGGGATTGTCGCCTCAATTACCCGTGCCCCGGCCGATTTCAATGCCTGTTTGAGCGCCGACAGATGCAGCGGCCCAACCTGCGAGTCGCTCAACACCATCACCCTGTCGCTGGACGAAACCGCCCGCAACATCTCCCCCGCCGACTGGATCAACCCGCGCCCAACCGAAATGTCATACTCCGACCCCGGAATCCGTACCCCGACAACCGTTTTTGGCAACGACATACGGCCAATTGTAGTCGCTGATTCAACCCTGTGCGACTGTGCAAACAGCAGGAAATCATCGTGTCGGGATTCCCATTCAATGCTGACCTGCGACTGCCTGTAAATTGCCGCATGGGCCGCCCCCTTCGGCGTGGGCGATATCGACGTTTGTCCCGTCAAAACGCAGCCGCGTGGTGTACCACTGCGACAATTCCGTTGAATTTTGCGGGACGTAATGACAGATCAATGAACGCCGAAAGCGTGTTTTGCTGGCGTTGGGGTATGATCCGTGAATCAGGCTGCCGTTGAAAAACAGCACATCCCCCGCCTTGAGCTTCACCGCGACTGGTTTCATTCCCGCCGGCGGCTCGACATGATGATCGGTGAAATACAAGCTCCGATCAGCGGCTTGCGGACAGACGATCTCCATGTTTTGCGTCCCCGGAACGACGAGCATTCCGCCATTGTCCTCATCCGCATCATCAATCGCGATCCATGCCGCCGTGCAGGTGTCCGGTTTCACGCGGAGATAAAAATTGTCCTGATGCAAATCTTGTCCGCGCGCCCCCGGTGGCTTGAAATAAAACATGCTCTGCACCGCGACCGGCTCCTGCCCAATCATCGCCTTGAGCAATGGATGCAATGATGGATGAAGCATGTACTTCATCGCAACCGGCCCAACCGGCAGTTCCGGATGTGTGTGCGGTTGCAACATGCGCGGATAAAATGACAGCGGATCACTCGCATCATATCCGTGTGAAACATTGCCGATCGGCCGATGCGTTTCCGACAACCCCTCTACCGGTCCATTGGCGGCCAGTTTCATAAACGTCTCGCGAATCGTCTCGACATCCTTCCGCGAAAACAGTCCACGGGCGACGGCGAACCCATCGGTTTCAAATTGCTCGGCACACGCGGCCGTCGAATTCGTCTCTTGTTTCATACTCAACATGGCGACTCCTTGTGATCCAACCCGGATCATCCTTTTTAATATGATCCGAAAATCGAATTTTGGCCATGAAATCGGTTGCGAAATATATATAATATCCTGCAATGGAACGACGAAGAATCACCCCTCATTACACCATCAATCAGATCATCACCGGCCATTTTCACCGAGGAAAAGGTTATTATGCCTGGCGACCAACCGGCACGGAAGACTGGTTGCTGATCTATACGATCTCAGGAAAGGGGAGATTTGGATATTCATATCCAGATAGCGGCAAAGAAGGGGAATTAATCGCCGAACCGGGCGATATTGTCTTGTTGAAACCGTCAACGCCGCACGACTACAGCGTCGAGCCGACCCGCCAGCGCTGGGAGCCGCTATGGGCGCATTTTCATCCCCGGCCGACATGGCTTTCATGGCTGAATTGGCCGCAGGTTGCTCCGGGGTTGATGCGGCTGCGGCTTGGTGGAGAGTCCAATGATGTTCGTAGTCGTGTGGTGGCCCATCTGAAAGAGGCGAACAATGCGGCATTGGTCGCACAGCGACACGCCAAAGAGATGGCGATGAACGCGCTGGAGGCGGCGTTGCTCTGGTGTGATGTGCAAAATCCGCAATCAAAAAATCCGCCGATGGATGACCGCATTCGAGCCGCCACGGAATATATTTGCCATCATTACAAGCAAAAAATCACGCTGGAGTCGTTGTCGGAACATTGCTTCCTGTCCCAATCGCACCTGTCGCATCTGTTTCGCGCCCAGGTCGGCCACACCCCACAGCAATTTCTTGAAATGCAGCGCCTCAACCAGGCCGCCCGCTTGTTGGATATGACCACACAATCCATCAAGGAGATCGCCACCGAAGTGGGTTTCGACAACCCCTTTTATTTCTCATTACGTTTCAAACGAAAAACCGGCATGAACCCGCAATCGTATCGTCGCAGGGCATGAGAGATGGGCAAATCATGGCTTGAGCAGAAGCTCGACTTCTTGTCGATACACCTCGGCCAATTTCCGCGTCACCGGCCCCGGGCGGTCATCTGCGATCACGCTGCGTTCGATTCGGCAGACCGGCAGAACCTGCATGATGCTGTTGGTTAAAAAGACCTCATCCGCATCGAGCAACTGATTCACGCTGATCGCCGACAGCTCGACCTCGATCCCGATATTTTTAGCCAATTCCA
The DNA here is from genome assembly GCA_020847545.1 of Phycisphaerales bacterium. Taxonomy (GTDB): domain Bacteria; phylum Planctomycetota; class Phycisphaerae; order Tepidisphaerales; family Tepidisphaeraceae; genus JADYZN01. The sequence continues at coordinate 34,917 of JADLBV010000043.1, forward strand.
GGACGACCGCGCGGGTGATCCCAGGGAGAACCGCGCTGCGCGGATAGGGCATCCGCTCCTGAATGGCCGGATCGGCGATCTCCCGTGGCGTGGGTGGTGTCAGAATCTTGCCAGCCTTCACGATCAGGACGTTGCTGATGCTTCCGCTTTGCAAATAGTTGTGGACGTTGAACCAGAGGGCCTCCCCCGCACTGCGGGTGGCTGCACTGCGCAGGCTGGCCAGTCGGGAGAGGTAATTCAGCGTTTTATGCCCCGCCTGAAAATCGAAAGGGTTCAACTTTTGTTCATCCATCAGCAGAACCGTGATGCCGCGTTCATATGATTCCTGTGGATGGGTCGTTAATTCGGCCGCGGTGATCAATGCGGTTGGCGTAAATGAATCATCCGCCGGCACACCCCGCGTGATGGTGATCCTTAAACGTGCATCGGATAAGGAGTTGCGCTCCAACAACTCCCGCGTCGCCTTGGTCAGTTGCTCATCATCATGCACCAACGGGATCGACAGGCTATGGCATGATTCGCGCAGCCGGCTTAAATGTCGATCCAGAAACAACGGCACACCGCGCACAGATCGCAACGTGGTGAAGACACCGGCCGCATGCAAAAATCCGCTGTCGCGGACCGAAATCGCACCGGCCGACTCTTCCACAAAATTTCCGTTGAGCCAGACATAAGACATGGCAAAATAACAGGTTAAGTGACGTTCAATTTGGGGACCAGCCGCTGGCCACGCGCGGCCTTGATGCCAAGGGCGCGCAAATAGCGTCGGCGCAACAATTCACGAACGCGCTCGATTTCGGTTGGCGTGCCGCTTTCAAGCGGAATCCATCCCCCGGCCTTGGTGCGATGGCCACCCCCTTCGCCAAGGTTTCGCACCAGGCGTTTCATAATGTCGGCCGCCGACAGCTTGGTGGTATTGGTCCGCAACGACAGGACCATGGATCGCCCATTGATGGCCGTCACCAAGGCCCATTGCGCTTTGTCGAACCGGAGCAAAAAATCCGCGATGATGGCGGGTTTTTCGGGGGTGTCGATTTCGTCGATATGCGACATTAAGGCAAAATCGTAATAGAGCGCATTGTTCAGCCCGTTGGCATAGGCGATGTAATACGACTGCGGCAAATCGACGTAGCGCATCTTGTACAACTTGCGCGTGTCGGCCTGTAGCGTCAGACTGGAGAGGGCGACGTTATCCAGCTCTCCCGGTTGCCCGGCGGCGCCGGCCAGGTCCGATTCGATGGCAAACAGCAGCGTCGCCGCCATTTCGCGGGAGATGGGGACTTCCAGCTCCATGTAATAGGAGAAGATGATCGAGCTGGTGGCGCCGACATCCGAGCGTGTGTCGCAAAAAGCACATTTGGGCGGCCGGCCGCGGCTGCGGTGGTGGTCGATGACGGCCAATGGCTGCACTTCCGTCGGCAGGGGGTTGTTGGCGAAGGGGGGTTGGGTGTCGAGCAGCAACACCGCGTCAAATTGACTGAAATCCAGCGTGTCCCAGGGGACAAATCGTGGGTCGGCCTGTTGGAGAAAGATGGCGTTAAGTCCGCCGCCGATCTTGCCCGTGACTGAAACGCTGAACTTGGCGTTGGGCAGTTTGAGTGAGAGGAGCGTACACAACGCCAGACACGACGCGATGGCATCCGGATCGGGATGCAGGTGGGTGGCGATCAGGACATTTTTCTTGCCGGCCAGCGCCTTGAGCAATTGGCGCGCGCGCGGACGATGGCGCGATCGTCGTTCAGCGGCGACGGCCGAGCCTGCTGCGGCGTTGACGCAAGATTCCACAAAAGCGGTCATGCCGATGGGATTATAGGGCGCAACGGGGAGAATCGGAATTTCTCATCGAATTCTTGTCGCTTTCATTGGACCAACGCCCAAATTGCGGCTATGATGGCTCCAGCAACTGTTTGCGTGGATTCATCACGAACTTCCCTCCTTTGGATGCCTTCCTGATCGTTTCTCAAACCCAGTTGTAGCGCACAGACCGGCATTGATCGGCAATTCGCCGTGGCCCTTTGGTTTTGGTGCGCACTGTCCACATGGTGGACCACCGAAAGGGTATTATCATGCAGTTTGTCGATCTTCATTTGTCAGAGCCGATCCTTCGCGCGTTAAACGCCCAGGGATATGACTCTCCCACGCCGATTCAGGCGCAGGCCATTCCGCATATTCTTGAGGGTCGGGATGTTCTGGGATGCGCCCAGACCGGCACGGGCAAGACGGCGGCGTTTGCGCTGCCGGTTTTGCATCGTTTGTCGGCCAATGCGCTGCCGGCCGGTTCGGCCAGGCGGGCGCGTTGTCTGGTTTTGTGTCCCACCCGTGAATTGGCCGGCCAGATCGGTGTCAGTTTTCGGACATACGGCAAAGACCTTGGGCTTTGGTACTCCGTGATTTTTGGCGGGGTCAATCAGAACCCGCAGGTTCAATCCCTGAAAAATGGGGTCGATATTCTGGTGGCCACACCGGGTCGGCTGCTGGATTTGATGAATCAGGGGCATGTTCGGCTGGACGGGGTGCAAACGCTGGTGCTGGATGAGGCGGATCGGATGTTGGATATGGGGTTCATCAACGACATCCGCAAGATCGCGTCGAAATTGCCGACCAATCGCCAGACGCTGTTGTTTTCGGCGACGATGGCGCCGGAGATTCAGAAGCTGGCCGGGTCGATATTGAAAAATCCGGTTCGGGTACAGGTGGCACCGATCTCATCGACGGCGGCCCGGATCGAGGAGTCGGTCTATCGCGTGGAAAAGCACAACAAACCGGCGCTGTTGGCGCATCTGGTGGAACATCTGCCAATGTCGCGGGCGATTGTCTTCACCCGCACGAAGCATGGGGCGGATCGGGTGGTGCGGCATCTGCACGGATATGGCATCCGTGCCGAGGCGATTCATGGCAACAAAAGCCAGGGGGCGCGTCGGCGGGCGCTCTCCAGCTTCAGCAGCAACAAAGTTCCGGTGCTGGTGGCAACCGACATCGCCTCGCGCGGCATCGACATCGACGGGGTTACGCACGTGGTCAATTACGACCTGACCCACGAACCCGAATCTTATGTTCACCGAATCGGCCGAACCGGGCGGGCCGGCGCTTCGGGGGCGGCGGTGTCGTTCTGCGATCACGATGAGGTGGCGAACCTGAAGGCAATCGAAAAGCTGCTCAAACGGTCCATCCCGGTGAAAACCGATGGTCCAAAGTTCGCCCAAAGGCCGATGCCGGAGCCGGATCAATCGACTGAGGAGCATCACAAGAGAATTCCAACCCAACGAGCCGCAAAATCACCCGCGCGTGCCGAGCGGCATGGCCATGGTGGCCAGCGATCCAAGCATCGGACGGGTGGCGGGTCAGGGCCTCGACCATTCGCCAAGGCGGCCGGCCGGCCGGGCCGGTCATCTTCCCGCGGTCGTCGGCGCCATGGATCGGCGTAAACCGATCTCATGCCTGGATCACGACCAAGAGATAATCAGATGCGATAATCGCAGTATTTCAAGTGAAAAAATTATTTTTGAATTACTGGACGGGCGCGTCCGTCATGTATATGATTGCCCGTTCATCGCAATGATGCCGCCGCGTAACATGGTGAAAACTTCGGTGAAAACCTCGCAGTCGAAAAGCAAGGAGAGATGCCGTCGAGGCCGTCCATGCGACCAGGAACGGCGCGACATGCGCTGTGAGGAAATCCTCGATAAGGCGACCGAGGTTTTCGCCGAGCATGGGTATCGCAACACGGATGTGCAATACATCGCAGACCCGCTGGTGATCGGCAAGGCGACCATTTACCGGTATTTCCCGACCAAGGAACAGCTTTTTCTGGCGGCGGTGGAACGGGGTGTGAGTCTGTTGAATGAGACGATTGGGCGCGCGGTGGACCGCGTGAACGATCCGATCGCCAAGATGACCGCGGCAATAAGGGCGTATCTGGAATTTTTTGAAAACCATCCCGACCTGGTGGAGTTGTTCATCCAGGAACGGGCGGAATTCCGTGACCGCCCCAAGGCGATTTATTTTGAGCACGGTTGTGACAGCAAGGAAGACTGCAAGAATGAGTGGCGCAGCTCGCTGGTTGGGGCGATTTCCAAAGGGCGGCTGCGCAAAATTCCACCCGAACGCATCATGGCGGTGACATCGGACCTTCTTTACGGAACGATGTTTACAAACCATTTTGCCGGGCGCGACAAGCCGTTTGAGGAGCAGGCCAGGGACATTCAGGACATTCTATTTCGGGGAATCTTCAGCGATTCGGAACGACGCAAGGCGAAAAATTCCTAAGTACAGCAGCGAGAATACCTTATGAACATGGGCAGATGGACAACGATGCCGGCCGCGGCGCTGGCAATGGGTTTGATGGTACTTGGTGGATGCAAGCGTGGCCAGCAGGCGGGGGGCGCTCCGCCGCAACATCCGCCGGCGATGGTGACGGTGGCCGAAGCGGCGCTGTCGAAAGTCCCCAGCTACATCGATGAGATCGGCAAGACCGCCGCGGTGGAGTATGTCACCATTCAGCCGCAGGTGACAGGGCAGATACAGAAGATTCATTTTCAGGATGGAGCGGACCTGAAAAAGGGTGATGTGCTGTTCACCATCGACCCTCGAACCTATGAGGCGGCATTGGCCGAGGCCAAGGCGAACGTGGCGCAGCAGGAGGCGTCGCAACTGCTGGCCAAGCAGGAGTTTGAGCGGACCAAGAAACTGATTGAGACCAAGGCGGTGTCGCAGCAGGAATTTGATCAAAAGCAGAGCGCGCTGGCGGTGGCCGATGCGCAGGTCAAGGCGGCCGAGGCGGCCGTTCGGACGGCCGAGCTGAACCTTGGTTATTGCACGATCACCTCCCCGATTGATGGCCGGGCCGGCCAGCGGATGGTGGATGTGGGGAACATCGTCAACGCGAACAACGCGGCGTTGCTGGTGGTGCAGCGGCTGGACCCGATCTATGCCGAGTTCACGATCACCGAATCGGACCTGCCGCGCGTGCGGGAATACATGGCAAAACAGAAACTGGTCGTGCAGGTGTCGGTGCCGGGACAGCCGGGAGATCCGCACACGGGCGAACTGACGTTTTTGGACTCGGCGGTGCAACCGGGGGCGGGGACGGTGCGTCTGCGGGCGACATTGACCAATACGGACCGATATTTCTGGGCGGGTCAGTTTGTGAATGTCCGGCTGGTGCTGGAGATGAAGGATGCGGTGCTGGTGCCGATGGAAGCGATCCAGATCGGGCAAAAAGGGCCGTTCGTTTATGTGGTGAAGGATTCCACGGCCGAGATGCGTCTGGTGACCGAAGGACAGCGGCAGGGGTCATCGATGGAGATCATCAAGGGTGTGGACAAGGGTGATCAGGTGATCACCAGCGGCCAGATGATGGTGGCGCCGGGGGCCAAGGTGCAGGTTGCACAGGGAGCGGCCCGGTCATGATCAGCTTATCAGAACCATTCATTCGTCGGCCGGTGATGACCATCATGCTGACGGTTTCGGTGATCCTGTTTGGCGTGTTGTCCTATTTCGCGCTGCCGGTGAACGATTTGCCGGCGGTGGATTACCCGGTGATTCAGGTCAACGCGGGTTATCCGGGGGCAAGCCCGGAGACCGTTGCCAGCACGATCGCCACGCCGCTGGAACGGCAGTTCATGCAGATTCCGGGGCTGGAATTGATCACCAGCAAAAGCTCGCAGGGATATTGCAGCCTGACATTGCAGTTTGACCTCAACAAGAGCGTGGACGCCGCGGCGACCGATGTGCAGGCGGCGATCAGCCGGGCGACGGGAAACCTGCCGCAGGATCTGCCCAGCCCACCGACGTTCACCAAGACCAACCCCAACGATCAGCCGATCATGTACATCGCGCTGGTCAGCGACAGCATGACCAAGGGTCAGTTGTACGACCTGGCCTATACGCAGGTGGCGCAGCGGATAAGCATCCTCAATGGCGTATCGCGCGTGGATGTGTATGGCAGCAAGAGCGCCATCCGCATTCAGGCCAATCCCTCGGCGTTGGCGACGCGCGGGTTGACGATGAACGACCTGAGCGCGGCCATTCAGCGCGGCACCAGTTTTCAGGGGGCCGGTCAGTTTGACGGGCCCAACCGCACCTTTTTGCTGCAACCACAGGGACAGTTGTCCAACGCACAGGCGTACAGCCAGTTGATCATCGCCACGCAGAACGGCTCACCCGTCTATCTCAAGGATGTGGCGACGGTGGTTGATACTGTTGAAGATGACCGCGTGGACATGCGGTTCTGGGTGCGCGACCGACAGGTTCCCAAGGCCACCGTGGTGCTGGCGGTCTTCCGTCAGGCGGGTGCCAACGCGGTGGATGTGGCGCAGAGCATCTGGAACATCCGCGAGGAGGTGCAAAGTCAGTTGCCGGCCTCGGTGACGATCATCCCGGTGCATGACCGGTCCAAGACCATCGTGAACAGCGTCAATGATGTCCGCGAGACATTGTTGATCGCGTTCATCCTGGTCGTGTTCGTGATTTTCATCTTCCTTGGGCGGGCAACCGACACGCTGATCCCGACGGTGGCGCTGCCGATGTCGCTGCTGTTGACGTTCGTGGTGATGAATATCCTGGGTTACAGCCTGGACAACCTGTCGTTGATGGCGTTGACGCTGGCGATCGGGTTCCTGGTGGACGATGCGATCGTCTTTTTGGAAAACGCGGTTCGGCGCATGGAGAAGTTCCATGAAAAGCCGATTCAGGCCGCCATCAACGGGGCCAAGGAGATCAGTTTCACGATTTTGTCGATGACCTTGTCTCTGGCGGCGGTCTTTTTGCCGCTGGTGTTCATGAGCGGGATCATCGGGCGAATTTTCCGTGAATTCGCGGTGACAATCATCATCTCGATTCTGGCCAGCGGCATTGTGTCGTTGACGCTGACGCCTTTGATGTGCGCCCGTCTGCTGGGCCAGCGTGGGGCGGGAACGAAAAAGTCGTTCATCGAGCGGTTCGCCAATGCGATCGAACACAGCGTGCTGAGCATGTACGGGACGAGCCTGTGGTTTTTCCTCAAGCACCGTTGGATATCGGCGATGATCTGGGTGATCTGCATGTTCGGGACTGTTTACCTGTTCATGAAGGTCCCCAAGGCGTTTTTGCCGGCCGGCGACTCCTCGTTTGCGATGGGTGTTTTGATCGGACAGGAAGGGTCCAGCCCCGAGGCGATGCGGGATTATCAAACCCGCGCCGAGGCGGTGTTGCAATCCAACCCATCGGTGGACATGACCTTTACACTGACGGGGATGGGACGGTTTTTGGGGTCCAACCAGGGATTTTTGATCACGTTTTTCAAGGATCCATCCAAACGACCTCCTTTGAAGACCATTGATGGCCGGGTGATCGAACATCCCAGCATCGCGGACCTGACCAGCGAACTGGGGACGGAATTGATGATCCGTCTACAGGGAGCCATCGGTGTCCTGACGCCGCAACCGGTGCTGGAAATCTCCACCGGAGCTTCCAGCCGAACGGGCGGCAACTTTTCCTATTCCATCAGCGGCATCGACCCCAACGAGGTTTATGGGGCCGCGGCCAAGTTGCAGGGGATGTTGATGTCGAAGGTGGGGACGATGTTTGCCGGCCCGCCGATCTCGGATTTGTATCTGCACACGCCGAATCTGAAGATCAACATTCTGCGGGATCGGGCGCACATGTACGGTGTGTCGGCCAGCGCCATCGAGACGCTGTTGCGCAACGCCTACAGCCAGAATTACGTTTATCTGATCAAGAAGACGGATGACCAGTATCAGGTGATTCTGGAGACGCGCCCGGAAGATCGCGGCCAGCCGGCGGATCTGTCCAAGTTGTATCTGCGCAGCGACGACGGCCAGCGGTTGGTTCCGTTGACGGCCGTGGCGACCTGGGAACAGACGGTCGGCCCACAGGCGGTCAACCACATCAACCAGTTCCCCTCGGTGACGTTCAACTTCAACCTGATGCCCAACATGACCATCGGCGAGGCGACCGATTTTGTGGAACACGCCGCCAAACAGGTGCTGCCGGTGGGGTTGCGAGGTCAATTTCAGGGCCAGGCGATGACGTTCCGCGAAACGATGTCGTCGTTGACGATCCTGATGATCCTGGCGGTCTTCGTGATGTACGTCATCCTGGCGATTTTGTACGAAAGCTATCTGCATCCGCTCACGGTGCTCTCCACGCTGCCCACCGCGATGGTGGGGGGGTTGGCGACGCTGTTTGTCTATGGTTTCATCACGCAGGGCCATCCGCTGGAGGCGTCTTTGTACGCATTCATCGGGTTGTTCATGCTGATGGGGATCGTGAAGAAAAACGGGATCATGATCGTGGACTTCGCGGTGCATCGCGTGGCGCAGGGAGAGACGGCCGAGCGCGCGATTCACGATGCGAGCATGGACCGGTTCCGTCCGATTCTGATGACGACTCTGGCGGCCATCATGGGCGCGGTGCCGATCGCGCTGGGTTGGGGCGCCGATGGTGAAAGCCGCCGGCCCTTGGGATTGGTCATTGTCGGCGGCTTGATCGTCAGCCAGTTGATCACGCTGTATGTGACGCCGGTGATCTATCTCTATTCGGAATTGTTCCAGGAATGGGTGCTTGAGAAGTTCCGGTTCCTGCGCAATCCCGAAGAGGAGATTCTGGCGGCCGAAGGCCGGATGACACAGGCATTGGCTGCGGATTCAAACGGCAACGGCGATCATTAAATTATTTTTGTGTGAAAAAATATGAGTGACGTGGGAAGGAAGACATCGCGTGGCAGCCGTTGGATGACGGCATTGCTGGGTGTTGGATTGCTGGCGGGCGGATGCGCCGTTGGGCCGGATTATCAGGCCCCCAAGTCCACCGTGGGTGAAGGATGGGGTGAATTGGGGCCAAGCGGCACGGCCGATGGGCCGGCAACCCGTCCCAGCGCCCAGCCGTTGCCGGTGCGATGGTGGAGGATGTTTAACGATCCGACGTTGAATGATCTGATCGAGCGGTCGGCGCGGTCGAATCTGGATTTGCAACGGGCGACGGCGCGGATTCGCGAGGCGCGGGCGGCGCACGATGTCGCCGAAGCGGACATTTTCCCCAATGTTGATGTCAACGGATCGTACAACCGATCGAGGAATCGCTTCGCCCCCGGCGGCGGCAATGATGCGCATGATCAATACAAGGCGGGGTTTGACGCCTCGTGGGAGATCGATGTCTTTGGCGGTGTGCGTCGTGGTGTGGAGGCGGCCAACGCCGACATCGCCGCCGCGGTGGAGGACCGGCGGGATGTGCTGGTGAGCCTGATGGCCGAGGTGGCGCGCAACTACATCGAACTGCGAAGTTATCAACGCCGGATCGACATCGCGCGCGAAAACCTCTCCGCCCAGCAGAAGACGCTGGATTTGACAAAAAACATGCTGGCCGCCGGCGTGGTGACCGATCTGGATGTGGCGCGGGCCGAGGCGCAGGTCGCGACCACGGCATCGCAGATTCCGCTGCTGCAATCCGCCGCTCGGCAATCGATCCACACGCTGGGTGTGCTGCTGGGGGCCGATCCGATGGCGTTGGTGCCGGAGTTGTCGCAGTCGTTGCCGATTCCGAAGACTCCGCCGGAGGTTCCGGTGGGGATTCCATCACAAATTCTGTTGCGCCGGCCGGATCTGCGCCGGGCCGAGGCACAACTGCACGCGGCCACCGCGCGCATCGGCGTGGCGACGGCCGACCTGTTTCCCCGTTTTTCGCTGACCGGCTCATTGGGCCTGCAAAGCAGCAAATTCAGCTCGTTGGGGGATTGGGACAGCCGATATTGGTCGATCGGACCGAGCGTTGCCTGGCCCATTTTTGACGCAGGTCGGATCGCCGCCAACATCAACGTTCAAAACGCCAAGCAGGAGCAGGCGCTGTTGCTCTATCAACAGACCGTGTTGGATGCATTGCGGGATGTGGAGGATGCCTTGGTGGCGTATGCCAAGGAGGAAACCCGTCGTCGCATCTTGGCCAAGGCGGCCGATGCCAATCGTCGTGCCGTCGATCTGGCCAATCAGCTTTACGAGGCGGGCCGGACGGATTTCCTCAGCGTCCTGCAGGCGCAGCGGGATCTATTTGCCTCGCAGGATGCCCTGGTGCAAAGCGACAGCGCGGTGGCGACCAATCTGGTGGCGTTGTACAAGTCGCTGGGGGGCGGCTGGGAAGCACCGGTGGAAGAAACACACTGATTCCTACCGAATTTGGTCCAATCAAAACGTGATCGTCAATCCACCATCCACCACCAGTGTGTGGCCGGTGATGTAGGTGCATTGATCGCCACAGAGGAAATAAATGGCGTTGGCGATTTCGGCCGGGTCGGCCGCGCGGGCGAGGGGAATCTTGCGCCGGCGAACATACCATTCCTGAAAATCGGGCGTGGTCGTCTCATCGACGCCGTTGACGTTGCTCATGGCGGTGTGGGTGCAGCCGGGGGCGATGCAATTGACCAGAATCCCATATTCGGCCAAATCCACGGCCAATGACCGCGTCCAGGCGGCGATGGCCCCCTTGCTGGCGGCGTAGGCGCCCGTCACGGCCTCGGCGGCGAGCGCCTGCGTCGAGGCGACATTGACGATTCGGCCGTAGCGTCGGTCAACCATGGCCGGAACAACCAGCTTGGCGAGCAAATACATCGCCTCAACATTGATCGCCTGTGTCTTTCGCCAATGGTCAAGTGTGCTGTCGAGATGTCTTTCGTAATAGCTCATGCCGGCGTTGTTGACCAATATGTCGATGCGGCTGTGGCTTTGCAGGGTCTGGGCGATGATCCGTTCCAAATTTGCGTGATCGGTGACATCGCACGGCGCGGATTGGATTTGTTTGTTTTCACCCGCCAGTCTCCGCAACGCGGCCTCATCGCGGTCAATCGCCACGACGATTGCACCCTCATTGGCCAATCGCAGCGCGGTGGCTCGTCCGATTCCCGACGCCGAACCGGTCACGATGGCAATTTGTCCGTTCATGGTTACTCCCGCGAGCGATGACTGTAAGATATCCCAATTCACAGGAGATGCCATGCGAGCGACACCCGACATCGTCACCCTGATCGGCGATCGACTGGACCACCCCGAATGTCTCTGCATCGGTCCCGATGGGACGATCTACGCCGGCGGCGAAGCCGGTCAGATTTATCGCATCGACGCCAAGGGGCAGCGCCAAATCGCCAGCACGGATGGCTTTGTGCTGGGCATCGCCCTCGACGGCCACGGCCGGATTCATGCCTGCGACATGATCCACCGTGCCATCTTTGTCATCGACCCAGATGGAGGTGTGCATCAACGATCCACCGGCACGCCTGAACATCCCTTTATGGTCCCCAATTACGCCGTTTTTGACCGGGCCGGCCGGTTGTTTGTCTCCGATTCAGGCGACTACTGGACCAAACCGGGCACAGGACGGATTTTTGTCATCGAGCCGGATGGGCGCACGAGACTTTTCCATCGCGGCCCGTTTGATTTCGCCAATGGCCTGGCGATTGATCCCACCGGCCAATGGCTTTATGTCGTCCAATCCACCACGCCCAACATCTGCCGGATACCACTTGCCCGCCCGGATGGTCCCATCGAAATTACCCATCGACTGCAAGTTGGAGTTGTCCCCGACGGTCTGGCCTTCAGTGAAGATGGTTTGCTGCTCATCAGTTGTTACAAGCCCGATGCGGTGTTGCTCGCCGGCATGGATGGAAAGATCGAGCCGTATCTCGAAGACCCCACCGGTGAACTGCTCAGTCGTCCCACCAACGTGGCGCTCTTTGACGGACATTTGTACATCGCCAACCTCGGCGGATGGCAGATCGCCCGTGCGGCTACTCAACTGCGGCCCAAACCCCTGTATTTTCCGGATAATCTGACTTTACAGCTCTGATCCCAACCCGATGATCGGCCCATCGCCCAATCGGTGCATCCCATCGTGCGGGTCCAGCAGCCCCGCCAGTCTTGGCAGCCAAGGCGCATTGGCTGCCGGGGTGAATTGCGGCGAGTTCAACTCCACACCATTGATCGTCGGCACATGGGCGGCAAACAGGGCCGCATGAATGGCCGACAACCCCGGATTGGTCAAATCCTGCAATGACAGGATCAACCCTCGCTCCTTTGCCCACGCCGAGGCGACGAGAATAAAACTCTGTCCTTTGCAGGTTTTGAGCGCCAACCCACTCCAACCCTGATTCACCGCCTCATCCAGCAAATCGAGGCTGGTCAATCCCTCATCCAGCAGCACGGGTTTGAGTTTTGTCACCTCGCGCCAGTCGTTGCGATACCGCGTGATATCCCGGCCGGTCGGCTGTTCCAGATATTCCAACGCCGAGAACGCCCCCGCATCGGCCTCTTTCAGTCGATGCAGATACTCCAGCACCGACTCGGCATCCGGATTGGCTTCATTGCTGTCCACCGACAATCTTGGCTTGACCACCCCCAGCCCCACCAACCCTCGATAGACCTCCACCGTCCGCGTCACATCGGCTAAATTGTCCTTGCCGAGGATTTTCAGCTTGAAGCAGCGATAGCCGCGCTGTTTCACCCAAGGCCCGACATCCTTTTCAATCGAATCATCCTTCCCCACGATCAGCCACGCCGGAAATTCCCGCACCGGCGGCCGCAGCGTGCGCTGGATCATCTCCCCCGCCCGCCCGTTCAATATCGCATCCGCCAGCGGCAATCGCTGTCCGGCCCCGTACAAATCAAACGCCGAACGCCCCAGCGCCCGCCCCGTGGCATCGTGAATGGCCGCATCAAACGGGCTGGCGCACATCGCCCGCGCCAACACTGGTGGATGGGTGCAATCCCCGTGGTGGCACAGGTTGTCGTGCAGCCGCAACCCCAATTCCAGTGGATGATCGGCCCGGTTGCCGCACAGCTCATTCAGATCGGCCGCGATCTGTCGGCACAAATTCCGCAACTCGGCATCGCGCTGGTCATGGTTCAGTTTCGGATCGGGCCACGCCCACAAGTCACTCAGATAGATCGAGCCGTGCCCAACCGCCTCATTCGCCCCCACGCGCACTTTCACACTCACCCGCGCCTCGGTGATCCGGTCGATCAGGCCGGTACTCAGCCGCAGCGGTTTGAGAAACGGCTGCTCCTCAAAATTCACCTCAATCGATTCGATTTTCGCGCCAATGATTTCGCCAGTTGCCATGGGCATACGGTAGGGTGGGCCGGTTCAATCTTCAATCTCTTCCAGCACCGGGATCGACACCCCGCGCGGCGTCGGGGTCGCGTTGGGGGCCTCGATGATCGGCAGATCGTGCAGCGTCAGCACCATCGCAATCTCATCGCACTTGTCCTGCTTGGGACAGCGCACACAGTCCGACCAGACTTTCAGCGGCAACGACTCCTTGGGGACGACGACAAAGCCGCACTTTTCAAAAAAAGCCTGTTCATACGTCAGGCTCATCAGCCGGCGAATCTGCAATCGCCGCGCCTCATCAATCGCCCATCGGACGAGCATCTTGCCGATCCCCCGCCCATGAAACGCCTTCTCCACCGCCAGTGAGCGCACCTCGGCCAAATCCGCCCAGATCACCGACAGCGCCGTGCATCCCACCACCTGCTGATCCACCTCGCACACCGCGAAGTCGCGCAGATCCTCATAAAGCTGGGCGTAGCTTTTGAACAGCATCCGCCCCAGTTCCGCATGGCTGTTGATGATCAATGCGATGCTCGGAACATCGTGAACGGTGGCGGGGCGAATCATCGGCGCTGCGGTTGCGGTCATGGGAAACATCTCGAATCAATTGATCGATGGACGATCATCAACCCTCGGACAATTCCAAAAGCAACTCGATCTCCACCGACACCTCCAGCGGCAGCGCGTTGACGCCGACGGACACGCGCGCGTGCCTCCCGGCATCACCGAAAATCTCGATCAACAATTCGCTGGCGGCATTGATCACCTGCGGCTGCTGGGTGAAACCGACATCGCTCAACACGAACCCCCCGATCCGCGCCACGCCGCTGATTTTTTCCAGCATCCCCGGCCCCATCGCCTGCACGGCCGCCAGGCCATTGATGATGCACTGCCGGGCGGCCACCCTTGCCTGCTCAACCGAACAACGCGAGGGGATTGGCCCGCTCGCCAGCGATTTCCCATCCTTCATCGGAATCTGACCGGCGACATAAATCAGTGATCCCACCCGTTTGGCCGGCACATAGGCCCCAAACGGCCCTGACAAGGCGGGAAGCGCAATACCAAGCGATTCAAGACGTTGACGAATATCCATGTGGAAATAATAGAACACCACCACGAAGGTTGCCAGTGTCCTTTTGCATTCAAGATGTATTCGCGAAATCCTGTTTTCTTCCAATTGGCCCTACCGGCGCTATAATCTTTTCATGCCCGCACCGTTGACTCGACGAATGACCCTCAATGACCTTCGTGCCGCCCGCCAGTCCGGCGAACGGGTGGCGATGTTGACCTGTTACGACTTCACCACCGCTCAACTGATGCAAAAGGCGGGCGTTCCCACGTTGCTGGTGGGGGATTCGGCCTCCAGCGTCATTTTGGGGCACGAATCGACCTTGTCGGTGGGTCTGGACTTCATGATCGAACTGACGGCCGCCGTGCGACGGGGCGCCCCCCTCGCGTGGATGGTTGGGGATATGCCGTTCGGGTCTTATCAGGGTTCAATCGGCCAGGGGGTGAACAATGTCTGCCGAATGGTGAAACTTTCCGGCTGCGACGGGGTGAAATTAGAGGTGGCCGAAGGGCATCTGAAGCTGGTTCGCCGGCTGACTGATGCCGGAGTGGCCATTGTGGCCCATTTGGGGCTGCGTCCGCAGGCCGTGGGTCTGCTGGGTGGATACCGTTTTCAGGGGCGTACCGCCGATGAGGCGATGCGCATCGTGACGCTGGCACAGCGGATGGAAAAAGCGGGCGCGGCCGCCCTGTTATTGGAGGCCGTGCCGGCCGTGGTGGCCAAGGCGGTGGTTGAACGGACCACCCTGCCGGTCATTGGTTGCGGCGCGGGCCGATATTGTCACGGCCATGTGGTCGTGACGCCCGACTTATTGGGCTGGACCGAACGTAAACCAAGGTTCGTCCCGGATTTGGGCAACCCCAACCGTCCGGTGGACGAAATGTATGGTGAATATGTCCGGCGGGTCAGCGAACGGCAATACCCCGCCGACGAACACGATTATGAGATGCCGCCCGCCGAGCAGGCGGATTTTGCCGCTCGCCTGAAGGGGTGAAACCGGCATATAACAATCAAATGGCCCGCGATGCGCATCGCGGCGGGTTATTTTGTGTCCTTATGAAATCATGATTTTTTTTAATCAGGAGATTTAATATGAAACCGTGGCGTAAATCCTTGACGACGTTGGCTCTGTCGGCCGCCATTGCCGGCGGTGGGTATCTGGGCGTGGAGATGTTCCGCGATGTGCAATTCGCCCACGCGGAACAAAAAGTGGAGGCCACCCGCGAACAGCTTTCCAAGATCGAAGACCTCGCCACCGTCTTCAAAATGGTCGGCAAGGCGGTTGAACCATCCGTGGTCAACATCGACGTGAAAAAGACCGTCCACGGCAACCGTCCGCGATTGCCGTTCAATGACGACCAATTGCGGCGATGGTTCCCCGACCGCGATGGAGATGGCCAGCCCGACCTGCCACCCGGATTTGGCGATGAGGATGACAACGCCCTGGTCCTTGGGACCGGCAGCGGCGTCATCATGGAAGCCTCTGACGGCACGGGTTACATCCTGACCAACAACCACGTCGCCGGTGGCGCAGAGGACTTGACGATCACACTCTCCGATGGCCGACAGATCACCAACGCCAAGGTGTTGGGCGCCGATCCCAAGTCCGACCTGGCCGTGGTGAAGATCGAAGCCGATCACCTGATCGCCGCCAAATGGGGCGACAGCGGCACGCTGCAGCAGGGGGATTGGGTTTTGGCCTTCGGCAGCCCCTTCCGCTACATCGGCTCGATGACCCACGGGATCATCTCCGCGCTCAATCGAACCAATGTCGGCATTTTGGGCGCGGGTGGATATGAGGATTTCATCCAGACCGACGCCCCGATCAATCCCGGAAACAGCGGCGGGCCGCTGGTGAACGTCCATGCCGAGGTGATCGGCATCAACACCGCCATCGCCTCCCGTTCGGGCGGGTTTCAGGGGATCGGCTTTGCGATTCCTTCCAACCAGGCCAAGGTTGTCTATGAGCAACTCAAGACCAAGGGAAAGATGGAACGCGGCTGGCTGGGGATCAGCATCGCCGATGTCGCCAACCCGCGCGTGGAGCCGGTGGCGCGCAACACCTTCGGATATGAAGGGAAGACCGGCGTGCTGGTGCAGGACACCTTCAATGGCACACCCGCCTATGGCAAACTCCAGGCGGGAGACATCATCACCGCACTCAATGGCAAGGCGGTTGAGAACGTCAACGAACTTCGCAACGCGATTGCCGCCACGCCGGCCGGCACCGAAATCTCGTTGGAGGTCTTCCGTGACAAAAAGACCCAAGAGGTCAAACTCACGGTCGGCGCTCAGCCCGAAGATGTCATGGCCGCCGCCACCGGCCAGGGTGGTTCGCAGGGACAGGCCAATAATCCGGGCAACGCCCTTGGGTTGGAACTCAACACGATCACGCCCGAACTCGCCCAGCGGCTGGGCATGACCAACCCGCCCGAGAGCGGCGCGGTGGTCTTGTCGGTTGATCCCAAATCCCCGGCCGCCGCCGAGGGGGTTCGCCCCGGCGATGTCATCACCAAGGTGGACAACCAGCCGGTCAAGACGGCCGACGAAGCGGTCGCCATCTTGAACAAGGCGGATCTGAAAGCCGGCGTGACACTTTACATCACCAGCCGCGAAGGTTCGCGGTTTGTGTTCGTCAAAAGCGAAAAATAATGGGATAGGCTCTTACATCCGATCCGCGTCCGAACCCCGGTCATCTGGCCGGGGTTCTTGTTTACATCCATCCATCATAGTTGCCAGAGCCACCGCCAAACGGCGATAATCCGGCCCACATGGGTAATCACATCAGTTCCAAGGCGACCAAGCGAAAAGGATCGAAACGGGGACCATTCGTGCCCACCACGGCCGTGGTTCGATCCATCCCCAACATTCCACCCGTTCAACCCGTCGTCTCTCCGCCGCCGATCCCGCCGGGAACGACGCCGACGGCCGATCCCGTGGTCGAACAGCAGCCGGCGCAATCCCAGCAGCCGCAACCCCGTCGCGATCAGCCGTCGTTGCTCTTTGAAATCGCGTGGGAAGTCTGCTGGCAGCTTGGTGGCATCTACACCGTCCTGCGCACCAAGGCCAAGGCGATGCTCGACCGTTGGGGCGACCGCTATTGCCTGATCGGCCCCTACAACCCCGCCACGGCCGCGCTGGAATTTGAGGAACAACCCACGGAAGGGTTCATCCGCCAAACTCTCGACCGCCTGCGCGAACAGGGAATCACCTGTCATTATGGGCGGTGGCTTGTGCAAGGCCGGCCGCGCGTGATTCTTCTGGATTATCGCGCCCGATACGCCTCGCTGGACTCCGACAAATACCTCCTTTGGAAGGACCACGGCATCCCGACGGTCGCCTCCGATGGTGAAGTCAACGACGTGGTGGCTTTTGGATTTACGGTGGCGGAATTTTTTCGCGAATTGTCAAATGTCGTCACCGACCGCCCGATCCTGGCCCATTTCCATGAATGGATGGGAGGGGTCGCCGTGCCGCGCATCGCGCATCTGAAGATGCCCATCAGCACCGTCTTCACCACCCACGCCACGCTGCTGGGGCGCTATCTGGCCTCTGACAACCCCTGTTTTTATGAACATCTTCCCTTTTTGAACCCCGACGCCGAGGCGGCCAAATACAACATCTATCCCCGTCACGCCATCGAAAAAGCGGCCGCCCACGCCAGTACGGTCTTCACCACCGTTTCCGAAGTCACATCGGTTGAGGCGCAAAAACTGCTTGGCCGAATACCCGATGCCATTTTGCCCAATGGATTGAACATCCAGCGTTTTCAGGCGTTGCACGAATTTCAAAACCTGCACCGCGAATACAAGGAACGCATCCACGAATTTGTCATGGGGCATTTTTTCCCCAGCTATACGTTTGATCTGGACAACACGCTCTATGTCTTTACCTCCGGCCGATACGAATACCGCAACAAGGGGATGGACCTGTTCATCGAGTCGATGTGGCGGCTGAATCAACGGCTCAAAACCCTTGCCGATCGTCCCACCGTGATCGCGTTCATCATCACCCGCGCGGCCACGCGCCATATCAATGTGGATGTGCTGCAAAATCAGATGATGTTCGAGGATCTCAAAGCCACCTGCCGCGATGTGGAATCGGACATGGGCCGGCGGCTGTTCATGGCGGCCGCCACCGGCAGAATTCCCACGCATCAGGAACTGATACCGGACGATGCCCAGGTTCGTCTGCGACGGGCGATTCATGTCTGGCGCGGCCGACGACAGCCGTTGGTCGTCACCCACGATCTGGCGGACGATGCCAACGATCCGGTCCTCAAACACATCCGGCATCGCGGCCTGTTCAACTGCGCCGACGACCCGGTCAAGATGGTGTTTCATCCCGAATTTGTCACCGCCACCAGCCCGCTGTTTAATCTGGATTACGATCATTTTGTGCGTGGCTGCCACATGGGGATTTTCCCAAGTTATTATGAACCATGGGGTTATACACCGATGGAATGCGTCGCGCTGGGACTGCCGGCCGTCACCACCGACCTGTCGGGCTTTGGGGCGTATGTCAATCGGCACATCCCCGACGCCTCCGAGCAGGGTGTGCTGGTGCTCAATCGCCGCCAGCGCACCTTCGACCAAACCGCCGACGACATGGCCGAACACCTCTTCAGATTCGCCCAACTCAACCGCCGATCCCGCGTGGAGCTGCGCAACAAGGTGGAACGCCTTGGACAACAATTCGACTGGTCCGAACTGATCAAATACTACGACGCCGCCCACACCATGGCATTGCAACGCAACGGCGCCACAATGCCCATCCCCGGCAAACTGGACGTGCGAATGGGTAACTGTTTACCGTCACAATAATTTTCAGGGGCGCGCGATTGAGGGGAATCGGTTAATCTTGTCACGTAGCGATGGAGCGCGACGAGGTTTATTGGTTGAAGGGAACGATTACGCTGCTGGAGGCG
>JADLBV010000044.1 GCA_020847545.1 Phycisphaerales bacterium
CCTCCCCCGGTACGCCGGGGGAGGGTAAGGGTGGGGGTTTTCCCTCAAATTTGCCGAAATGGACCCCCTCCCCAGCCCTCCCCCGGAAATACCGGGGGAGGGAGAAAATACAAATGCGATTGCCCTGCCCTTGGAGTCGGCCGCGAAAGCGGCTTAACCGCACGGCGGAGATTTCAATGATATGCGTATCGTGGATGAAGCAACTCTTACTCAAGCCCGTGGCCGGAAAATCAGGGTGATCGCTGTCGAGGGGGAAACAATTGCCGCTATAACACTGGCTCGTGATGGGAAAACAGCCGATCAGCTCATTTGGACGTATTTGAACGATCAGCCAAGGTCGCATGTCGGCACATCCATGCCACTGAACCTCGGCGTTGTGGATGTCAAAGCGTTGCATCAGCGCCGGGGTTGAATGGGCATGGCATCGCAGCGGCCGTTTCAGGACTGACGACAGGCCGATCCAGCCGATATCGTCGCTGGTCACCACTGTCGCGGGCGATCACCTCGAAAGGAATCGGTGTCGAGGTGCCATCGACATAGATGTCGCGATATTCGGGAAGTGCGTGCGTTTGGTGGACCAGTTTCCAGGTTTGCAAAGCTCCGTGATCTTTTACGACCTGATCCAATACCTTCCTGTCGGCATCATTCAGCAGCGTTTTGCCGGGATCTTCGCGAAGACTCACCTGTGTATCCACGACGTGGATAAAGCGGAATACGCGATCCCGATTGATGAGGGCCACACCATTGAGCAAATCCAAACAACCCGACGGCACTGGCCCGTATTGCATCGCCACCAACCGATCCCCGGTGATGCTCACACCCCGTTCAATAAACGATTGACGATCCGCCAAATACAGGAGCTTGGTGAGCTTCACCTTCTCCATCGATCCACCCATTGACGACAAAATATAAGTGATCGCCTGGACGGCCTTGTCGGGATTGAAGCGAAAAGTAATCCGCATCCGATGTGACATTCTATTCCTGATCGAACAATTTGGGCTATCGGTTAAATGTAAATGCGAACATGAATGGACCCAATCAACCCGCGCCAAATTATAGCATACCAAACGAGCCGAAGCTTAACCCGATTGGGATTATCCCAATGGGTTCACATCGTCAAAAATGAAACCCATCCAAATCCGCCCCTTGACAGAGGATAATTTGATGTTATTTTCTGCTTATACAGAGACTCAATCTCAATTAGGAGCGAAGATGAAGAACCTGCTTTCGATTGTTCCGGCCATCGCCGGCTTGGGCCTGGGCGTTGTCCCGGCATTTGCCTCAACCTCCGTCCAATTTGACCTGCTGACCTGGGGAGATGGCCAAGCCACCGTGCAACTCCCTTCCGCAAAAGGACTTAAGCCATCGGCAGCGCTGCCCAATACCGGCGATTGGCTGATTTTCAATGGGGATGATGCGACCAACCAATCCAATCCCCAAGGGTCACTGAGTCATAATTTCGCCGACTTGTCAGGCCAAGGCGGAGCGGCGGGATACAACATGGCCCCATCACTGACCGGCTCAATCACCTTGGATTTCAATCCATCCAACCCCAACGCTTGGGATGTCTCGGTGACGGATTTGACCTATAGCGGCCAAGCCACCTCCATGATCTTTATGAACCAGCATCTGATCACCCCCGGTAGCCCAGCCACGCAAACCCCATCGTATCTTGTGGATGGCATCGGCAACGCCGGCACATGGTCATCGGATACGGCCGGCGGGTGGGCCATCCAGTACAATATGGATTTCTATTTCGACGCCAACATCAGCCCCGATGCGATCGATGTCACCTTCGATAACACCCAAAACAACGGCTACCTGTTGCCGGTCAGCCTGCTGACCACCCAAGGGTTGGCGAATTTGACCTTGGATGACCCTGCCAATCTCTATGGCGGCGATTTTGAGAATTATCTGCTCACACAAATTGCCCCCCGACTTCCCGGCGACGCCACTTATCTGCTGATCACGCAGATGAATAAGACCCACCCCGGCTACGCCAGCTCCGGTATGCCGTTGGGAATTTCCGGCCTGGTCGGCAACACCACCTTCGCCTACACCACCAGCGCCATCCCCGAACCGGCCGGCCTGGCCTTGCTTGGACTTGGCGGAATGTTCCTCCTCAAACGGAGATCCAACTAACCCTTTTACTTTTTGGTGATCCCATGATGACCCATTCTCCCCCGATGGATAACAGTTGCGATTGCATGCCCGGCGCCGGTATTGATCCGGCCAAAATGCCCGGCCACTGGCTGCTGGCCCGACTGGGAAAACGCGTCCTGCGTCCCGGCGGGCTGGGGCTGACCCGTAAAATGCTCGCGGCATTGGCGCTCTCCTCAAACGACCACGTCGTGGAGTTCGCTCCGGGTCTGGGCGTGACGGCCAAAATGGCCCTCGCATCCAACCCCGCCAGCTACACCGCCATCGAACGCGACCCGGCGGCCGCGACACAAGTCCGACGCTGGCTGGGGGATGGAGCGCCAAATCAATCCCGCCAGGTCATCAACGGGCTGGCACAGGAAACCCATCTTCCCGACGCCTGTGGCACGGCCGTCTATGGTGAGGCGATGCTTTCGATGCACACCGAAACCCGCAAACGCCAGATCATCCGCGAGGCGTATCGTCTGCTCAAGCCGGGCGGCCGATATGGTGTGCATGAACTGAGCCTCGTCCCCGATGATCTGCCGGCCGACGACGCCGAGCGAATCTGCCGCGATGTCACACAGGCGATTCATCATCAGGCCGTCCCGTTGACCCACAGCAAGTGGGAGGCGCTTTTCCGTTCCGAAGGTTTTGAAATCGCCCACCGATCCAGCGCCCCGATGGCGCTGCTGCAGCCTATGCGGCTGATCAAGGATGAAGGATTGTGGGGCGCGATCCGCTTTTTTGGCCGGGTGCTGACCAATGGACCGGCGCGCCGACGGGTGAAGGAAATGAAGCGCGCCTTCCAACAGCACCGCCATCAACTGGCCGCGATCTGCCTGGTTCTCCGCAAGCCCCAAAGCCCTCAATGAGCCATTTATCCCGACATCATCGCCCCCACGGCTTTACCCTCATTGAACTGCTCACGGTTGTCGTCATCATCGCCATGTTGATGTCGATTCTGATGCCGGCACTGGGCAAGGCGCGCGAATCGGCCCGCCAAATCCAATGCCAAAGCAACCTGAGCCAGATCGCCAAGGCCATCTTCGCCTATGCCAGCGAACATGGAGGTATGATGCCGGTCGCCGCCCCACAGGAACTGGGCGGCCCGCAGGGGATCGTCCCCGCGGTCGATCCCTGGCTCACCGCGCGAATGTTCGGCGGATCGCTCCCGGCCGAACAGCGCCCACTCAATGCCTATTTGAAGTCCCCCGACGTCTTCCGCTCCCCCTGCGATCGCGGCGAACCGCTCTGGTGGTTTGACACCGCCCCCTATCAGGCAACCGCAACCTGCTACGAACTGTACGGCAGCAGCTATTTTTACGCCTCCGGGTACAACCGCATGGGAGGCGTCGTCGCCCCCATGGGAATCGCCAAATTCATCGGCCTCGAATTTTCATACGACCGGTTCGCCTCAATCCCGCTCGACACCGGCCAGGCGTTGAAAATGACCTCCTATCCCTCCTCCTCACGCAAGGTTCTCATCGGCAGCATCCCGATCCACCGCACCATGAGCGGCGTCGTCGCCCCAAATTCGCGGGCGCAATGGTACAAAAACGACCCCGACCACCTCTGGGCCAACGCCGCCTTCGTCGATGGCCACGTCGAGTTCGTGCGGGTCTTTCCGTACGACCCCGATTTCCAAAGCGTCTTCACACCCCCCGATGAAGCCAACCCCTATTTCTAAAGATGAACGCACCGTCACAATCCCGAACCAAAAAAGTGGCGTTGCTTGTCATCCTGCTGTGCGCATTGACTGCGTTGCTGATCTACAACTGGCGATCCAACCGATTCAATGAATCCGAACTTCGCGACACCGCCGGCATCCAGGTCAACATCACCAAATCCCAACAAACTCCCCAGGGCATCCTGATCGTATACACCATCGAAAACCACTCGCAAAAAACCGCCTCCTCCATCGTCCTGACCGCGCAGGTCCGCGACAACTCCGACAAACCCATCGCCGCCAATCCCCTGATCAACATCCTGACCCTCTCCCCCGGCCAAAAACGCACCCAAAACGCACTCGCCCCCTATTTGCCCAACGCCCAACCCACCTCAACCTTCAAACCCATCCTGCAAACCACCCTCGTCCGCTGGATGGAATAAACTTTTCAACGTTCAACACCCATTGCATGGGTGAAAGTCAGTCGCTATCAATGTTCCATCACAGGCCGTCGGGACGGCCAACGTTCAATCATTTAACGGGAAAGAGTTTCATCATGGCACGCAAGACTTCCGGTTGGGTTTCGGCGGGTTTGATCGCGTTCGGGCTGGTGGCCGGCGTTTGGATCAGCAATTTCAACTCCAGCGCATCGGCCGAGGATGGCGCCATGCCATCAAGCAAACAACAACCCGCCGCACTGGAAAACAAGGACATCAGCCTCGACCAGGCCCATGTCGTGCTGGAAGCGGCCGTGAAAAAAGCGCAGGAAACCAACACCAAAATGGACATCGCCATCGTCGATGCCGGCGGCAATCTCAAAGCCTTCGCCCGCATGGATGGCGCGTGGCTGGGGAGCATCGACATCTCCATCAAAAAGGCGAAAACCGCCCGCTACTTTGACATGAACAGCGGCGAGATTGGCAAGCTCTCCCAACCCGGCGGGCCACTCTACAACATCGAAATCTCCAACGGCGGCCTGATCTCCTTCCCCGGCGGCGTCCCGCTCAAGGCATCCGATGGAACCGTCATCGGCGCCATCGGCGTCAGCGGCTCCACCGTCGAAAACGACCACACCGTCGCCTCCGCCGGCGCCGAGGCGCTGAAATAAGCCGCCAAATCCGCTTGATTATGGCCGAATGGCCTGCAACTCGGAAATGATCTGATCCTCCGGAACAGATCGCTGATCTCCCGTGGCCAGCGATTTGATCAGGATCGTCTTTGTTGCCAATTCGCTGTCTCCGCGAATCAAACAAAAGGAGGCCTGCTCACGGTCGGCGATCTTAAACTGCGCCTTGACCGACCGCCCCGACAAATCCATATCCGCCACCAACCCCGCGTGACGCAAATCCTGCATCAAGGCAAAGTTGGCCTCCGTCGCGGCCGGGCCGTGCGAAATCAGGTAATACAATGGTGTTTTGGCATCGCTCGGCTCAACCTTCTGAGCCTCCAATGCCAGCAGCAGCCGTTCGATCCCCGATCCAAACCCAACCCCCGGCGTCGGCCGGCCACCCAGTTGTTCCACCAGATTGTCATATCGCCCCCCGCCACCAACCGCATTTTGCGATCCCAATCCCGCCGCCGTCACTTCCCACAGCGTATCGGTGTAATAATCAAACCCGCGCACCAGCATCCCATCAACCACAAAATCAACCTTTTGCGCACCCAATAACTGCCGCACGCGATCAAAATGCCCCCTGCTACGCGGCGAAAGAGCCTCATACGCCGATGGAACACCCTGTCGGGCCTCGACATCGCGCGGGTCCTTGCTGTCCAGAATCCGCAGCGTGTTTTCTTCCAGCCGGCGCTGCGAATCCTCGCTGAGCTTGGCCGACTTCGGACGGAAAAACGCCTGAAGCATCTGCCGATACCGCGCCTTGCTATCCGCATCCCCCAGGCTGTTGAGCCGCAGACTCAAATCCTTCAACCCGCACCGGCGATAAAAATCCAACTGCAACAAAATGCACTCCACATCCTGTTGCGGCTCGGCGATGCCGAATGCCTCGGCGCCAAATTGATGATGTTGTCGCAGCCTCCCTTTTTGCGGGCGTTCATAGCGGAAATTGGGGCCGATGTAGTACACCTTCAGCCGCGCCCCCTCCTGCGCCAGCAGGTTGTTCTCAATCGCCGCCCGCACCACCCCGGCAGTCCCTTCGGGGCGCATCGTCATCGACTCATCACCCCGATCGGTGAAGGTGAATGTCTCCTTGTGAACGATGTCCGATGTCTCCCCCACGCCGCGATGAAACAGTTCGGTGCATTCCAGAATTGGTGTGCGAATCTCCGCGAAATGATACACCCGACCCACCTGGCGCGCAATCCCCTCCACCGCCTGCCAGCGACCGCTGTCGCCCGGCAAAATGTCCACAAATCCCTTGGGTGCGCTGATTTTCGTCATGTGCATTTACTCCCTCTCCCTGACTTCGGCGAGCTCCCTTCGGGTCTGAGCCTCAGGGTCGAAGACAGTCGAACCGTACTCAGGGAGAGGGCAGGGGAGAGGGTTCTTTGGCATGGGAAAGGGTTCTTCACGTCAAGAAAAACAACCCTCTCCCTAACCCTCTCCCTGTTTACAGGGAGAGGGAACCAGAGCATCATTCACCAAAGCGGCAATTCAGGCCGATGCGTCCGCTTTTGTCTGCATCTGGCTCGGCTCCACTTCCTCGATCTGTGCCGATTCCAGAATCTTGTCGATGGCCTTCTGTTCGCGCATCTGCAAATACAGGTTGGCCAGACTGCCGTCCTTGGACATCTCCTGCTTGAGCTTCTCCGGCCGGCGCTCGCGCTGGGCCGCGATCATCGCGATCCGCCCGTTCAATTCGGCTTCATCCACATCCACATTCTGATCCTGCGCCACCTTCTGCAGGATGAAAAACAGCTTCAATTCGCGAACCGCTTCATCCTTGGCCCCGCCGCGAAGTTGCTCAATGTGCCCCTCCACCTCTTCACGCGGCACACCCCGCATCATCAGATCAACCGCGCGCCGATTCACAACGCGATCTTCCTGACGATCCGACAACTTGGCCGGCAACTCGATATTGACGCTCTCCAGCAGTTGCTTGTTGACCTGTTCGCGCATCACCCGCTGAACATCCGCCTTGATCCGCTCATTCAACTGCTCACGCAGCGCCTCGCGAACCTCCTGCTCGGTCTCAAACCCAAGACCCGTCAAAAACGCCTCATTCAACTCGGCCAGTTCCAACCGCTTGATATCCTTGACCTTGATCTCGATCTCCACGTCCTTGCCGGCAATTTCCGCCTCGGAATGCCCTTCGGGCGCCTTGACCGTAAACGTGCGAACATCGTTGGGCTTGGCCCCCTCAATCCGCTTGGCCAGATCATCCACCTGAATCCCCGCGATCCGCCCCGGCCGGGCAACGATCTGCGCATCGTGTCGATGGGTGATCTCCCTGCCCTCAAACTTCACATGCACATCCGCGACGACATAATCCCCCTCCTCAATGCCGCGGTCTTCAACCGGAAGCAATGCCCCCTGCTGCTGGCGAAGATTCTTCATCGCCTCGTCAACATTGGCCTCCGTCACCTCGATCTTGGGCTTTTGGATCTTCAACCCCTTCAATTCAGGCAACGTGATCTGCGGCTGCACCTCCACCTGAAACGAATAGCTCATCTCCCCATTGTCCGGCAGCTTGATCTCATCGGGATTGTCAAATTCCGGCTCACCCAGAACCTGCAACTCGTTCTTCTCCAGCGCCTGCTTGTAGCTTTCCTGAATCAAATCCCGTCGCACCTGCTCGCGCACATCGGTGTTAAACCGCTTCTCCACCAGCTTTTGCGGCGCGTGACCCGGCCGAAACCCCGGAATCGCCGCGTGTTGGCGAACATCCTTGAACTGCTCGGCCAGTTTGGCGTCGATCCGCTCCCGCGGAATCTTCACCGAAACCTTCTTGGTTCCCGGCCCGGCATCCTCAATGGAAACCGGATACGCAAATTCCTGTTGTGCCTCGGCGGCGGCGGTGGAACTCTCTGTCATTGCTATTTCCTCACTTACTCATCAAAAATCGCATTCCTCAAGGCGCACGGCCATCCCGCGCCGCAGGGGCGAAAGTTCAGAATCGTATCCCATATTGCTGATTTTGGAAAGAGCCTCCCCTCCCTTTGCCGACCCGACGACCCAAATTGGAAATGCCATCCTAACAAATGCCTGATATGATCGCCCTGCTTCAAGGCTCCACCATCACCTTGATCCCCTGTTGTCCCTTGGCAGTCTCAAACGCTTCGCCGATGCGATCCAACGGGAATCGGTGTGTGATCAATTCCGCCAACGGCAATCCAATCCGTCGTGCCATCGCCAGGAAATGATAGGTATTGGGGTATTCAAAACTGTTGTAAACCCAGCTTCCCACCAGCGTGATCTCCTTGCGACAAAAATCCCGGTGGGGATTAACCTGACACTCGCCATTGTCAACAAAATGCCCCACCTCGCAGATGCCGCCGCCACGTCGAATCAGGTTAAACAAATTGGCCGCTGCCTTGGGCAAACCCGTACATTGGAATCCAAAATGAGCGCCCAGACCTTTGGTCAGAGAGTTGACCGCTTCAACAACCCCTTCATTGCCGCCCAGTTCCTTGAAATTCAGCAGATGATCGGCCCCCATCCGCTTAGCCATCGCAAGCCTCGCTGGAGAGCCATCGATCGCGATGATGTTGTTCACCCCCGCCGACCGCACCGCCGCGATCATCAACTGCCCGATCGGACCGCAACCCTGCACAATCACTCTGCTGCGAAAATTCAGCAGATTGGCCGCCGCCCGTCGCGACCGTTCCAACGCATGAACGCATACGACCGCCGGCTCCATCAGCACGCGCAATTCCAGTGGCAGGTCGTTGGAGATGAAAAACGTGCTGCCGGCGCGAACCATCAGATAGTCGCCGAAATATCCGTTGAAATGGTGCCCGCTGCCCGGTTCTCCAGGTCGATCCGGCTCATCCGCCAGCAAACCATACACCTGAAGATCGTCGCACAGATTGGCCTTGGTCGGATTATATTTGGCAATCACACAGGCATCGCTGACCTTCATCACGCTGGTGACAATCCGATCACCCACTTTGATCGGATGACCCACACTGTCCTCGCGGACGTTTTTGCCCAGCGCCACCACTATGCCGGTCCCTTCGTGACCCAGCACGACCGGGCATAGTCCAAATGGATCGCCGTTATAACAATGCACATCCGTGCCGCAGATACCGCACGCTTCCACCTGTATGAGGATCTCCCCTTCCAACGGCTGACGCAATGGAAATCGGCGCAGCTCCAACTGCCCCGGCTTCACCAATACTGCCGCTCGAGCAGACTCCGGAATCGTTTGTAATGGGTTGACACGGCCCAGGTGGGCATCAATGGCACTGCGAACCAGCCGCTCCAACTCAGCCTGCCGCATTGAAAACAACCTCCGAAGCAACCTTCGAGGGTCATTTTAATCGATCCACTCATCGGCCGCCACGACCGTAATTTCGGGATACTGCGGTGCTTGTGTCTTGTCAGGCTTCGATTCAACAGCCGACCCGGCAGTCTCCAGCCTTCGGTGACTCATCGCCGACAACAACCGCCTGACATGGGTTTCCAGCGCCGTCCGTCCCTGCGGCGTCAATTTCATGCTCGTCACGGGCTTGCCCTGACGAAACGACTTGTCGATGTCCACCAACCCCGCCGTCGCCAGCCGTTTGGCATGGCTGCTCAGATTCCCATCCGTCAGCTTCGTCACCCGACGAAGATGGACAAATTCCACCTCGGCCTCCACCGCCAACGCCGTCAAAATGCTCAGTCGGCCCGGATTGGCAATCAATGAATCGAACGACATATTCGACTTATCGGACGATCCACACCCGTTTCACCACAAAATTTGCCTCCAACCCGCCCATTTTTGGTTAATCCTCATCCACCCGCTGATACTTGAAGACCGCCCGATACAACCCCGACACCTCTTGTGCCTCCACCGTGCGCGGGGGATATTTTTCGTTTCTGGGCTGCAACCTCAGCACCGAATTCCCACCCTCATCGGATTCAAAAAAGACCCGCTTGAACGTCGTCTGCCCATCGCCAAACCGCACGAAGCAATCATCCCCATTGCGCACCGTCGTCCCCGGCGAAAAAACCACGATGTCCCCCGCGCGATACTTGGGACACATCGAATCCCCATGCACCCGCGCCCCGAACGCCTGGTCATCATGCAAATCCGGGCAGGAGACATAATCATCCGCCACGCCGCGCGGATAAGACAAATCCGTAAAATCCCTCGGATACCCCGCCGACACCTTGTTGATGATCGGCACCGCATTCGTTGTCACATGCTCGATGTTGCCGGCCGAACGGTCCACAAATTCCTGCAAAGCCCCCGATAAATACGCATCATCCAGATTCACCGACTCGGCCCCCGACTTTTTTGGCTCAACGACCCTGACCTCACCCTCCGGCTTCTGTTGCGCCAATAATTTCTGCAACACCGCCCGCACATCCCTCGGCGTGCGCTGAAGATGCGCCTGCGTCAACAATTGCCCCGGCACAAACGCCAACGACTGCTCCAGCTTCCTCAACTTTTCATCACTGGGTGGATTGGGAACCCGACCGGTCTCAATCAACGACAAATAAGGCTTCGATATCCCCGTCCGCCCCGCCAGTTCATCCAACGTCAACCCCAACCGACGCCTCTGCCGACGAAGTTGTATCCCAAGCCCTTCCATCATCATCTCCTCCCTCTCCCTGACTTCGACAAGCTCCCTTCGGGTCTGAGCCTCAGGGTCGAAGACAGTCGAGCCGTACCCCGGAGAGGGGCAGGGGAGAGGGTTTTAGCAACTTTATTTAACAGCTCCAATACACTAATAAATACACGCTTCCAAAAAATAAATCAAGAAAAATACTTGACATTTCCCTAACATGGTATATTCTAAGGAAGTAGTTTAGCGGCTATTAAACACGCCGCCATCAGTTCCTCCGGTCGAATGGGAAGCGGCCATGTCCATCCTCGAAGAAATCTCCGAAAATCCTCGAACCTCCTCCTTTTCCTCACACCATCTCCTCGACCGCATCCGCTATCTGGACGAGGCCGACCAGATGCTTTTCACCCTCATCAAACAGGGCACGGTCAGCCTTCGCCAAATCTCCCGCCTGACCGGCATCCACGGCGGCACGCTCTCCCGCCGGGTCCATCGACTCGCCAACCGCCTCCACGATCCGGTCGTGGCCTCACTCATCGACCACGGAAAAGCCCTTCGTCAGGAACACCGCCAACTTGGAATTGAACATTTTCTGCACGGCAAAAGCATCACCCAACTCGCTGAACTGCATCAAATGACCCGCCGGGAAGTCGCCCGCATCCTGACCTTCCTGCGCGGCTGGTCACGCGGAATCACCATGCGCGGCTGAAGCCCATCCACTCAAAAAGGGGTAAATCATGTCCAACACAACACTTGCATCCGACCATGCGCAACGAATCCGTTGCTGGTTCGATCTTTCTTCCAACCCTCCGATTCGATTTCCCGATTACGAATCAGACCCACCCCAGCCCGGCCAACTCCATCTCATCACCGGGCCATCCGGCTCTGGGAAATCCCTCCTCCTGCGCCGACTTCGACGACGCTGGCATCGCGAATTTTCCATTTACGACCTGGATGCGACCAAACTTCCGCGATCTCCCACCATCGAATGCTTTTCCCAACTTCATCTTGAAGATGCACTGCATCTGCTCTCCCGCGTCGGCCTGGCCGAGGCGCACACATGGATTTTGCCGACCCATCATCTCAGCCAGGGTCAACAATGGCGATTGAAACTGGCTATTGCCTTGATGAATCTCCGCAACGCCAGTCGCCCGGCCATTTTATTCGCCGATGAATTTGCCGGCTGTCTGGATCCCCTGACCGCCCGAATCATCTCCCACACCCTGCGCCGACAAGTTCACACCTTCAATCTTCGCGTCCTGATCGCCACCTCACGCAATGACCTGTTGAACGCCTTGCAACCGGACCATGTCACCCAATGCGACTTTGGCACATTTGTCCCGCAATGAACTCGCCAACAAGGAGAATCCCATGCAACCGCGCCCATTCCTCCCCGGCCAATTCACCATCGAACCGGGCACACGAATCGATTATTTCAACCTGCATCGTTTTCATTACTGCTTCAAGCCCCCCGCGACATTCAATGCCATCCGGGCAATACGGTATGACGAAACAAACTCGACCCGTCGGCTCGCCGGCGTCGCGGTGGTTTCATGGCCCGCGCCGTGCAATCTTGGCCGACAAATCTATTTCCGCACGCGCGATTCCCCCTTTGGACAGAGATTGCATTGGATCAACCAACATCTGCGAACCATCAGCCGGATCATCATCCACCCGCAATTTCGCGGCATCGGGCTGGCAACCGATCTCGTACAACACATTCTGACCACCAACACCACGCGATTCATCGAAGCCACCTCCAAAATGGCCGCCATTCATCCCTTTTTCGAGCGCGCCGGCATGAGACGCGTGCCCTTGCGCGACAACGAAGTCGCCTACTTCATTTTTGACCAATTCAATGGGGGAAATCATGACCAGCTCGTCAACCGAATCCATCGACCTGTGGCAACCCTGCTCAAATCCGCAGATGCTGCGTCAATGGATCGATCAGCATCTGAACCTGCGCCTGCCGGCACACAACATCTGCCCGGATCACCAGTCGCCGATGCAATATCTGATCCAATCCTACTTTGAACCTGCCGCCGACCTGGTCGTCTGGGCGCCGCGAGGCGGAGGCAAAACCCGCTTGGGCGCCGTCGCCACACTACTCGATTTGTTTCACAAGCCCGGATGCTCAATCCGCATCCTGGGCGGGTCATTGGAACAAAGTTACAAAATGTGGGACCACCTGCTGCCCGATGTTCAGCGCCTGGCGGCTAATCAACTCACCACCCGCGGCAATGCCAAACGATTTCGCCTCGAAAACGGCTCCGAAGCCTCGGTCCTGACCCAAAGCGAGCGTGCCGTTCGTGGCGTGCGCGTGCAAAAAGTCCGCTGCGACGAGGTGGAATTGTTTCGCCCCGAAGTCTGGGAAGCCGCCCAACTGGTCACGCGCAGCCACACACCCGCCGATGGTGAGACAGGCGTCGAAATTCGCGGTGTGATCGAAGCCTTTTCCACCTGGCACCGCGTCGGCGGCATGATGCAGCAGATCGTCGAATCGGCCCGCAAACGATGCACCACCATCATCAAATGGTGCCTGCTGGAAGTCCTGCAGCGCTGCCCGACTGAACGATCGTGCGAGTCATGCCCGCTGTGGGATGAATGCCGTGGAATCGCCAAAACCCGCTGCGACGGCTTCATCAGCATCGACGACGCCATCCGCATGAAACAGCGCGTCTCACAGGAAGTCTGGGAGGCCGAAATGCTCTGCAAACGCCCCAGCAGGCGCAACGCGGTCTTCGCGGCGTTCAATGCCGAACAGCACATCCGCGAGCAGATGCCGGACATCACCTCATCCGCGGAAGCATGGCTTGCGATGGATTTCGGGTTCGTCAATCCGTTTGTCTGCCTGTGGATTATCAAGCTCGATGAGGTGACGTATGTTCTGGATGAATATGTTCAGGAACAGCGCACGATGCAGGAGCATCTGGAGCAGATCAAGGCCCATTCGTGGAAAAGAGTTCGCCGAATCGCGTGTGACCCGGCCGGTTCGGGGCGAAACGAGCAGACCGCCGTATCGAATGTGCAGATGTTGCGTGCCGCCGGTTACACGGTGCGGTTTCGCGGCAGCCGGATTGTCGAAGGGATCGAGATGATCCGCGCCGCCTTGCGGCCGGCCGCCGGCAAACCGACCTTGTTTGTGCATCCGCGCTGCGCGCGGTTGATTGAGGCTTTGCGCAACTATCGTTATGGCGAACAATCCAGCGAATTGCCCCTGAAGGATGGAATTCATGACCACCCGATCGACGCCTTGCGGTATTATTTCGTCAACAGCCGGCGCGCCGAACCGCCGCCAAGGTCGTATTGATGATTTTCACCTGATCCTGCCGATGAAAACGAAGCTGCCGCAATCCGCCGCAAGACCATGCAGGCCACGGGACCACATTGTCCGTTTCTCAACCGTTCCGATGAGCGGTGCGGCGATCATTTTCGGTTGGACCACCTGCATCATGCGTACAAATATTGCTTCGACCGCTACGCCGCCTGCCCGGTTTATCTCGAACTGCTGGTGGAACGACGGGTGCGCCGAAATACGTCCACGGGGGTGAGCCATGAACCCCAAATCACCCCCGTCCAGGTCACGGTCCGCCGTCGAAACCACCAACCGCTCGCCGCGGGCGCGCCCGTTTCTGCTTGAACTGGCCTCCGAACGGGGGCTGGCGGACAATTCCATCCACGCCTATCGACGCGACCTCGAAGACCTCGACCGCTTTCTGGAATCGCGCGGCAAGAATCTTGAAAACGCCGATGTGGACGACTATCGCGGCTATCTTCAGAATCAGACCCGTCTTCACAAAAGCACCCGCACGGTTGCCCGGCGGCTGGCGGCCATCCGCGTCTTTTTGCGATTCCTCGCCTCCCAGGGACAAGACACGACGCCGATCCTTCAGCAGTTGGAACGCCCCAAACCCGAACGATCCTTGCCCAAAATCCTCAGCCGCGCCCAGGTCAACCAGCTCATCGGCGCGCCCAATCCCAAATCGATGCTCTTCGCGCGTGATGTGGCGATTCTGGAGTTGCTCTACGCCAGCGGCCTGCGCGCCAGCGAACTGTGCGACCTGAACCTGCGCGATGTCAACCTGACGGTTGGTTGCGTGCGCGTGCTGGGCAAGGGGGCCAAGGAGCGCATCGTCCCCCTTGGCCGGGCGGCGGCCGAGGCGATGGGACGATACCTGCTGGATTGTCGCCCGAAACTGGAAAAATCCCCGGCCGAGCGGGTTTTTCTCTCCCGCACCGGCAAGCCGATGGAGCGGGTGGGGTTGTGGATGCTGGTCGAAAAATATGGCCGATCCAGCGGACTGCTCAATGATGTCTCCCCCCACGTCCTGCGTCATTGTTTCGCCACCCACCTGCTGGGGGGCGGCGCGGACCTGCGCATCGTTCAGGAACTGCTGGGCCACAGCGACATCAGCACCACGCAAATCTACACCCACGTCGACCAATCTCGATTGAAATCGATCCACCAGAAATACCACCCGCGACGTTGACCAGGCTCCGTCTGACATTGCCCGTTTACGGTTTTGGGCAAGCGCGTACAATGTCGTTTCCAAAATTGCAGAAAGTCCGCCATGGCTTCAATCTGTTTTTACTTTCAGGTTCATCAACCCTTTCGGTTGCGGCGATACAGCGTCTTCGACACCGACCGACATTATTTTGACGACTACAAGAACGGGGAAATCTGCCGCAAGGTGGCGCTCAAGTGTTATCTGCCCGCCAACCGGATGATGCTGGAGACGATCAAGCGCCACGAGGGGCGGTTTCGCATCTCCTATTCGATCACCGGGGCGGCGCTGGAACAGTTTGAACAATACACGCCGGAGGTGATGGAGACGTTCCATCAACTCAACGCCACCGGATGCGTCGAGTTTTTGAGCGAGACGTACTACCACTCGATGTCGTTTTTGTATTCGCGCGAGGAATTTCGGGCGCAGGTGGAGCTGCATCGCCAGAAGATCAAGCAACTCTTCGGCCAGGAACCTCGGATTTTTCGCAATACGGAGCTGATCTACAACAACGATCTGGCTCATTTTGTCAGTCACATGGGATACGACGGCGTGCTGGCGGAGGGGGCGGATCAGATTCTTGGGTTTCGCAGCCCCAATTTTGTCTATCGCCCGCCGCACGCGCCCAAATTGAAACTGCTGCTGAAAAATTACCGGC
Organism: Phycisphaerales bacterium; assembly: GCA_020847545.1. Classification (GTDB taxonomy): domain Bacteria; phylum Planctomycetota; class Phycisphaerae; order Tepidisphaerales; family Tepidisphaeraceae; genus JADYZN01. The sequence goes on from JADLBV010000044.1 coordinate 15,641, forward strand.
TCAGCGATGACATCGCGTTTCGTTTTTCCAACCGCGCCTGGGAACAGTGGCCATTGACGGCCGAAAAATTCAGCAAGTGGATCAACCAGATCAACGGCAACGGCTTCCTCTGCAATCTGTTCATGGATTACGAAACCTTCGGCGAACACCAATGGGCGGACACGGGGATTTTCGACTTCATGCGTCACCTCCCCGGCAACGTGATGAAACATCCTGACAACAATTTCCTCACCCCCTCGCAGGTGTGCGACCGCTACGAACCGGTCGGTGAAATTGATGTCCCCCACATGATTTCATGGGCGGACACCGAGCGCGACCTGTCGGCGTGGCTGGGCAACGCCATGCAATCCAACGCCCTGCACGAACTGTACAAACTCGAAGGCCCGCTGAAGGAAAAAGGGGATGAGCAATTGCTCTCCGACTGGCGCAAGCTGACGACCAGCGACCATTTCTATTACATGTGCACCAAATACTGGTCGGATGGGGATGTCCACAAATATTTCAGCCCGTACGAAAGTCCGTACGACAGCTACATCAATTTCATGAACGTGCTGGACAACATCCAATCCCGCCTGCGGGAATAATCATCCGCATTCTTTACGCCGCGTGGCGAAACATGCCGGTGGTGGGTTTTCCGATGAGGTTCATCAACCGTTTTTCCAATGGTGGGTGGGTCTGAAAAAGCTGGGCGACCGATTGCAATGCGTTGAGCGGTTCCATGATGAACATGCTGTTGAACGCCGGGTTGACATCCAATGGAATGCGCCGGGAGGCGAGATTGATTTTCTCCAGCGCCGTGGCCAGCCACATGGGGTTGCCGCACATTTCGGCGCCGGCCTTGTCGGCGTTGAATTCGCGCGACCGGCTGATGGCGGCCTGAATCAAACCGGCGGCCAACGGCCCCAGCAACATGATCAGCAGGCCGGCGATCGGATTGGCGGATTCACCCTCCTCGTCGCGCCCGCCGCCGCCCCACATGAACATATATCCCAACATGCTGATCGCCCCGCCGATGGTGGCGGCGACCGATTGAATCAGGATGTCGCGGTGGCGGACATGAGCCAACTCATGGGCCATGACGCCGGTCAATTCGTTGCGGTCCAGCAGTTGCAAAATACCCTGCGTGGCGCAGACGGCCGCATGGCTTGGCCCGCGGCCGGTGGCAAAGGCGTTGGGCGCGGGCGTCGGCGAAACATAGACGCGCGGCATGGGGAGATTGCCGCGTTGAGCCAGGCCGGCGACGATCTGATACAATTCATGGTCCGGGCCGACCTCCTCGGCCCGCATGGAGGCCAGGGCGATTTTATCGCTGAAAAAATACCCCACGAAATTCATCGCCGCGGCGAAAAAGAGGGCGATGACCACCCCCTGCCGCCCACCCAGAAGATGGCCGGCAAAGAGAATCAGGGCGGTCAACAGCCCCATCAGGACCGCAGTTTTGACGTTGTTGTAGAATTTGCTCATCAGAGGGTTGAATGTACAAAAACCGGGCCGGGCCGGAAATTAGAATTTTCAACAAAGATTCAACCTCGATTTACAGGCTATAATAGGTGTGACAGGAGGACCGACACCATGAAATGGATGGGATGGGGGTTTGTGATGTTTTTTAGCGCGATCTGTCTTGGCGCGCCGACCACCAGGCCGGCCAATGTGCGCATCGGCGTGATGCCTTTTGCGGCGATCGGGCCGGCCGGCGGGTATGAATGGATGGGCAAGGCGATTCAACAGAGCCTCATCGCGGACCTGTCGCGGATGAATGATGTACAGGTGGTGGAGATCGAATCGCGAGAACAGGCTGACAATGTGGATTGGGTGGTGGAGGGTGAATTTCAGATTCTCGGGCCGGATTTGCGCATCACGGGACAGGTGATCGAATCGGCCGACGGAAATGTGATCGGCGGGATCAAAACCAGCGGCGGCGTGCGCGACTTGTTCGCACTGGAAGACACGGCCGGAATGCAACTCAAACGAATTGTGAATCCGCCCGCGCAAACGACCCAAGCACGCGCGAAAGAGGAAATCGCCCCTTCAACCGATGTCCGGATGAGTCAATACACACTGCGTCCATACGAAGGCTCGGCATTGCAGCGGGCGGTCAACGGCGCGGGTGTGGTTGAGCGTTATCAAAATCAGCAGATGTATTACGAACGATACATGCTGGGATGGCCGGGTGTTGGATATGGTTATGGCTATTCCAACGCCCCCTATGGGCCGTACGGATATGGTGTGCCGGTGTATGGATGGCGAAATTTCGGGGCCTGTCGGGTGGACCGGCATCATTGGCGACACTGAGATGGATTGCGAGGGTTTGACGGATACGCATCCGGCGTCGATCATGTCGCCCCATGACAAAAGAACAACTGGCCAAACGGATCGCGGAAGTGTCGCTGTTGCGCGGTGAATTCACGCTGCGCAGCGGGCGCAAGAGCAACTATTATCTGGACAAATACCGGTTTGAAACCCAGCCGGATGTGCTCAAGGCGCTGGGTGAATTGTTCGCCCGGCATGTTGGCGCGAAGGTGGACCGCATCGCCGGCGCCGAACTGGGCGCCGTCCCACTGGCCGCCGCGACGAGCATGGCCAGCGGCAAGCCGTGCGTCTTCATTCGCAACCAGAAAAAGGATTACGGCACGGCCAAGCAGATCGAAGGCGTATTGAACGCCGGCGAAACCGTGCTGATCGTGGAGGATGTCCTGACCACCGGCGGACAGGTGCTGGAGGCGGCCAAGGTTCTCAAGGAACTGGGTGCGAAGATCGACAAGATCGTCGCGGTGATCGACCGTCAGGAGGGGGCGCGGGAAAATATCGAAGGGGCGGGGTTCGTGTTCGAGGCGCTGTTTACAACATCCGACATGGGGATTGGATAAGCCGACGCGCCCAGTGCAAACACATTTATATTTTAGCGGCGTTCATTACACAGGCGCAGCCTCTTTATTCCCTCCTCCGGTAATCCGGGGAAGGGTTAGGGTGGGGGTTCTTCATCGAATTTGGCGAACGAACCCCCTCCCCAACCCTCCCCCGGAGTACCGAGGGAGGGAGAAAATACAAATGCGTTTGCCTTGTCTATCCGCCGAATAACGACGGAAATTTCTTTTCATTCACGGACCTCGAAATTACAATCCGGACGTGTCGGCGCCATTTCCATCGCGCCGACCCTGATCAGGAGAGAGGCCATGGACGATGAACCATCCAATCAGCAAACCGGGACAAGCCGGGCCGGCCGGATCGGGCTGGTGTTGTTCGCGGTGTATGTTGTCTTCTATGCCGGGTTCATGGGGTTGAGCGCCTTCGCGCCGGATGTGATGTCGTCGCGGCCGCTGGGGGGTGTGAATCTGGCGATTGATTATGGAATGGGGTTGATCCTGGGGGCGTTTGTGTTGGCGCTGCTGTACATGGCGCTGGCGCGCAAGTCTTAATCACATTGGCGATTTTGAGGACCGTGCATGCTCTACAGCACTTCGGCCGGGGCGATCTCGATCTTCCTGTTTTTTGTCGCGGTTGTATTGGGGTTGTCGTTTTATCTGGGCCGAAAGGCCAAAAGCGCCAAGGGATATTACGCCGCACATGGCCAGATCGGCTGGTTCGTCAACGGGATCGCCTTCGCGGGGGATTATCTGTCGGCCGCCAGTTTTCTGGGCATCTGCGGCATGATCGCCTTTTATGGTTACGATGGTTTTTTATATTCCATCGGATATCTGGCCGGGTGGATCGTGGCGCTGTTCGTGATCGCCGAACCGATCAAACGCCTTGGCAAATTCACCTTCGCGGATGCGATGGATGCGCGATTCAATTCGCGCGGCATCAAGCTGGCGGTGGCGATTTCGACGCTGATCGTGTCGGTTTTTTACCTGATCCCGCAGATGGTGGGGGCGGGGGCGCTGGTCCGCCCGCTGCTGGGTTTGCGTTATGAATGGGGTGTGCTGCTGGTGGGGATCACGGTGACGCTGATTGTCGTCACGGCCGGCATGGTCAGCACGACTTGGGTGCAGTTCATCAAGGGTTCGCTGCTGGTCATCTTCTGCGCCATCCTTGTGGGGATGATTCTCAACCGAGGATTGGTCGAAAAATCGGGCGGGCAGATCGAAATGGCGCAGCCGGTCGTCTCCTCCGCCATGCAGCCGCAGGGAGGCTGGTTGAACAAACCCTATCTGCGCATCGCACAGAGCGGGGGTAAAATCGCAACCTATCGGATCGCCCCGGCGAAGGATGGTTCAACAACCTATACCCTTGCACAAACGCTGACAACCACCGCCGATGGGCAGGTTCTGATCAACGGCCTTCCCCAGTCGGAACACAACGACCTCAAATCGGTCGGCACCATCGCCGATCTGCCCGGCGACAAAACCCGGACCGGCCCGCTGGGTCCAATGTCATTTTTATCCACGCTGCACGACTCGACGATCATCACCTGGGCCAAAGAAAAGATCACCGAGGCCGATGGAACCCGGACGGTGGTTTATTATCAGGTTCCCAAAAAAGGGTCTGACCTGCTGGCCCCCGGCGCTTCCCCAACGTTTTCAGGTGTGCGGTCCGCCTCCATCACCAAAAAACTCGACTTCATCTCCCTGATGCTGGCCCTCTTTTGCGGCACGGCCTCGCTGCCTCACATTCTGATCCGCTATTACACCGTCAAGGACCAGTCGGCCGCCCGCAAAAGCACCGTGGTCGGCATCGCGGCCATCGGATTTTTCTACGTCCTGACCCTCTATCTGGGCCTGGGCGCGATGACCAGCGGCGCGCTGGACCCAACCGATTCCAACATGGCCGCCCCGCTCCTGGCCAAGAGTTTCAACAACACCCTCTTCGCCGTCATATCAGCCATCGCTTTCACCACGGTCCTTGGAACCGTTTCGGGCCTGATCATGGCCGGCGCCGGCGCGGTGGCGCACGACCTGATGGAAAACTGCTTCAAAATGAAGATGGACGACCACCAGAAGGTCTTTTACGGCAAGCTGGTGGCCGTCTTTCTGGGCGTGGGGGCGATGGGGCTGGGGATCGCGTTTCAGAAGATCAACGTGACATTTCTGGTCGGGTGGGCCTTCAACATCGCCGCCAGCGCCAATCTGCCGGCACTGGTGATGCTCCTTTTCTGGAGACGCACCACCTCCAAGGGGATCACCGCGGCCGTCACGGTGGGGATGATCTCCAGCCTCGCGTGGATCTTGCTCTCAAGACAGGCCTATTCGGAAGTCTACAACCTCGACCCCAATCGCTCGATCATCCCCTTCTCCCAGCCGGCGCTGGTGACGATCCCGCTGGGGTTTGTCGTGCTGGTGGTGATGTCGTTGTTGACCAAAAAGAAGACCCAGCCGGCCGAAACATCCGTTGTATCCGGTTGACCCGCCACAAAACTTCATGGCAATAAAATACAATTTGCCATGGAAATCGTGATAAAAATAATTTGACTGTTACTAACCTTACGGATACTTTTGCATCTGATGGGGTGGGTTCCATGTCAGGCGCCTTTTCAAATAGGGAGTAGGCCATGTTTCAAGCCGGTGCAAATGCCACGGCCTTATGGGTTGCGGTGATCGTCGCAATTATTTATCTGATTCTGGTCCGTCTTGCGGACATGAACGAAAAAGAGCCGCTATGGGCGGTGGCGGTGGTCTTTTTGTTCGGGTTTGTCGGGGCGATAGTCCTGATGTTCGCGGTCGATTCGATCACGCTCGAATTTAATCTCTGGGCCTCCGCCATCTGGGAGGAATTGGTTCGATTCCTCGCCTTGTTCGCCGGCATGTTGGCGTTGGGGGCCTTTGCCCAGTCGCGCGGCTGGAGCGAGATGGGTGGGATGATGGATGGCATCGTCTATGGCGCAACGGCCGGTTTGGGTTTCGCGGTCGGGCAGTCGTTTGTCCATGATGTCATGATGCCCCCGCACGCCGGCCCGCTGGCGGTGGTTATGGCCCCGAGCTTTGGCACGCTGATCTGGACCACGGCCCTCAAGGGGCTGGCCGATGGGTTGTTTGGCGCGATCATGGGGGCCTTCTTCGGGGCGGCCGCCTATCGCCGTTCCGCCTTCGCACGGATGATTCTGCCCGTCATCGGGCTGGCCGTGGCAATCGCGGCCCATTATGGCTATCGCAAACTGGCCTATGGCAACGCACTGGGCGGATCAACCGGCATGATCCAACTCTGGATCGCCCTGTTGATCCCACTGGCCTTCATTGTTGCCCTCATCATTTACTCGATGTCTTGGGAACGCCACGCCATTCGCGAGGAACTGGTCGGTGAAGCCGCCGGCGGCACGGTCACCAGCGATGAGCTGGCCGTGCTTGGAGGGGCGGCCGCCCGCAAGAGCCGATATGTGGGAATGCTCCTCTCCGGCCGATATCGCGAATATGTCGCCTCCCGCGCGTTGGCCAACTGGCAGGTGGAGCTGGCGATGACCAAGCGAAGGCTCAATCGTGAACAGGATGCCCGCCGCCGGCAGGTGCTGGAGACCGAAGTGTCGCGCATCCGCGAGACCATTCTCCGCGCCAAGGCGCAACAACCATAAATACGAACGAATCTCAACTTTCAGACGGACATTAAAAACCACCGGTTTAATCCGGACCAATCGTTAAAGGGAGACTGCGATGAATTCACATCCTTCCAAACCACGCCGACCTTATACGCTCCTGACCATCGCCACGTTGGTGGCGGTGCTCACCGGAGTTGCGGCGATCAGTTACGCACTGGATGGACAAAACAGACCCGTCAAAGCCCCGGTTTCCGTGCTGCTGGCACAGTTCGGCGGCTTCGGCAATGGTGGCGGCAACCAAGGCGGCAATCAGGGTGACGACCAGGGGGGCAACGGCGGCTATGGCGACCAGGGTGGAAACGGTGGTTACGGCGATCAGGGAGATGAACCCCCGCCGCCCCCCCGCCGCCACCAGCCCCGTCGTAAAGGCCCCTCCCAGCGCCAACCCCGTCAACCGGCCCCCAATCGCGGCGCATTGGATCAACTCGTTCAGCGCACCGTCGGCGATTTTGAACTCAAGGCCGCCCAACGCGACAACAACGCCATCCAGCAAGGGGCCATCGACGCCTTGCAAATGCAATACGAAGATTCGCAGGGTGTCCGGCTGGGCCACTATTTGATCGCCCTTCAATCGCCCGATCAGGCCAAACAAGGGGCACAAAACCTCGCCAATGAATTTCAACAGAAATTCCAACTCTCCGGCGAAGGGGATGTCAAAACCTCCGAAGGAAAAGTCCAGGGTCACATCTGGGTTTTCCACAGTGACAACGGCGAGGAGGCCGTCCTCTGGTACAACGCCCAAATCATCGCCTTGGCCGGATCGGCCGAAGGGTATGCCGTTCAGTTCATGAAAGACCTGCCCTACTGACCGGGCCGGCTTTCAAGAACACCCATAAGATCACTTTGCGACACCGGCGGCTTGATCCCGCCGGTGTTTTTTTGGCGCAATAAAAAACCCCGCAGGCGTGGGTGTAACCTACGGGGTAAGGAGGGAAGAAACACGTCGCAACTGTCTTACGCGAGTCGCTTGTGTAAAGTTCGTCAAAAGACCCGAAAAATATTCAATTATTATTAGTTATAGGACCTTCAATCTCCTGCGTACGCCTTCTTTGATCGCCGGCCACTTCGCTTCAGCTCGCTTGTTGACAGTGATGAAGTCGCCCAACAGCAGCAGACTGCTCACGCCTGGAATCTCGAACAACGCTGACGCCACCGGATGATCCTTCGCCGCGGCGGCGTCAAAAAAACTGGTCGACTGCTCCGAAATGGACCGGTTCAGGATGAACTTCAGGGCGTTGGGATTGGGGGTCGGTTGAACCTCCAGCACCTCAAAACCCATTCCATCCTCTCTTGTTGGCGGCGAAGTATAGCAATCCATTTTTTTATCGCTATGCCTTTTGATCGTAATTTTCAAATTTTTTTTATATTTTTTTTCGCACCCCCTTTTCGAACCGCATCTGATCTCGACGGACGCTGGACGAACGCCCTCCGCCACGCTAATTTAACCCCGCATAAGACCCTGAAAGGAGACCCCCGCATGGCCAAGCCACGGCGCCGACGCAAAGTCGGCAGCAAGAAGCGAAAAGCCCGGCGCGACCGGCGCAAGCGATAACTTGATCATTGATTCGGCGGCACTGTCCGTCGTCACCCATTTGCACGGGTTAATCAACAAGCCATCGGCATTAAAACCCCCATTGGGGTTGAGATGCCGATTGCTTTGTTTTTCCCGTTGAGTTGCCACAACAGTTCATTGGTGAGAAACTCATGGCCGATCATTTTGCCGATCATCTGCTGGAGAAGATCGCTCAAAAAAAATCCCCCATCTGCGTCGGGATCGACCCGATCCTCGATTCATTCCCCGCCTCGGCATCCGCGGCCTCACGCCGACAGGGTGATTCGCTGGATGCGGCCGTTGATGATTTATTCCAGTTTTGCCAGAAAATCCTCGAAATCGTCGCCCCGCATGTCCCTTGTGTGAAATTTCAGTCGGCCTACTTTGAGCGCTATCTGTGGGAAGGGGTCGAGGCGTACTATTCGCTGGTGCAATACGCCCGCGAACTGGGGCTGGTGGTGATCGGCGATGTCAAACGAGGGGACATCGGCTCCACCGCCTCCGCCTACGCGGCAGGCCATCTGGTTGAGCCACCCTTCGCCGAAATGGATGAGGTCGCCGCTCCCGATGCCATCACTGTCAATCCGATGCTGGGGATGGACACCCTCGAACCGTTCATCAACTCGGCCAAATCGCTCAACAAAGGGCTGTTCGTTTTGGTGCGAACCAGCAACCCTGGATCGGCCGCCTTGCAGGATGTGGCGATGGCGGATGGGCGAACCTGGTCCGAAGCATTGGCCGATCACCTTCGCCCCTTGACCGAAGACCCCGCGATGGTGGGTTCCAGCGGCTGGTCGGCCATCGGCGCGGTGGTCGGGGCGACACAGACCCACACCATCCAATCCATGCGGCAGCGGCTTCCCAAAAGCATCTTCCTGCTCCCCGGATATGGCACGCAGGGAGCGACCGCCGAGATGACCCGCGCGGCCTTCATCGATGGCCGTGGGGCGCTGGTCTCCGCCAGCAGAAGCATCCTTTATGCCCACCGCACCCCGAAATTCGCTTCACAATTCGGCGACGATTGGGAAAAATGTGTCGAAGCGGCCGTCCTGGAGATGAAACAGGAAATCAGCGGAGTGGTTGGTTCGTAGGTTCCAGACAAGATACGAAGCCGACACATTGCCACCATGGAGTCATTGCAATCAAAGCGAATCACGGTGATGGGGCTGGGCCGGTTCGGCGGCGGCATCGCGGTGGCGCGCTGGCTGGTGGAACAGGGTGCCACGGTGCTGGTCACAGACCGCGACCCGGCCGAAAAACTGGCCGATTCGATCAAATCACTCGATGGCCTGCCCATCCAATGGCAACTGGGAGGACACCGAACCGAAGATTTCATCGACACCGATCTGATCGTCGCCTCGCCGGCGGTTCCGCTGGACAACCCCTTTCTGGCGGCCGCCCGACAAGCCGGTGTGCCGATAACGACCGAAATCAAACTATTCATCGAACGCTGCCCCGCAACCATCATGGGCGTCACCGGAACCAAGGGTAAATCAACCACCACCGCCATGCTGGGGGCGATTTTATCTTCGCGATATCGCACCTGGGTGGGTGGAAACATCGGCCGATCGCTGCTGGCCGACCTGCCCCACATCGACAAAAAAGACCCGGTGGTGCTGGAACTCTCCAGTTACATGCTCGAACACCTGCGCCCGATGTCCTGGTCCCCTCATGTGGCGGTGGTGACGATGATCGCGCCCGATCACCTGGAATGGCATGGCTCATTTGAAGCCTATACACGGGCCAAACGCACCATCGTGCAATTTCAACGGGTGGATGATGTCGCGATCCTCAATGGCAATGATCCGGGCGCCAAAGAGTTGGCCACGGCCGGCCGGGGCAAGGTAATCTGTTTTGGCGGAGCCGAATCGCGGCCGTTTGAACTCACGTTGCCCGGTTCACACAACCAATCCAACGCACAGGCCGCGTACTCGGCCGCATCGGTGTTGGGCATCTCATGGGATGAGGCGCAGGAATCGCTGCGACATTTTGTCGGCCTCCCCCATCGCCTGCAATTGGTGCATGAATCGGCCGGCGTGCGCTATTTCAACGACTCGATCGCCACCATCCCCGAAGCGGCCATCGCCGCGTTAAACGCATTCGCGCCGCGCACGGTCATCCAGATTGTCGGCGGATATGACAAGCATCTTCCCTTTACCGCGCTCAGCGCCGCATTGGCCGAACGGGCCAAGGCCGCCTTGTGCATCGGCGTCACCGGCCCGGCCATCGCCGAACTGATGGCCCAATCCGCACTCCCCTCCCCCGCGCCGGCCTATTCGTGCGGCGACCTCCCCACCGCATTGCGCATGGCCCGCCAGATCGCGGTCGCCGGAGATTGCATCTTGTTGTCTCCGGGATGCGCCAGTTACGATCAATTCATCAATTTTGAAAAACGCGGCGAATCATTCGCCAAATTGGCAAAGGAGTTTTGACCCTCCCGCCAAGGAGCCGACATGGCCCAAAAATCTCAACCCCTCCAGACCACCTGCTGCATCGCCGGCGGCGGGCCGGCGGGAATGATGCTGGGGTATTTGCTGGCCCGCGCGGGGGTGGAGGTGGTGGTGCTGGAAAAGCACCGCGATTTTTTTCGTGATTTTCGCGGCGATACGATTCATCCCTCCACGCTGGAATTGATGAACCGGTTGCATCTGCTGGATGAATTGCTTGCCCTGCCGCACCAGCAATTGCGACAAATCACGGCCCATTTTGGCGGGCGGACGGTTCACATCGCCGATTTTTCACGTCTGCGCACCCACAGCAAATTCATTGCCTTCATGCCGCAATGGGATTTTCTGAATTTTCTTGAACGCAAGGCAAAACAAATTCCCACTTTTCACCTGCACATGGAATCGCAGGCCACCGATCTGATTTGGGATGCTGGCCGGGTGGTCGGCGTCATCGCCACCACACCCGCGGGACAAGTCGAGGTGCGCGCCGATCTGGTTGTCGGTGCCGACGGGCGCGGTTCAACCGTTCGCCAAAGCGCGGGATTGGAAGTCATCGACACCGGCGCGCCCATTGATGTACTGTGGTTTCGACTCACCAAACACCCGGATGATCCACCCCAGGCGTTCGGGTTCGTCGGCGCGGGGCAATTCATGGTCTTGATCAACCGCGATGAGTATTGGCAATGCGCGTATGTCATTCGCAAAGGGGCTTTTGAAGCAAAACAGCAGGCCGGGCTGGATGCGTTTCGCGATGAAATCGCCCGTTGTGTCCCATTTTTGAAAGGGCGCACCGATGAAATTCGACAGTGGGATCAGGTGAAACTGTTGACGGTCAAGGTCGATCACCTGCGGCGGTGGCATCGTCCGGGCCTGCTGTGCATCGGCGACGCCGCACAGGCGATGTCGCCGGTGGGCGGTGTGGGAATCAATTTGGCCATACAGGATGCCGTCGCGACCGCCCGAATACTGGCTCCCCGGCTGCTTCATCACAATCTGCGATCATCCGACCTGCAACGAGTGCAAACCCGTCGACAATTCCCCGCAAGGCTGACCCAGCGCGTGCAGGTCTTTTTACACCGTCATCTGCTGGAGCCGATTTTCGATTCCCCCACGCTTATTCCACCCCCATTGCCGATGAAACTGGCCGAGCATTGTCCGCCCCTCCGCCGACTGTTGGCCAACCTGATCGGCGTCGGCATTCGGCCGGAGTACATCCCGCCAAAGTTCCCCTTATAATCGGCTCATGCCCAAGGACCGATCCCGCCGGTATCACGACCGTGTCGCACGGCAATATGACAGCATCTATGATGATCCATATTGGCATTTTCACGATGATCTGACCTGGCGGATGATCAAGCCGTATTTGCCGCGCGATGCAACCGCGCCCTGCGCCGATCTGGGGACGGGGACCGGCAAATGGGGTTTGCGGCTGCTCAAAAGCGGGTTCCCAACCACTTTTCTGGACCATGCCGCCGCGATGATCGAACAGGTGCGCCAGAAACTGGCCGACAACCCCCGCGCCTCCAAGGCGACGCTGGTGGTCGGTGATCTGGTTGATCTGCGTGATCTGCCGGATGATCATTTTGGACTGATTCTGGCGATGGGGGATCCGTTGAGCATCTGTTCGGACCCGATTAAGGCCACCCGTGAGATATTCCGAATCTGTCGGCCGGGCGGGACGGTCATCGCCACCGCCGACAACAAACTGGCGGCCATCAACCATTACATCGAACGGGGCAAACTCGATGAATTGGAGCAATTTATCGACACCGGCCGCACCCAATGGCTGACGGCCGACCAGCGCGAACGGTTTGAATTGACCATGTTCACGCCACTGACCTTACGCCGGCTTTTTGAACGCTCCGGGTTCGCGGTGGTGGACATCAGCGGCAAAACCATCCTGCCGATCCGACAGAACAAACACCTGCTGGATGGGCCAGAGGCGCAAAAAAGGCTCTTAAAACTGGAATTGGAGCTGCTTAAAGATCCCACCACCGCGGCCTGTGCGGCCCATTTGCAGATTACGGCTCAGAAGACGGTAAATGTGCCGGAAAGATGAAATTACAAAATTTAATTTGCCTCCATTCGCATTGAATCGTAAATCATTCTCGTCAGGAACAAGTGAAGAATCGAACACCCGAATGCCTCGATGTGAGATTTTTCGCCCAAGCCTGACACGACGCTCCCCTTCCCACTTTCTGGCGATGCTCGCCCCGGCGATCCGGGGCGAGCATTTTTTGATTTTTTTACCAGCCGGCCGGCAAAGTCGATCCCCCCTCGGCGATGTTGTCGATCAATTTCAGGTTGCCAAATGCCGGATCGTGATGGGGCGCATCGGGATTCCATCGAACAACCCGGCGGATCGCCAATCGACCATAACCGGCGGATGTGGCGCAATGATCGAACCTATTGGCTTTCACCGTGACATCGTACGCGAATGGCCCTTCATCGTAATTTTCACCCAGACCCGACTCGAATGAGATGCCTGCACCGCTCAGATGGGTGAAAATGTTGGCTTCGATCAACCCCTCACCCGTCTGGATACGGCAACCGATGCCGCGCGATGGGCCGAAGGTGTTGTCGCGGATGATGAATCCTTCGCCGCCGCGGGAGAGATTGATCGCGCGATTAGGGGTCAAATTGGCCGACAATGCAGGTTCGCCATGAATAATTCCATCGCTCAATTGGATAATTTTGATCAGCCGACCTTCTCCCGGCGCGGCATTGGCGTATACCCACAATCGATCCCCTATCTTCAATGGAATGGCCGACGGATCGTAGCGCAACCCACTCGCATCCGTTTTGGACGAGACTGCAAATGGTTTGGCATACAGATGAATCGCATCATCCCCCAACGCCTCAAAATGCGAATCATGGATGAACGGCCCGCTCACCCCACCCTGATAATGCACCCCGTCGCCGGGAGATACCACCCACTGGCCAGCCGCGCGTTCCATGCGGAGATGATCCAATTCCAGCCGGTCGCACCCATACGCCTCGATCATCAACCCGCGCGAGGCGAAAATATGAATGTTGCGCAGTGTCGGGTGGACATTCTGGCCGTTGAAACAAAACAACGACTCCCCCGGCTTTCGGCGCATCAGCACCACCTTCCGGCCTTCCAGAAACGCGGTCGGATCAACATTCCCCCATTCGCCGCAGATCACGCGCAACTCCCCTTGTGCCGGCTGAACATCCCGCACCGAAAAATAATCGGGAAAATCCTCTCGCGGCTGACCCACCTCATTCAATGCCATGCCGACACAGCCGCTGGTCGGCGTGGCAAACACCCCCGGCCGAAACGGAGGCGAGTTTTGATCCAACACCAGATCAAAAGTCACATTCCCGGCGTTATCCCTTGCCACATGCCTTGCGATCCCCGCCAGCCAGTCCCGCGCTTGGGGCGCAAAATCAATCGCCAAATCCCGCAGGACAAATTCCCGTGTGTTGCTGATCGAAAAAACCTTCCGCAAAAACCCCGCCTGATTGGGCGTGTTGTCGCGCACCACCAGCCGAGTCCGATCCCCCTGGCCGCGAATCACCAGATGGTCCACCCCGTTGATTCCCACCAGCGCCCCCTGGTCCCCCTCCACCGCATCCAGCAGATATTCACCGGTCGCCAAAACCATCTCGGCAGCCGAATATCTCCCCGACCGCATCCCCTCAATCGCCCTCCCAATCCCCTCCCGAATCAACAGTGTTGCATTTTTCCCATCTCCCGGCGGCTCGATTCGCACTTGAAAAACGCCACCCTCCCCCCCGCCTTGGGCGATATTCATGCCCAAAACGCAAAAAATCATAAAATAGAGGGCCAATCGGTTCATCGCCTCAACTCGCATCGCTGGATGGTGAAATTCGCCCCAAACCAGTATACCATGACCCCCCTATGCCCAAGATCACCGTGGATGGAAAAGTTATCGATTGCAAGGACCGGCAGATGGTGCTCCAGGCGTGCCTGGATTCGGGGATGGAACTGCCGCACTATTGCTATCATCCGGGGCTGTCGATCCCGGCCAGTTGCCGCATTTGTCTGATGGAAGTGGAAGGGATCCCCAAGCTCGTCCCCTCCTGTCAGACCCCCGTGCGCGATGGGATGGTCGTTCACACCAAAAGCCCCAAGTCCATCGCCAATCAGAAACAGGTGATGGAATATCTGCTGGTCAACCACCCGCTGGATTGCCCGGTGTGCGATCAGGCGGGCGAATGCTATTTGCAGGATTATTCCTACGACTACGGCCGCAGCCAATCCCGCTTTGAGGAAGACAAACACAAAAAGCCCAAAAAAGATGTCGGGCTGAATGTGCTGCTTTATAACGACCGCTGCATCATGTGTACCCGCTGCGTGCGTTTCACACGCGAAATATCGGGGACCAGCGAGCTGTATGTGGATGGACGGGGCCACCGCGAGGAGATCGACATCTTCCCCGGCAAGCCGCTGGACAACAAACTCTCCGGCAACGTGGTTGATTTGTGCCCGGTCGGGGCACTGCTGGATAAGGATTTTCTGTTCAAACAGCGCGTCTGGCTCCTCAAGAGCATCCCCTCCATCAGCCCCGTCGACAGCGGCGGGGAAAACATCTATCTCGATGAGAACAACCGCCAGATCTGGCGCATCAAACCGCGATACAACGCACAGGTGAACACCTGGTGGATCAGCGATGATTCACGCTACGCCTACAAGGCGCTGTACGATCCCAAACGTCTCAAGACCGCCATGCGCACACAATTTGGCGCACAGGTTGAGACCACCTACGTCAACGCCCTGCAACAGGCATCGGCCGACCTGAAAAATCTGGCCGCCACCAACGGCCCGGGAAGCATTTATGCGATGCTCTCCCCCATGATGGCGTGCGAGGAAGCATGGTTGCTGGGCCAGTGGATTCGCTCGGTGGACCCGCAGGCGGTGCTGGTCCTTGGGCCGGTCCCGACCACCGGCGAAGATAAGATTTTCCGCAATTCGCTGACGGGAAAGCAAACCTTTGTCATCAAGGGCGAAAAAGTCCCCAACGCCGCCGGCATCCGCCGGGTAATGGAATTGATGGGTGGGCCAACGGCAAAGTATGAAGAATTTGCCGCCGGCACCAAGGCCGAAATCAAAAAGCTCAAGGGTGGCTGGATCGTCGGCGGATATCTCAGCAACTGGATCCCCGCGGATCAACCGATGTTGATGAAACGGGGTTACAAGGTTGTGCAGGATGCGTTGCAAAATGCACTGACCAGCAGCGCCGATGTGCTGTTGCCCTCGGCGTTCTGGGCCGAAAAAGATGGGTGCTGGGAAAATTACCAGGGCATTTTGCAGGCGTTTGTCGCGGCCGTCCCGCCGGTTGAAGGGACACGCCGCGAAGGGGATGTCTATCAGACATTGCTGGAACGGCCGGGCATATACAACGCCGCGCAGGTTCGACAGGAGATGGGCGAACCATTCGCCGCGGTGCAATTGCCAACCGATGATGCCGAGGCGCCGGCGTTCGCATTTTCCGAGTTGTAAGCATGCGTGATCCTCGCGAATACATATCGGCCCGTGCGATGGGCGTGGATGCTTCGGGTATCCGCAAGGTCTTCGATCTGGCGGCCAAGATGAAGGACCCGATCAATTTTTCGATCGGACTGCCCGATTTTGACGTGCCGCAAGTCGCCAAGTCGGCCGCCATCGAGGCGATCAAAAGCGGCCACAATCGATACACGCAGACCCAGGGGATCGCTCCGTTGCGCGAACGTCTTCGCCGCGATTTGTCGGCCGAGGTTGGACGGGATGTGGGTGATGTGCTGATCACCAGCGGCGTGTCGGGAGGGTTGTTCCTGGCGATTTTATCGGTGATCAATCCGGGCGATGAGGCGATTTTCCTCGATCCCTATTTCGTCATGTCCAAACACCTGCTGACACTGGCCGGCGGCAAGTCGGTGGCGGTGGACAGCTACCCTGATTTTCGATTTCACGCCGACCGGGTTGAACGGGCCATCACGCCGCGAACCAAGATGCTGATGCTCAATTCGCCCAGCAATCCCACCGGCGTGGTGATGAGCCAGCAAGAGGTGGATCAGGCGGTCGAGCTGGCCCGCAAGCATGATCTGCTGCTGTTGAGCGACGAGATTTACGAGCCGTTTTTGTACGATGACGCCGGCGGCACCAAGCCCAAGCTCGCCTCCGCCGCCAGGCAATATGACAAGACGATCATCCTGCGCGGGTTTTCCAAAAGCCACGCCATGACCGGCTGGCGGTTGGGATATGCGGCCGGGCCGGAGGCGATCCTCTCGCAGATGACCAAATTGCAACAGTACACATTTGTCTGCGCCCCATCCCCGTTGCAATACGCGGCATTGAAGGCGCTGGATGTGCCGATGGATCAGCCGGTGGCCGAATATCGCCGCAAGCGCGATCTGGTCCACAACCTACTGTCCAAACGATTTGAAGTGGTCCGGCCGCAGGGTGCGTTTTACATCTTCCCCAAGGCTCCGGACGGCCAAAATGCAACCGAATTTGTCGCCAAGGCAATCGAAAACAACGTCCTGATCATCCCCGGAAACGTCTTTTCCGATCGGGACACGCATTTTCGCATCAGCTACGCCACCACGGACCAGAAGATTCAGGAAGGTTGCGACATCCTCAATCGGCTGACCGGGTCAGGGTAATCGCATTTATAATATTAGCGGCATTCATAATGCCCGCAGAGCCTCTTTATCCCCTCCCCCGGTACTCCGGGGGAGGGTTAGGGTGGGGGTTTTTCCTCGAATTCGGCGATACAGCCCCCTCCCCA
>JADLBV010000045.1 GCA_020847545.1 Phycisphaerales bacterium
AACAGACCCAGCCGCCCCTCATCCGGGAACGAGGATGCGTGGAATTTTCGAAGGCGGTGAAAAACCCGGCTCTGAATGGGAAGGCAGCGCGGAGCGAAACAGAAATCACTTCCGCAAACGAAATGGAATGGCGGTTCTATCGCATTGCCCTGAATCGCTCGTTGATTCCACACTGCATGCGGATCCAGTTGATGAATTGATGGCGCATGGAGAGACTGAAGCAGTGGCCGGCATTGCGGTCGATGATTTGGATGGCTTGACCGCCGACGCGATTGATTAACTTTACCGTTTTGGCGTTGATGACGGGCGGGCAGAGGGTGTCCTTCGCACCATCCAGAAACAGGATCGACCGGCCAATAAAACGCTTGGGATGGGCCTGCATCGCCTGTTTCTGACCCCACTTGCTTGCCCAATTCCCCAGTTGGGCCTGGCGGCACCAAGGGTCATACTGCAACAAGCTGGAACGGCCAACCACCGACACCAAAGCCCCCAGCCGCTGCTCTTGGGCGAAGATCATCTGTGCAATCAGCGCCCCCATCGATACCCCCGAAATCACCCCATGCCGCGACGATACAAAGGGCAGATCGAACAGTGACTCCAGAAGCTTGCCCGATTCTTGCTTCGCCTGCTCGATTACAGCACATATAAAGGCCCAACCATTCATGGTTTTGCGGAACTGTGCCGCCGTCTTGCGCCCTCCATGCTCCGGGCAATCGGGGCAGATCACGGTGAATCCTTCCGAGGCCGCCTGGACCAAGGTGATGTCCGGGCTCAGCAGGTTGCCCTTGTCCTCCGCCCATGCGTGGTAGTGCAACAGCAGCGGCCCACAACCAAAACGCATCTCACGCAGGATCAGGCAAGGGATGTTCTGAATGCGGGTTGAAGAAGCCACGATCATCTTGCCCTCCTGGATTCGTTATCCTGATGGACACTTTTACGGCCTTCCGTGGAACCCCATAAGCAATCAATTCTGATTTCATTGGAATTTGCTATCCTGCAAGCGACTCCGCTCGCTCTCAGCTGAAACGGATCACCAAATGTCCACACGAGAAGTTTTGCGCTCCTAATTTTCAAAAAACCACTGATCGCCCGACAAGCGTTAATAACTTGTGGATAACCCGTCATGTTAGGATTTTGTTTGGCATTCATATCTCGATCGGTGTATACTCCTTTTCGTTGAGCTGTCGTCGCCTGGAGGGGACGTACATCGACCACAGGGAAGCGTGGTCTTTCTTGCCTCAGCTCATATGACCGTTGCGTTCGTGCCCTGGAGGCACGTCCAACAGGGAGGTTATGCGCATGTCCCGTCACTATGCACCCAAGACATTCATCCGGCAGGTACGAGGGGCACTGCTCAATCGGTGCCTGCGTCGTCATGGCATCGATCTGGATGTGAACATCGAGATCATCAAGCCAGCCGTGGTGGAGACGATCTTTCAGCGCCTCATGACACTGCCGCCAAGCCAGTTGACCCATATCGAACTGGATTTTGCCACCATCACGGAGATGGCGTCGAGCGAGGGGGCTCAAGCCCTGCTGCGGCAGTCATCGCATGCGGGTCTGGATTTTTCCACGCTCTTCGCACACGCCAGAAACGATTACGAACGAGCCTGCTGGGCATTTCTTGAACACCGCGAGCTCTTCGAACTGGCCTCCTGTTTCCACACGATGGATCGCATCGGAGCCGGACGCTGGCATAGAAGGCGGGTTGGGGCCGATCTGACACCCGTTATCGATCCTGATGCGATCCAATTGCTCCAGAGCCTGATGCGTGCCCATTACGCCAAGGAGGGTCGGGGCCGGCGCTGTCAGATTGATTATTATCAGCGACTTGACCCGGTGCGCCACTGTTTCTTTGCTTATCCCGAAGACCACATGCGAACCGACCTGGGATACGATGAGAATGATACGATGCAGGAATATCCTCGTAAGGCCGCCTTCGAGTTGATCTTTGTCTATCGTCCCAACGAAGGCCAGTTGGAAGTGATGGCACCGGGCGGCAAAGAGCAGGTTGAGGGTCTTCTGGCCTGCTTCTGTGCGGCGATCCTCGGAATACCGGAATTGCCTGCCCAGCGCCTGCCGCGCATCTTTGATCTGGATCAGCTCAAACAACCGGGCATCACATTCCCTACGGATCCTCAGGATGGCATCGACCTTGTGCAGCTCCGTGAGGTGAAACTGATGCTGCCCAAAGATCAGGGATGGCGACGGCGGATTCAGTTCACGGCCGATTCCCGCGCGTACGAGCCGGCCACAATTCATCGGGTACTGATCGAAACCGTGAAGCTGTCGCAGGTGCCGCTGGATGATGTAACGGTTGGCTCGGCAAAGTTCTGCATCATCTTTACCCCGGTGGATACCGCACGGTCCATGCGGTTGGTCTTCACGGTTTCCACGCCGGATATGTGTGATCTGAAGGATGGATATCATGCCAACATCGCCCGCAAATACCTGCGTCGATGGGGTCTTGTCGTTGACGAAATGCCTGAGAAAGTTCCTGCGCGACCTGGATCGGCCTTACGGTCGTATTTATCCTCATGATGAGATCACGATGCTCCAACCCTGGCCGGACGGTGCATTGGAACACTTCACAAACCTGGGCATCATCGAGCGCGTGGCCGACAGCGGACCGGTCTGGCTGGATGACTGTATTGATCCGGACTGGAGCGATCCAACCTGGCTGTTCAGTAAGGTCAAAGGTCGCGTGCTGGGCTATTGTAATTGTGGCTGGGGATGCTCCGGGATGCACCTCGTCGAACGGGAAAGGGGCCGGCAATGGCGACCGAGCTTTGAAGGCATGGCCCGCTGGATTGCCGCGGCTTTGGGATTGGAAGATGAGTCCATTGATGATGTGCCCGATCGCATACGGTTACTGGGGATGCTCGAACACGCGGGGAGTAGACGTGAAGTCTTTCTTGCCCGATGTCTCAACCAGCCAGACGGCCCGACTATGCTTGCCTCGGCCGGCAGGCTGGCCAGGACAACCAACGCCATCCTGCTTTGTGTAGCGACAGTGCCTTTACCCCAGCAGCGACAACCTTCCTGGCGAACCGTGGTGTCGCTTGAGCAAACAGCCACCGTCGAAGATGGGCAACTGATCCTCCCAAAACAATCCTTGTTCGAGAACGAGTTGGTTCCTCTCATGCCCACCGGCAAACAAGAAGCCATATCAGAGCAGGACTTGGATGTTCTGGAGGCGCTTGCGGCCAGGCCCAAGGTGGCATTCGGCCTGACCGAAATCATGGCGGCGTCCGGCTACAGCAAGGGAACCACCCGCACGATCCTCAATCGACTTAAAATCCGTCAATTCGTCGACTACCCGCCGGGCACGCAGCGCAAAGGCATCGCAATCACGACGGCCGGTATTGATGTATTGCGGCAAATGACCGGCGTCGGCAAAATTGGGTAATGATCCATGATCGTTTATATTGGCCTGTCTCGAGTAGACTACTCGAAATGCCCTAAAATCGGACGGGTTGAGGTAAAATAGTTGCAATCCCGTCAATTCATATCTATCGTATTTACAGATGGTTACGGAATGTATGGAAATGGCCGGCTACGTTCCCAAGGCTGACGTCGTGGGTTCGAATCCCATCGCCCGCTTTATAGAAATTACCGTTCCTCCTCCGCCATGACGCCGGAGACTTGGCCAAATCCAAGGCAATCTCACCAACCAAACCCACCCCGGCAACCCACCCCTCATCCACAATTAAGCAAGAATTACACAAGCAAAGAGAAGAATGGAGCCATGGGGATTTGAACCCCAAAGTCCACCATGCCATGGTGGCGTGATCCCATTTCACTATGGCCCCGCGATCAATTTTCGCCCGTCAATCTACTCACCCCCGCCCCCCTGTCAAGCAACACCATTTCCGGGCATATTCATAATTTCATCGCTACCCCATATTCAGGATATCGCTCATAACAGATCGCAAATACGCCAAATCCCGCTTGACCAGCGCCCGTTTGTCGCCGGTCAGGATGTTCTCAATCGCAATGGGCGCATCAATCTGCCGGGCCAGCAACTTGCGCATGAACACAAAGATGTTGATATCCCCCTCATCAAGCGCGGCCCCGCGCAGCAGGCGGGAATCATAGTGATTGAACGCCACGATGTTTTTCAGATGCCCATATCCGATATGGGGAGCCAACGCGTCAAGTTCTTTTTCCATGCCGAGATTGTTGCGATTGAGATGGATGTTCCCGTAATCAAAATTGGCCTTGACGTTGCTCAGGTTGATCAGTTCCAAAAGCCTGCAAGTCGGCCTGGCCAGATCATGCAGATAACAATTGTGCGTTTCAAAACAGAGATTCACCCCATAATTCGCGGCAAACCCACCCACCTCGCGAAAGTAGTCCGCCACCCGCGTAAAATCCTCATCGGTCGCCATCGCCGAACCATTGTGCTCAAAATGATGATACGGCGTCTGCGCCCCTTTCATCGCCTCTGAAAATACATTCAATATCCTCACCCCCCGTTCACCAACGACCCGAATGATGCTTTTCATCCGTTTCATCGATTCTTCAGATGCCCCCGCCCGCGTGTCATTCGGACACCCAAACACAAGGTCCATCTTGTGGGCGCCGGCCAGGTCGCAGCAACGTTCAACATATCGATCCGGCGCTTCCTTCCCCGCCACATCGAACCCCCGAAGCTCCACCCCATCATATCCTGCCGTCGCCGCCCGCGCGATGATCTCATCCACCCCAAATACATGTTCCAGAAAGTTGACGTGCATGTAAATTTTCATGTTTCAAAGTTCCTTCCCATGCGATTATGATTTCCCAAATATCATATCATAAGTGCATTCATACGCAAATGTTACAAGAGGTACAGATTCTAAAGGGGACGTAGCCAATCCCGTTCGGCACACCTGTTGTTGTTTGGAATCCGGGGGTTGATCTCGTTGTGAGCATGGTCGGATGGCGCTGGGGGGGTGGTCTGAATTGGCTGGGCGCGATCGAGG
>JADLBV010000046.1 GCA_020847545.1 Phycisphaerales bacterium
GGCGCTGGATGAATGGGTGCCGATCCCGCAGCGCGAGATCGACAAGCCGTTCCTGATGCCCATCGAAGACGTCTTCTCGATCAAGGGTCGCGGCACGGTCGGCACCGGCCGTATCGAGCGCGGCCGGGCCAAGATCGGCGACACCATCGAAATCGTCGGCCTCAAGGCCACCCGCAACTCGGTCGTCACCGGCATCGAGGCGTTCAACAAGACCCTCGATGAAGGCCAGGCGGGCGAAAACGTCGGTATTCTGCTTCGCGGCGTTGAAAAAGAGGAACTCGAACGCGGCCAGGTGCTGGCGGCTCCCAAGAGCATCACCCCGCACAAAAAGTTCAACGCCGAAGTGTACGTGCTGACCAAGGAAGAAGGGGGCCGGCATACACCGTTCTTCAACGGCTATCGCCCGCAGTTCTACTTCCGCACCACGGACGTGACCGGCGCGGCCAAGCTGTTGGGCGGGGCCGAAATGGTCATGCCAGGCGACAACGTGACGATGGAAGTCGAGCTTCAATCCCCCATCGCGATGGAGGAGAAGCTGCGATTCGCCGTCCGCGAAGGCGGCAAGACCGTCGGCTCGGGCGTCGTTGTGAAAATTCTGGAGTAATTTAATTCGGCCCGTTGGCCAGTGGTCAAAACAGCCCAAACGGTTGTTCGACCACTGGCCGGCGGCCGATGATTTGGGATTGGTGTTGTTATGGCCAAAGATAATCGTGAAATGGCCTGGCTTCAGTGTACTGAAACCGGCGACTTGAATTATCGTACAGAGATTAAGGTCGCCGGCGGCGCTCCGAAGATCGAACTGAAAAAGTACAGCCCGCGGCTGCGTCGCCATACGGTTCATAAACTCAAGCGCAAGTAATACTTACGCCAGTAGCTCAATTGGCAGAGCGGCCGTCTCCAAAGCGGCAGGTTGGGGGTTCGATTCCCTCCTGGCGTGTATATGGCTCGGCCGAGATGGATCGGGTAAATGATATTTTTTGACGGCGGGCTTTCCGCCGCCCGATCGATAGGATGGTTATGGCTCTTGTGACCCGCCAAAATAACGAGAAGCGCGACGCGGATGAAATCCAGTCGATGCCCGACTCGTCCAACCAGGGACCTCCTCCTGAAATCCCCGAGGAACCCGACCGTGACGAGCAACCGGACAATGACCGTCCGGCCAAGCGGTCCACCGAGCCTAAGACGGCCCGTCCCCAACCCCGGCATGGTTTTTTCACCCTCTACAAAAGCGGCCAGGGATACTGGACCCGCATGTGTACCGCCGGCGGAGCGGTTCTGGTCGCCGCTTTGACGGCCCAATTTGTTTACAGCCGTACCGTTGGCCATTTTCCCGGCCAGCGCGGGATGGTCTTCGGCATTGCGGTGGGCGTCTTTGCCGCCTTGTGCCTGTTTTCATGGTGGATCATCAACAAGCCGGGCAACGCCGACTTCCTGATCGCCACCGACACCGAAATGAAAAAGGTCAACTGGACCAGCCGCGAGGAGCTGATCGGTTCGACCAAGGTGGTGATCCTGTTCATGTTCCTGATCGCCATCCTTTTGTTTGTGATTGACATTCTGTTCGGGTATATCTTTTATTATGCCGGCGTTTTGCGGGCTGCGCCATTTCATTGATGCGCATCAACTTTCCCTTCGGGTTAGGATCCAACTGAACCATGCAATTTTTCGTCCTGCGAGTCGCGAGCAACAAGGAAGACCAGGTCCGGGAGAAATTGGCCCGCAAGGTCAAGATCGAAGGCCTCGAAGAACAGGTTGGCCGAATCCTCGTGCCCACCGAGCGCGTGCGCACCATGAAAGGTGGCGTCCGCAGGGAGAGCGACCGCAAGCTCTACCCCGGCTATGTCTTTGTTGAACTGGAACTGGACAAGGATGGTCGCATCCCCGAAAAGGTCTGGTTCATGATCAAGGAGACCGATGGCGTCGGCGATTTCATCGGCTCCAATGGCAAACCCTCCGCCATGACCCCGCGCGACCAGTCCAAGATGCTGGAAGAAGCCGAGCGACCGGAGGAAGAGGCCTCCCTCAAGACCGAATACAAGAAAGACGACAAGATCAAGGTCACCAACGGCGCGTTCATCAACTTTGAAGGACACGTCGATGAGATCATCCCCGACAAGGGAATGGTCCGGATCATCACCACGATCTTCGGCCGACCCACCCCGCTGGAACTGGAATACTGGCAGATTGAAAAGATGTAGGCCTTATACGCAGCCGAGGAATTCCAGGTCTCTTTGATCCTGTGCCCGATTGGCTGCCTTCTTCATTTGCAGCAACCAGGGCAGGGATACATAGCGGGTTCCATTGCTGTTCTCGCTTTGCTCAAACACCTGATCCACATCCGCATCGGGGCAACCGGGGATGTAATCGAACAGATCAACAAACCCGTAATCGGTTATGAGCACCATGAGCCGGGTCGATTTCAGCCATGCTTCGGAAACGGGAACCAGTGTTTCCAGTTTTGTCGCCGGGTCAATTTCATCGCTGATCCATTGCGCGTGTATTTGTTGAAGCGCTTCCAGCAGGGATTGTTCGGCCTGCGGTGAACGGATCCAGACGATATCAATGTCCTCGGTGGTGCGGATAAAACCGTGAAAACTCACGGCATGTCCACCGATGATGAAAAAGGGGACTTGATGATGGTTCAGCAACTCAAAAAATTTATTCGCCAAGATTTGGGTCACGCGGCACCGCCCGTTTTTTGAGATTTCGTCTCCAGAATCGGTCCCATGCCTGGGGGTTTTGACGAAGCAGTTCAAACGCCTGCTGTTGCAGCGCCTCCATGCGTTCCATACGCTGTTCGGGGGTGAGCTTGGCCGCCTCCCGCCGCATCAGGCGATCGCGCAGGGCGAGTTGGTTCCGTTCATCGAGCATGGTGAAGGCAATATACCCGATGGATACTTATCGAGGTAATCCATGGAAGGGTGTGTGAGTCCCTTCTATCTGCTGGTCAGCCGCAATTTCCGCTTAAACGTCAAGAGTTGCCCGGCGGGAAATGGGCGATAAAATGCACAGGGGATCGTCCTTAACCGACTTCCCACTGAATAATCATGATCCAGATTCTGCAATATTACGGCCGATATCGCGGGTTTCGCGACCGATTTGGCGGGTTGCCCTCATGGGCCAGAGCGGTGCTGTTCGTCTTTGCGATTCCGGGAATCGTGCTGCTGCTCTTGTCATTGCTGGCTTTTGCTGTTAGTTTACTCGCCCTTTTGATCCTGACCGTGCCGGTTTATCGGCTTTTGGCGGGATTGACCGGGTCGGTCCGCGATGATTCGCCGGACGACGATTTTGTGCCGCAACAGCCGGTGACTGTTGTGCAGGATGCCCCGCGACGGCATGTGGACGTAAAGATCATTGAATAAGTTTTTCAAGTAAGTCGAGTAAGTCATGGCCAAGAAAGAAATTACGGTTCAGTTCAAGCTCCAGGCTCCCGGCGGCACCGCCACCCCCGCGCCCCCCATCGGGCCGGCTCTTGGTCAGCATGGTGTCAATCCGGGCCAGTTCATCCAGCAGTTCAACGCCGCCAGCGCCCATCTCAAGGGGAAGGTGATCGGCGTGCTGGTGACGGTTTATAAGGATCGTACCTTCAGTTTTGAGCTCAAAAGCCCACCCGCCAGCGTCATGCTCAAGGACGCCGTCAAGGCTGAAAAAGGGAGCGGCGAACCGAACAAGAACAAGATCGGCAAGGTCACCATGGCCCAGTGCAAGGCCATTGCCAAGGAAAAAGGCAAAGACCTCAACGCCTTCAATGAAGACCATGCCGCCCGCATCATCGCCGGCACGGCCCGGTCGATGGGGATTACGGTCGAAGGATAAGAATCATGAGCCCGGCGCGTGTGAAGACATTCCTTGCTGCCGACCCGTTTGAGCCTTTCACGATAGTGAAAGGGGATGGTCAGGAAGTCGATGTGTTGTCACGCGATCTCGCCCTGCTCCACCCCGGTGGGCGAACGCTGTATGTCGTTTCGCCAAAATTCGCCGGAGCAAAAACCGAAGAGGAATTTGAGGATCACAACATTGATGTTTTCCTCATTACCGACATAATCAAGCCTGTCCGTCGGAAAAAACACCGTCGGAAGGCCGGATGAGCCAGTATTTACAGGCCGCACCACGGGCCGCAACAGTGGGAGCTTCGACGGGAAGCCAACGATAAATCCCGTCCCAGGAGCGTATATGGCAGTTGCCACACACGATCAGCCTCGTTCCAAGCGGTATAAAGCCGCCGCCAAAAAGGCGGTTTTGGATCCCGTTTCGATTGAAAAGGGCATCGAAGTCGTCAAGGGGTTCAACCCGACCAAGTTTGACCAGTCGGTGGAATTGATCTTTTCCCTCGGCATCGATCCCAAGCACGCCGACCAGATGATTCGCGGCTCCTTGTCGCTGCCACACGGCGTGGGCAAGAGCAAGCGCGTCATCGCCTTCTGTCCCGATCATCTCGTCTCCGTTGCCCAGGAAGCCGGCGCGGTGCGGGCGGGTGGGCAGGATTTGGTGCAGGCGATCGAGAAGGAAAATTTCACCGATTTCGATGTCGCCATCGCGACGCCGGACATGATGCGGTTTGTCGGCCGGCTCGGTAAGGTGCTGGGTCCCAAGGGCCTGATGCCTTCGCCCAAGGCCGGTACGGTGACGCCGGATGTCGCCAATGCCGTGCGCGAATACGCCGCCGGCAAGATCGAATTCCGCAACGACGCGGGCGGCAACGTCCACACTGTCGTCGGCAAGCAGAGTTTTGAATCCCAAAAGCTGGTGGACAACATCCACGTGATGATCACCCAGATCCGCAAGATGAAACCCCAGACCAGCAAGGGGGCGTATTTCAAGAAAGTCGTCCTCAAGGCGACCATGACCCCGGCCGTGCAATTGAACGTTCAGTAAAAAACCGAATTCCCCTGGTGATATTATGAGCAAGAGACTAAAAGGCCTGATTGAAAAAGAACTGACCGGCAAGTTTCAGGGCATTGAGAGCCTTGGGGTGATCAACCCGCGAGGGATCGACGCCAACCGCAACAACCAGATCCGCCGCAAGCTCCACGAAAAGGGGCTGCGGATGACCGTGGTGAAAAACACCCTCGCCAAGCGATCGATCGGCGGCAAGCTGACCGGTTTTGACTCGCTGCTGGATGGTCCAAGCGCCCTGGTCTATGGCGAGGCGAGCGCCTCGGTCATTGCCCGGCTGCTGCTGGATGAGAAGAAGGCGGATGAGAAGCTCGAGCTTCGTGGCGTCTTCTTCGACGGCGAGGTGTATGCCGGCGATGCGGGCGTTGAGCGCGTCAGCAAACTGCCCACCCGCGAGGAGGCCATCGCCAACATTCTGGGCGCCATCCTCGGCCCCGGGCGCAAGCTGGCCGGCGCCATCAAAGGCCCCGGCGGCAAGTTGGGCGCGATCCTCAAGACCATCGAAGAGAAGGCCAAGGAAAAGGAAGGCGCTGCACCCGAAGCCGCGCCGGCCGCGTGAAATTAAATTTTGGAATTTGATCCGACGGTCCCGACTGTCCTCATCGAAGGTTAAATGATTCCAATGTGGAATCGGCTCTCGGACGGGATCAACCACCGGCAACGGTGAAGTTTCGACACGTTGGGGACACGACACGTCCCGGAGATTTAGTCATGGCAGAAGCAACTGCGGAAATCAAGGAACTGGGCGACAAGCTCGCCGGTTTGACCCTCAAACAGGCGGTGGAGATCGCCGAGTATCTCAAGGAAGCGCATGGCATCGAAGCCGCCGCGGGCGGCGCGGTCGTCATGGCCGCGGGTGGCGCGGCGGGCGGCGGGGCGGCAGCGCCTGAAGAGGCCAAGACCACCTTCGACGTCGTTCTCAAGGGCGCGGGCGACAAGAAGATTCAGGTCATCAAGGTCGTCCGTTCGGCCACCGGCCTGGGTCTGAAGGAAGCCAAGGACCTGGTCGAAGGCGCTCCCAAGACCGTTAAGGAAGCCCTCCCCAAGGAAGAGGCCGAGAAGCTCAAGAAGGAGCTGGAAGAACAAGGCGCTACTGTCGAACTGAAGTAATTCAACCGACAGTAGATTGTTATCAAGGGACGATCCGCTTGAAGTGGATCGTCCCTTTTTGTATGCTCAATTCAAATCCGCCAAACAAGTAAATCGTTCATTCCATAGTTCCAGAAGCGCGTCAAACTGGGAGTGTTTGCATGCGCATCGTGTTTCTGATCGGATTGTGGATTGGAACCGGATTTTTCACCTCGGTTTGGGCTACTTCGCCAACGTTGATTGACGATTTTTCCTCTTCGCAGGCCACGGCGCGCTGGTCGGCCGGCACAAAAACCACGCAACTGACCCGTGACGCGGGTTTTTTACGGCTATTGATCACCAAATATCAGGAAGGCCGGGGCGAGGACGGGGGCAAAATCGTACGCGATGCGGCCGACCTGCCGCTCGAATCGTACGATGGCCTGCTCATCGAGGCGACCAATCCCACCGATCATGTGCAAACACTTGAAACCGTCTTCCGTGATGGCAAAGGGCGCGTCGCGATCCTGTTTCATCGGTTCAATCCCAAGGAACATCGCACGATCAAGGCCGAATTCGCCCTGACCAGTTCAGATTACATCGATTGGACCGATGTCCGCACCATCGAACTGACCTACGGAACCGCCAAGCCGGCCAACGATCAGGTGTGGCAGTTCCATCGCATCTTGGCCTATCGCGACAATTTCGATTCAACCGTGCTGGGTAAACTGCGAACCTTGCTCAACCAAACGCAACAGGCGGTCGGCCAAGCCAGGCAGACCGGCGCGCTTCAGGCGAAGGAACTGGACGATGCGACAAAGAGGTTGAATCAATGGTCCGAGGCACTGCAAACGCACAAGGGCATTTATGGCAAAGGGGATATTTGTCGCAAGGAACTCACCGAACTGTTTTCCAAGGCAAAGATCGCCACGGTGAAAAAACAATTTTCGGACAAGCCCGCCGTGGTGTGGACGGTTCCTGCCGGCACGCGGTTTGAGTCGGTTGGCGCATTGGCGCAATTCCAACAATCCTTGGACAGACTCACACTGTCGGCGTCGAGGGGAGAATATGCCGATGGGATCGTTCGACTCACCAACCTGAGTGATTCACCACAGGATTGGCGGATCGAAGTTGAGGCGACGGCGCCGCAGGATGCTCGGAACATCACCATCCGCCGCAATCTGGAAGTTCTGGAATATGGTGGCTCGATGATGGGAGATGCGTTGGTTCCGCTTGATGAAGCGAGCGCCATCGCCGTTGCGCCGGGCCAGTCCGTTGAATTCTGGGTTCGAGCGGATGCCAAGCACCGCGACTGGTCGGCCGGCACGCATCAATTCAATCTCAAGCTCATGGACCTGCATCGCGGCCACAAGAGCGATATTTCCATTCCGATGGAGGTGATGATCCATTCGATCAACCTGGCCGACGCCGGTGAAACACTGAAAGTGGGCCTCTGGACGGCCCTTGAGTCGGCCCGCAGCAAGGAGATCGTCGCCGGTCGCGAGCAGACGGCTTTGGACAACCTGGCCGATTACGGGGTCAACGTCTTTGACTTTTCGTGGGAGGTGGCCCCATGGCCAAAGCTGTCTCCAGAGGGTGAACTGCGTTCCAAGCCGGATTACGCCGCATTGGATCAGGCCATAAAGATGCACAGCGGCAAAGGAAAGCCATTTTTCCTTTTTTGGATGGGGATGGACACCGGCAAAGAGGACAATTATGCCCTGCAAAACGGCCTGACCCCCGGATCTCCTCAATGGAAAAATGGCCTGCACAACTGGTTGGCGGACTGGACCGCACATCTGCGCGACATCGGCCTAAGTACCGATGATTACGCCTTTTACATCACCGATGAGCCGGATTTGAGTGAGTTGGATCGTACCCGACAGTTTGGCGAAGTGGCCAAGGCACTCGATCCGAAAATCAAAATTTATGCCGATTGCAGTTTTGTCTATGACGGCCCGGCCGACAACGATCGCATCATGGCGGTCACGGACATCTGGCAGCCCGATGAACGGATGATCCGCATCCGACCCGATCAATGGGGCGTCCTTAAATCCTATCCCAATAAGACTTTATGGATGTACGACTGTCGTGTGACCATGCGGACGCCCGATGCGGGGATTTATAATTATTACCGTTTGTTGACCTGGCGGGCACTGCAAAATGACTTAACCGGCGTCTGGTACTGGACTTATTGCCAGCCCGCAACGGG
This sequence comes from Phycisphaerales bacterium, assembly GCA_020847545.1. Taxonomy (GTDB): domain Bacteria; phylum Planctomycetota; class Phycisphaerae; order Tepidisphaerales; family Tepidisphaeraceae; genus JADYZN01. Next base: position 8,177 of record JADLBV010000046.1, read on the forward strand.
CGAAAAGCCGTGGGATGGCACATTGACCGATGGAAGTGGCGCGATGCTCGTCTATCCGGGCACCGGCAACTCGCTGATCATGTCCGTACGTTGGGAATTGATCCGAATGGCTTTGGACGATGCGAAGTATTACCGGCTGCTGCAACAGACAGCCAAACGGGACTTGGATTCCAGCCTGAAAGAGAAGATATCCGCATTAATCGGACCTGAATTTGATGATGTGATCAACCATCCTGACGACCCATCCAAAGCCATCCAATGGCGACAAGAAGCGGCCGGGGCGCTTGAGGCAGCAAAAAAATGATATGGGAAGAAATTTTGAAATTGACTCCAATAATACAGATGACTAAAATCCTGACAGTAAGAGATTGGCCAGAAGGAACGAATAAAGCGTGAGAGGGGAAACCCAGACGGCTTACCCGGAAATGACGGGTGAGGTTCTGGGCCTATTCTTTTGCGCTTGACGTACCGCTGGGATTTGTTATCGTACCTAACAGTAAAGGTAAAAACCGGGCGCAGAAGCTATTGTCACGCCCGGCCGACAGGCCGCTTTCACGAACGTAAAGCGGCTAATTTTATCGACTTAGCGAAAATTGAGGGTGCGAAAAGTAGTGCTGGCGGTATGGCCGTGTGGTGTGATGTGGTGGTCGGCCGGATTGGATCGACGCCCGCTTTCCGGCCGCCTGCAAGATCCCTCCCTAAAAGGAAAAGGACAAACTGATGCAAGTGCATGAGGTCCGCGACTTTAGCAAGCGCGGTGACGCGCTGCCCATTCCGAATCTGATCGACGTACAGATTGAGTCTTATCATCGCTTCCTGCAAAAGGAAGTTGATCCGGCCAAGCGTAAAAACGAAGGCCTTGAATCGTTGCTACGCGAGGTCTTCCCCATCGAAAGTTACGATGGGAATCTGCGGCTGGAGTACATCAGTTACGACCTGTCCGAGCCGCGCTACACGCCCGATGAATGCCGGGCGCTGCGGCTGACATTCGGCATGCCCTTCCGCATCTCGGTTCGCTTTGTCCGCAAGGACAAGGACGAGGTGATGGAGGATTCGATCTACCTGGGTGAAATCCCCATCATGATCGGCGGCGGCGAATTCATCATCAATGGTGCCGAGCGTGTCATCGTCAATCAGCTTCACCGCTCCCCTGGCGTCGATTTCCTGGTCGAAGTGCAGGAAGGGGATCGCCCGCTCCATGGCTGCCGCGTGATCCCTGAACGCGGAAGCTGGATCGAATGCTCGGTCACCAAGAAGGATGCGCTGGCGGTTCGCATCGACCAGAGCAGCAAAATTCCGGCGACCACATTCCTGCGGGCGCTGGATGCGAAGTATTCCACGGCCGAATCGATCATCCGTGAGTTTTATACGGTTGAGACGGTGAAATTGGCGCAGCTTCAGGCCGGTTATTACGCCGTTGCCCCGATCATCGACGCCGAGAGCGGCGAGGAACTGGTCAAGCCCGGCGCGCAGCTCGGCGAATCACTGCAAAAAATCCAGGCTTCCTCAATGAAATCGATCAGCGTCGTCACCAAGGTGGCTGATCCGCTGATCCTCAACACGTTGGCCGAAGACACCGCCGAAAGTCATGAAAACGCGCTTCTGAAAATCTACGCGAGGCTTCGTCCCGGCAACCCGCCTCAAATTGAGAAAGCCAAAACCCTCTTTAATGAGAAATTTTACGACGAAAACCGTTATCGCCTTGGCCGGGTGGGGCGGTTCCGCATCAACCGCAAATTTGACCAGAATGTTCCCGAAACGGTGATGACCCTCCGCAGCGAGGATCTGGTCAATTCTCTCAAATACATGTTCAAACTTCGCAGCGGCGAAGGTTACATCGACGACATCGACCATCTGGGCAATCGTCGGTTGCGCACGATCGACGAACTGGCCGCCGATGAGATGCGCAAAGGGTTCCTCAAACTCCGCCGCACCGTTCAGGAGCGCATGAGCCTGAAAGATCCCAATGAAATCGGTCGGATCGCCGAATTGGTCAATTCCAAGAGCATCAGCAGCTCGATTGACTTCTTCTTCGGCCGCGGCGAACTGTCGCAGGTGGTCGATCAGACCAATCCGTTGGCTCAGTTGACGCACGAACGGCGTCTTTCGGCCCTCGGCCCAGGCGGCTTGAACCGCAAACGCGCCGGCTTTGAAGTGCGTGACGTGCATATTTCGCACTATGGCCGAATCTGTCCGATTGAAACCCCCGAAGGTACCAACATCGGCCTGATCGCGTCGTTGTCGATCTACAGCGACATCGACGACTATGGTTTCCTGATCACCCCTTATCGCGTGGTCAAGGAAGGCAAAGTCAACGGCCAGGTGAAATACCTGCGAGCCGATGAGGAGATGAAATCCATCCTCGCGCCGCCGGATGTGGTGGATAAGGATCACGGCCTGAAAAAGGGCCTGGTGCTGGCCCGCGTCAATGGCGATCTGGCGACTGTTCCCAGCAAGGAAGTTCAATATGTTGACATCAGCCCGCGTCAGACCGTTTCAGTCTCCGCGGCGTTGATTCCATTCCTCGAACACGACGACGCCAACCGCGCCCTGATGGGATCGAACATGCAGCGTCAGGCGGTTCCGTTGCTGCGGACCGATCCGCCGGTGGTTTCCACCGGAATGGAAAAACCCGTGGCGCAAAACAGCGGCATGGTGGTCCGCGCCGAACGCGCCGGCGTGGTGACGCTCGTGGACGCCACCCGCATCCTCATCGACAACGCCGATGAGTACATCCTGCGCAAGTTCGTTGGCCTCAACGAGCGCACGTGTCTGAACCAGAAGCCGATCGTCAAGAAAGGCCAGCGGGTCAAGAAAGGGCAGATCATCGCCGACGGCGCCGCCACCCATCTGGGTGAATTGGCACTGGGCCGAAATGTTCTGGTCGCGTTCATGACCTTCGACGGCTACAACTTTGAGGACGCCATCGTCATCAGCC
>JADLBV010000047.1 GCA_020847545.1 Phycisphaerales bacterium
CGCTATATTCGCCCTCGATCGCGCCCAGCCAATTCAGACCACCCCCCCAGCGCCATCCGACCATGCTCACAACGAGATCAACCCCCGGATTCCAAACAACAACAGGTGTGCCGAACGGGATTGGGACCGAGGTGTTGTTGATCGACCCGATGCTGGCCACCGGCGGCTCGGCAACCGGCGCGGCGCAGGTCTTGAAACAAGCCGGTGTGCAATCGCTGCGATTTGTCTGCCTGGTGGCGGCGCCCGAAGGGATTCAGATGTTTCATCGCCACCACCCTGAAGTGCCGATCTACACCGCCGCCATCGACCGCCAGCTCAATGACAAAGGGTACATTCTGCCGGGATTGGGCGATGCGGGGGATCGGCTTTTCGGAACGTGACCGAAAATGGTATACTCAGTCTGTTGTTTAACGGTTTTGTCCTCGTTGATCGTCAGCCTCCGTTAAATCTCACCCATTCGCGGCTTGGATTGCCCTAAAGGCCGCTGATAAAAATTAAGGAACTCATGCCCAATCCCGCAGCAAATGGCACTCCGGATGCCGCCGCAAATGCAACCTCTGAGTATCGTCCCGGCTTGAAATTCAGCGGCAGCGACCGGTTTGTGCGTGAACTGCGTCGGCGGGTGGATGCTTATTTTGAGCAGACCGGCCGAAAACGGCGCGACTGCCCGGCAATGTATTTCAAAACCTTCACCATCCTGACCTGGTTCTTCGGCGCGTATGCCCTGTTGTTGTTTGTAGTCTCAAGCTGGTGGTTGGTGTTGCCGCTGGCGGTGATCCTGGGCGTGGCGATGGCGGCCATCGGATTCAACATCCAGCACGATGGCGGTCACAAGGCCTATTCCGACCATCAATGGATCAACAAAATCATGGCGTTGACGCTCGATCTGATGGGGGGCAGTTCCTATTTGTGGGATTGGAAGCACAATTCCATCCATCACACCTATCCCAACGTCGATGGGCATGACGACGACATCAACATCGGCATTTTCGGCCGGCTGTCGCCCCAGCAAAAACGTTACTGGTTTCATCGCCTTCAGGGGATTTACCTGTGGGCGTTGTATGGCCTGCTGGCGATCAAATGGCATTTTTTTGACGATTTTCACAATATCGCGGTTGGGCGGATCGGCCAGAACAAAATTCGGCGTCCGCGCGGAATGGACCTGGCGGTCTTCATCGGCGGCAAGGTGATCTTTTTCTCAATGGCTTTTGTCATCCCGATGCTGCTGCATCCCTGGTGGGCGGTGCTGGGGGTTTATGCCATTGCGGCATTCATCAGCGGCGTTGTCCTCAGCGTGGTGTTTCAACTGGCCCACTGCGTGACCGAGGCGGAGTTTCCGGTTCCGGTGCCGACCGAAACCGGCGGCGAGCGCATGTCCACCGATTGGGCGGTTCATCAGGTTCTGACCACCGTTAATTTTTCCCGTCAAAACCGATTTCTCTGCTGGTTTCTGGGCGGTCTGAATTTTCAGGTGGAACACCACCTGTTTCACCGCGTCTGCCATATCCACTACCCGGCATTGTCAAAGGTGGTGAAACAGACCTGCGATGAATTCGGCCTGCGCTATGCCGAGCATCGCTCGATTTTCACGGCCATCGCATCCCACTTCCGCTGGTTGGTGCAAATGGGCCGGCCGACGGTGTGAATGTTCTCATGGGGCGAATGATGCAGTACGGTCGGCCGTCGGTGGATGGCCAAAGTGCCTGTGATAATCGCGTGAAAACTCATGTACCCGGCCATACCCGATCGTGTAGGCGATCTGCGAGATGCTCAGGTCCGACCTTTGCACCAACCCCCGCGCCAGGCTGAGGCGGATTTGCTTGATTCGACGCGCCGGCGGCATCCCGACGGCACAAATACACGCACGCGCGATGGTCGCCTGACTTTTGCCACACAGTTGCCGCATCAATTCCAGATCGATTGGACGTCGCAGGTCCTTGCGCAATTGCGTTTCCAGTTCCCACCAGAGCCTCGCGGCGGGGTTCATGGCATACGGCTGGCCGCCTCCACTCAACCCCGCCAGCAACTCCAGCAGTCTGGCCTGCACGCGCATCTGTCGGGCCATGGGCGTGGCGGAAGTGTCCCGCCACGCCGCCAGCAACGTCGCGAAATGCGACATCGTATTTTGATCCACCCGCCGAACCCGATCCTCAAACGCCGGCGGATTGAGTGCCGGCGCAATGAAATTCACTGTATAAAACCGCCACGGCCCCTCCAATACCTGCCCGCGCACCTGCTCATCCTCGTGGTACCAGATCAATGATTGCGGCTCCAGCGTGTAACGCCGCCCATTTGCTTCGTGCAATGTCCGCCCCTCGATCATCACCTGAATCAGATGCCCCGGAAGGCTGGTGGCGACGAACCGATAGTCCGGCCGATTGCGCTCCAGAAGGTCCACCAGCAGCACGGCCTGAACCGGACTGCCACCAATGGCGGGAGGATCTGAATTCGCCTGATCCATTGATTGAAATTGCGACACAATATTCCAAAACTGCTAAAGACAACCTGAAAACACGCTATATATTTACCTCACAGTTGATCATTTTACCCAAGGAGCAGCGATTATGAAACATGAACCGGAAAAATGGAAAGCCGATTACAACCGTGACGGCTATCTGGTGGTTCCCGATGCGTTGGATGCGGCCACGCTGGCAAGCCTGCGGGCGGGAATCGAAAAAATCACCGCCGACCCGGATGGCTATCCGCCGCACCTGCGGCAGTGGCTCTCCATGGAACGGGATTATTTGAAAAAAAAATCCTCGCAAAACGATCTCACCGCCGAACAGGTGGGCAACGCGGTGCGCAACATCATGGAACTGCCGCTGTTTGACCCGATCTTCGCCGACCTGATCTGTTATCGCCCGCTGCTGGACGTTCTTGAAACGATCTTTGATTCGTCCGAGTTTTCGTTCCACAACTACAAGTGCATCATCAAGGCCCCCCGCGTCAGCAGCAAATTTGTCTGGCATCGCGACCTGCCCTATCTGGAACATTCAACCCCCAACCTGATCACCGCGATGCTCTGCCTGGACGAGATGACCGAGGCCAACGGCGCGACCGTGGTGATGCCCGGAACACACCGCATCCCCCATGAACAGGTGCTCCCTTCGGACACGGACATCCCGGAGGACAAACTGCCCGCCGGCGAGCGCGTGACGGTCAAGTGCCCCGCCGGGTCGGCGGTGCTGTTTCATGTCAACATCATCCACGGCGGCGGCGCCAACCGTTCCGACATCCCGCGCCGAAACGTCATCGGCATCTGGGCCGGCCCGGACACCTACCCCACCACCATGGCACGATTTGGCTATCAGGACTTGATGCCCCGCAGCAAAGACCCCGCACGACAAAAACAGATGCGGATGACATTCCCACACCTGTATGGAGGGAAAAATTGAACCTCACACCCCGCCAACGCGTCGAGATCGCCCTGCATGGTGGATACGCCGACCGCGTGCCGTTCACGATGTATGAGAGCAAGATTCCGCAGTGCGCCGCCGAGCGCGAGATGCGCAATCGCGGCCTGTGCATCGTCCAGCGGGAGGTGCCGGCATATCTCATCCATCAGCCCAACGTGGTCACCACACAGCAGGTCTACTGGGAAAACGGGCGCAAACTGGTGCGGACAATCCACCAGACCCCCGTCGGCACACTCAGCAGCCTGGTGGAGCCTGCTGTGTTCACCAATTGGATTCATGAACAACTGTTCAAGTCTCCCGATGATTATAAGGCGTTGCTCTATTTCATCCGCGACCAGCGGTTCGAGCCCAACTACCAGGCGCTCGCCGAGGCACAGAAGGCCTTTGGCGATGATGCCATCTTCCGTGCGGGGCTGGAGCTGGAGCCGCTGCAGTCGCTGATTTCCGGCACCTGGATGGACATGCAGGAGTTCTGCATCCAGTGGATGGAGAACCGCGACGAAATTCTCAAATTGTACGATGCCATCGTCGAGCAGCGACGGAAGATGTACCCCATCGTCGCCCAGTCACCGATCCTGATCTGCAATTACGGCGGCAACGTCACGCCGGAGATCATCGGCCTGGAAACCTTCGAGAAATATTACGTCCCCAATTACAACGAGGCCGCCGAGGTGATGCACAAACATGGCAAGATGCTGGGGTGCCATTTTGACGCCAACTGCCGGCTGTTGTCGCGCGCGATCGCATCGACGGATCTGGACTACATCGAAGCCTTCACACCGGCCCCCGGCACAGATATGACGCTGGCCGAGGCGCGCGCCGCCTGGCCCAACAAGGTGCTGTGGGTGAATTTCCCCTCCGCGGTTCATTTGGAAAGCGATGATGTGGTGCGCGCCACCACGATCGATCTGATCAAACAGGCGGGAACCCCCAATGGCCTGTTGATGGGCATCACCGAAGACATTCCTCCGCACCGCTGGCACGACAGTTGCCGCGCCATCATGGACGGACTCGACGCGGCCCGGTGACCGCCTGATTGCTGCAATTTCCATCGGAATATCAGCACTGGCCCGATTTCGATCCAGCGGGTAGGCTATGGGGCCAAATCGGCCGGCATGGTCGGTTTTTCAGTGCTTTTTTTTGAAGGAATCGCAGCATGTCTTCCTCACCGTTGACCCCCACCCCACTTGGTTTGAAACCCAGCTTCGGATTCGGCGACCGCATCGGGTTGGCCACCCCCGGCCATGTGGCGGCAATGAAACAAAGCGGCGGCGGCATCCAACCGATTTTCCCGCAACAGTCGATCCGCGAAATGACCCGCACCAACCGCACGCCCAAACAGGTCATGCAGGATGCCCTGCGGGGCGCTGTCGCGGCCGGCTATCACGGACTCACCGGCGCGGATGCGGACCATCTGAAGACGACCGAGGATGTGGACCGCACGGCCGAGGCGGGGTTTGTATTTTTCACCATCGACCCCTCCGGCCAGGTCGATACACATGCGGATCAATATGGCATCAACGAACTCAAAGATCGATATGCCAAGGTCCGCGACAAAGTGACGTGGCTGGACCATTATCGCGGCAAGTCGATCAAACTCTCCACCGGCACAACGATTGAACTGACCGAAGAATCCTGCCTGCGGGCGGCCGTGAAATATGGGTTGGCGATTAATATGGCGGTTTCGCTTGCCGACTACATCAAATCGGTGATGACCAAAGGGGGCAAGGATTATGAAATCGAACTGAGCGTCGATGAAACCCCCCAGCCGACGACACTGGCTGAACATTACATCATCGCTGACCAGTGCCTGTCACGCGGCATGAAACTGGTCAGCCTCGCACCCCGCTACATCGGTGATTTTGAAAAAGGGGTGGATTACAAGGGAGATGTGGCGGCATTTGAGCGATCTTTGGCGGACCACTCGGCCATCGCCCATCAACTTGGGCCGTACAAACTCAGCTTGCACAGCGGGTCCGACAAGCTGTCGATCTATCCCGCGTTCGCGCGGGCCAGCCGTGGGCAATTTCATGTCAAGACGGCCGGGACCAGTTATCTGGAAGCACTGCGGGTTGTAGCACGACATGACGAGAATCTGTTTCGCCAAATTGTCGATTTTTCGCGTTCTTGCTATGAGCGGGACAAGGCGACTTATCATGTGTCAGCCACGTTACAAAGTGCCCCGCCGCAGAATCAGATCAGCAAGATTTCGGAACTGGAGGATTTGTACCTTGGCAACTGGAACAAGACGCCCAAAGGGGAGGGTTTCCGCAATGAAGGACGGCAAATTTTGCACTGCACCTTCGGATCGGTCCTGACCGATGCGAAACTGGCCGGGCTGGTCCGGTCGGTGTTGGAGAGTCATCCCAAGACCCACGAGCAGCTTCTGTCGGAGCATTTTTCCAAACATCTGGAATCATTGCGCGAGGGGATGAAATAAACAACCCTTCGCCAACGGCCGCTGTCTTTAGTATCATGGGCGAGCCTAAAATATCGCGGTGAATTTAGCGGCTATCGGACCTTGAAAAATCACAAAACCGGTTGGCCGCGGGTTGAATGTGAATGATTGCATCGATCATGCCGATTTTTCCTGTAAGAGCACCCCAGACGTGCGAATGTTTATTGTCCCAACAGCAGGCCCAAACAGGCCTGGAGTGATGTTTCATGAAACCTTCTGATCTGATCAACCGGGGGAATGCCGAATACGTTGACCGCCTGTATGAGCAGTATCGCAAGGATCCGCGGGCGCTGGATGAGGGGTGGCAGACATTTTTCGCCGGGTTTGAAATGGGGAGCGGGCGGTCGGATGCCGTGACGGCGGCGGCCGCGACTCAAGGGTCGCCACCCATCCGGTCGAGCATCAACATGGGGGTGTTTGATCTGGTCCACTCCTATAGGGAACTGGGGCATTTCCTGGCACAGTTGGATCCGTTGGGACATGATCGGCCTTACCATCCGTTGCTGGACCTTTCGAACTTTGGAATGAGTGATGCCGACCTTGATATGGAAGTCGGCACGGGCAGTTACACCGGGCCAACCAACGGGACATTGCGCGACCTGGTAGACAAGCTGAAAAAGACTTATTGCCGGACAATCGGGGTGGAATTCACGAACATCTCGGAAAAGGATCAGCGGGATTGGCTGATTCAACGGATGGAGCCGATCCTGAACGCGCCCCGATTTGCGCCATCCGAACGTCGGGCGATATTGAACGAGCTGGTCTGGGCCGAGGAATTTGAGCATTTTCTGCACACGCGCTACGTCGGGCAAAAACGCTTCTCGCTGGAAGGGGCCGAAGCGTTAATTCCGCTGGTCAATACAATCGTGCAGGAAGGGGCGGGTCTGGGGGCTGAAAAGATCATCATGGGGATGGCCCATCGTGGCCGGCTAAATGTGCTGGCGCATGTGCTCAACAAGCCATATGAAATCCTGCTGTCGGAATTTGAGGGAACCTCGCTGCCGCAGGATGCGGAGGGGGATGGGGATGTCAAATACCACCTGGGATACGCCAACACGCGGTCCCTCAGCGGCAACAAGAGCGTCAAGGTCTCATTGCTGCCCAACCCCAGCCATCTGGAGTTGATCGACCCGATCATGGAGGGGATTGTTCGCTGTCAGCAACAGATATTCGGCGACACCGCGCGCAACCGCATCATCCCGCTGGTGATGCACGGCGACGCGGCCTTTACAGGTCAGGGGATCGTTCACGAGACGTTGAATTTGTCCGAATTGCGTGGTTTCAGGACGGGTGGAACGATCCACATCATCATCAACAACCAGATCGGCTTCACCACCGATCCCAAGGAGGGGCGATTCACACCCTATCCAACGGATGTGGCGAAGATGATTCAGGCGCCGATTTTCCACGTCAACGGGGACGATCCGGAGGCGGTGGTTCATGCCGCCCGATTGGCGATCGCCTTCCGGCAGGAATTCCGCTGTGACGTGATGATCGACCTGTGGTGTTATCGCCGACATGGGCACAACGAAACGGATGAGCCTTCATTCACGCAGCCGGTGATGTATCGGGAGATCGAGGCCCACCCCAGCGTACGGTCGATCTACAGCCAGAAGCTGCTGGATGAAAAAGTCGTCACGCAAAATGACCTGGATCAGATGAAAGCCTCCGTGTTGGAACGGCTGGAGGCTTCGCGCACGCAGGCCAAGGAAGCTCGGCCGCGGCAGAAAGTGCCGACATTCGCGGGGGTTTGGAAAGGTCTTGGCCGGGCCGGTACGGACTGGAGCGCCAAGACGGCCATCAGCCGGGAAAAACTGCTGCAAATCGCCGAAGGGGCCACCCGCGTGCCCAACGAGTTCACGGCACATCCCAAACTTCAACGTTTGCTGGCCTCGCGGCTGGATGCGGTCAAGACCGGCAAGGGGATCGACTGGGGATGCGCCGAGATGCTGGCGATCGGCAGCCTGCTGCTTGAAGGCACACCGGTGCGATACAGCGGACAGGATGTGGAGCGCGGCACGTTCAGCCATCGTCAGGCGGTTTTGCACGATTACAACACGGGTGAAAAATACATCCCGCTGCGGAATCTTGATGAAAAACAGGCACGCTTCGACATCCTGAACACGATGTTGTCTGAACTGGCGGTGTTGGGGTTTGAATGGGGATACGCCTCGGCCGACCCGCGCAATCTGATTGTGTGGGAGGCGCAATTCGGGGATTTCGTCAACGGCGCCCAGCCGATCATCGATCAGATTCTGGGTGCGGCCGAATCAAAATGGCGGTACATGAATGGTTTGGTGATGCTCCTGCCGCATGGATATGAAGGGCAGGGGCCGGAACATTCCAACGCCTATCTGGATCGGTTCCTGATGCTCTGCGCGGAGGACAACGTGCAGGTCTGTTATTTGAGTACGGCCGGGCAGTATTTCCATGCGTTGCGACGGCAGATTCATCGCCCATTCCGCAAGCCGCTGGTGCTGATGATGCCCAAGAGCCTGCTGCGACATGAGCCTTCATCCTGTACGGTGGAGGAATTGAGTCAGAGTGGTTTTCAACTGGTGCTGGATGATCCGCGCCAGCCGGAGCGGGATTCGATCAAACGGCTGCTGCTGTGCAGCGGCAAGGTGTATTACACGCTGGAAACCGCGCGGCAAAAGGCCAAGCTGGAAAATGTGGCACTGGTGCGCGTTGAGCAGCTTTATCCATTTCCGCACAAGGAAGTGCAGGCGATTTTGGGCAAATACCGCGCGGTCGAGGAAGTGGGCTGGGTGCAGGAGGAGCCGCAGAACCGCGGGGCATGGTATTACATTGAACGGCAGATTCGCGATCTGCTGCCGGATCGGATGTTGACCTATTATGGCCGCGAAGAGGCCGCCAGTCCGGCGACCGGTTCGTTCAAGATGCACCAGGTCGAGGAACAGGAATTGATTGCCCACGCGCTGGATTTGACCGCCCGTCAAGCGGCGTCGGCGGCACGGGTGCAACCCGCCACGGCCGGGGCGCAAACATCAGTGGCCGGATAGTTGATTGGGGTGGGGTTCATCCCCGCCGCATCCGGCAACCCCATCAATGGTGGGGACAAACCCCGTCCAACGCGCTTGTCATTGCGTACTCCGTGGCGCATGATTGCGGCGACTTGGGGATAACCGTCAGGGAAGCAGGCATTATGTCCACCAAAGTAGAAGTACCGGCGTTGGGTGAATCGGTCACCGAGGCAATTTTGATCAAGCGGATCAAGGCGGATGGAGAGGCCGTGGCCGTGGCCGAGCCGATCTGTGAGTTGGAGACCGACAAGGCCAACGTCGATCTGCCCGCGCCGGTGGCGGGGGTTGTGCGCTGGGCCAAGGAAGAGGGGGATACCGTTCACGTGGGCGAGACGATCGCGCGGATTGATGAAGGGGCTGTCGCGACAACCAAACCGGCCGCCCCGGCCTCCAAGCCGGTCCAAAGCACACCCGCCAAGCCGACCACTCCCCCGCCGGCCGCGAAGGCGAACAAGAATGAAGACCTCAGCCCGGCCGTTCGTCGGCTGATTGAGGAAAATGAACTGAATCCCGCCAACATCACCTCAACCGGTCCTGGTGGGCGGTTGACCAAGGAGGATGTGCTGGCCCATCTGGAACGGTCCAAGGCAACCCCCGCGCCGCCGGCCGCCCCGATGCCCGAACCACCACCCGCCCGGCCAACCACCAGCGAGGCGATGCCCGCGGTGACGGCCAAGCCCGCGCCGGCCGGCAAGGAACAACTCGCCTTTGACGCCGGCGGAACCAAGCGTGTGCCGTTGAGCAAAATCCGCAAGCGCATCGCCGAAAACCTGTTGCGGGCACAGCAAACCGCCGCGATCTTGACCACGTTCAACGAAATTGATTTGCATCAGGTGATGGAATTGCGGAGCAAGTTCAAGGAACGTTTCGAGAAGGTCCACGGCGTCGGGTTGGGATTCATGAGCTTTTTTGCCCGCGCGGTGGTGTTGGCGCTGGGAGAGTTCCCACGGGTCAACGCCTTTTTGGATGGGGATGAGATCGTCTATCACCAGTATGTGCATCTGGGGATCGCGGTCAGCACCGACCGGGGGTTGGCGGTTCCAGTGCTGCGGAACGTGGAGTCGATGTCCTTTTCGCGGATCGAATCGGAGATCAAACGGCTGGCGACCGCCACCCGCGAAGGGAAGCTGGGATTGGAAGAACTCAGCGGCGGCACATTCACCATCACCAATGGCGGGGTGTTCGGGTCGTTGTTGTCCACGCCGATCCTCAACCCGCCGCAGTCGGGCATTTTGGGGATGCACGCGATCCAGAAACGCCCGGTGGTGGTGAATGACAAGATCGAAATCCGCCCCATGATGTATGTGGCGCTGTCGTATGATCACCGGCTGGTGGATGGACGCGAATCGGTGAGCTTCCTGGTGCGGTTGAAGGAATATCTGGAAGACCCGGCACGGTTGATGCTGGAAATATAAGAAGAGGTACGCCACAGAGACACAGAGAGCACAGAGAAAAAATTAATTTAGATTTGAATTTTTCTCTGTGTCCTCTGTGTCTCTGTGGCACATCAATTTCTTCCGAAACAAACGTCCGGCGGGGCCGGACCTACGGGTACACCAAAGGATTCATCGTGGCGGAATATGATCTGATTGTCATTGGAGCGGGGCCGGGCGGATATGTGGCGGCGATTCGCGCCGCGCAGCTGGGGATGCGCGTCGCGTGTGTTGAAAAAGAGGCTTCACTGGGGGGAACGTGTCTGAATGTGGGGTGCATTCCCAGCAAGGCGCTGCTTGATTCATCCGAACTGTTTCATGAAAGCAAGACCTCCTTCGCCCGTCACGGCATCAAGATCGGCGATGTGCAGCTTGATCTGCCGGCGATGATGGCGCGCAAGGACAATGTCGTGCAGACCCTGACGCGCGGCGTGGCGGGGTTGTTTCGCAAAAACAAGGTGGATCATCTGCGCGGCACGGGAAAGGTTGTCGATGCCGGTACGGTCTCCATCACCGGCGGGGATGGGACGCAGACGCACAAGGCCAAACGGATTCTCATCGCCACCGGCAGCGCGCCGGTGCAGTTGCCAAATCTGCCGTTTGATGGGAAGCACATCATCAGCTCCACCGAGGCGTTGACGTTGCCGGCCGTCCCCAAAAAATTGCTGGTGATCGGCGCCGGGGCGATTGGGCTGGAGCTGGGTTCGGTGTGGCGACGGTTGGGTTCGCAGGTTGTGGTGCTGGAATTCATGGATCGCATCGCCCCCACCATGGACCGTGAAATGACCACCCTGCTCCAGCGTTCGCTGGAGAAACAGGGGATCGCGTTTCGTCTGAAAACGGCGGCCGAGTCGATGAAAATCAAGGACAACCAGGTCCATGTGAATTACAAATCGGGCGATGAAACCGGCACCGAAGTGTGTGATGTCCTGCTGGTGGCGGTGGGCCGAAAACCATACACGGATGGGCTGGGATTGGCTGAGGCGGGCGTGGAGTTGGACAAGCGGGGATTTGTGAGCGTGGACAAGCAGTTTCAGACCCGCGTGCCGGGAATATATGCCATCGGCGATGTGATTGGCGGCGCGATGTTGGCGCACAAGGCCGAGGAGGAGGGGACAGCGGCCGTTGAGATCATGGCGGGCAAGGCGGGGCATGTGAATTACAAGGCGATCGCGGGGGTCATCTATACGCACCCTGAACTGGCATCGGTCGGCATGAGAGAGGATGAGGCGACCGCCGATGGACGAGAGGTGAAGATCGGGAAATTCCCATTCGCCGCCAATGGCCGGGCCAGGGCGATGGACGCCACCGAGGGACAGGTGAAGATGATCGCGGATGCCAAAACCGACCGGATGCTGGGGCTGCACATTCTTGGTCCGCGGGCATCGGACATGATTTCCGAAGGCTCGTTGGCGGTGGAATTTGCCGCCAGCGCCGAGGACATCGCCCGCACCTCGCACGCGCACCCGACATTGCCCGAAGCCGTCAAGGAAGCCGCGTTGGCGGTGGACAAACGACAGATTCATTCGTAATACGACTCAACTTAAAAAAGGAGACACCATGAGCCTTCGTAAAATCAATCATCCCGATTCCAAGGGTGAAGGGCCTTATTCGGCGGCCATTGAGGTCGATGGGTGGGTTTACATCAGCGGCCAGGGTCCGATTGACATGGTGACGCACAAGATCATCGGCAACACCATCGAGGAGCAGACCCAGCTCACGCTGGATCACATCGACAAGATGTTGAAGGCGGCCGGCTGCGGGCCGCAGGATGTGGTCAAATGCACCTGCCATTTGTCGGACATCGGTGATTTTGACCGGTTCAACAGCGTCTACACCAAATATTTCGCCGGCCCGGTGCGCCCGACGCGCACGACCGTTCAATCGGTGTTGTGGGGTGGGATCAAGGTTGAGATCGACGCCATCGCCCGCAAGAAATAAGAGCTGATCAGACCAGCATCATCGCCGGCTCTTCGAGCAGGTTTTTGAGGGTGCGGAGGAAATCGGCGGCCGTGGAGCCGTCGATGACGCGATGGTCGGCCGAGAGGGTGACGGTGAGCATGGTGCGGGCGACGATCTGGTCGTTTCGGACCACGGGTCGTTTTTCGGCCGCCGCGACCGCCAGGATGCCGACTTCGGGGGGGTTGATGATGGCCGAAAATTCGCGCACGCCGTAGATTCCCAGATTGCTGACGGTGAAGGTGGCGCCGGTCATTTCATCCTGCTTGAGCTTCTGTTGGCGGGCGCGGTCGATCAGGTCGGCGCTGCGCTGGCGGATTTCCTTCAGGCCCATCTGGTTGATGTTGCGCAACACCGGCACGATCAGCCCCGACGGGAGCGCCACCGCCATTCCCAGGTTCACATCCCCGTGGCGGGTGATTTCGGTTCCGTTGAAGGTTGCGTTCAGCTCAGGATGTTGCAACAGGGTCGAGGCGATGGCCTTGGAGATAAAATCGCCGATGGAGAGTCGCACCTTTTCAGCTTCAAGCTGCTGATTTAACCGGCCGCGAATCTGTGTGACCGATTCGAGGTCGATGTCGATTGTTTCGTAAAAATGGGGGATCGTCTGTTTGGATTGTTGCAGCCGCTGGGCGATGACGGATCGAATTTTGGTCAGCGGGATGACCTGCTTTTGTCCACTGGCGACACGGGCGGGCAGTGATTCAGTCGTGGCAGCGGCGGCAGCTTCTGCGACCGGAACTTTGGCCGAGCCGTTGCCGCCGGCTTGTTGGATATCGCGCAGGATAATGCGGCCATTGGGGCCGGTGCCGCGAACGTGTTCCAGATCGACACCCTTGTCGGCCGCCACCTTGCGGGCCAGTGGCGAGATGCGTATGCGATGCCCACCATCGGACGATGCCGGCGCGGCCAGAACGGCGGTGGCGGAGGGCTGAGCGGTGGACTTGGACGGATGTTCCACGACGGCGGCAACTTCGGTTGCAATTTTGGTCTTTGGCGCGGCCGATTGACCGGCGGATGCGCTGGCAACCCCGCCGGCAAATTGTTGTCGAATCTGTTCGACATCCTCACCGGATGTGGCGATCACGGCCAGCCGGTCGCCAACCTTCACCTTTTGTCCTTCGGATACCGCGATCACCGCCAGCGTGCCCGATTCAAAGGCCTCCATCGGCATGGTCGCCTTGTCGGTCTCCACATCCGCGATCTCATCGCCCGCCTTGATCTTGTCCCCCTCTTTTTTGTGCCATTTCACGAGCGTGCCGTCGCTCATGGTGTCCGACAACTGCGGCATGGTGATCTCGGCGGGCATGATGTTGAATCCTTCGCTTTGTATGCGGTCAGCGATAGCAGACTTCCTTGACCTTGGCGATGACTTTTTCGACGCTGGGTTGCATCGCCAGTTCAAGATAATGGTTGAACGGCACGGGCACATCCTCGCAGCAAACCCGCCCGATGGGGGCATCCAGA
>JADLBV010000048.1 GCA_020847545.1 Phycisphaerales bacterium
AGCGGGCACTGCGTCCGGCGGTGGTGATGCGCAAAATCACCGGCGGCAGCCGCAGCCGCGAGGGCGCACAGGCCTGGGCCACCCTCGCCAGCCTCCTGCGCACCGCCGATCAACGCCAACTCGGCGTGTATGATGCCACCAAAAAGCTCGTTTTGGACTACTGGGCCACGAGACGACGGTAAACAGTTACAAATTCCCCTTATCCTTATATCGCCGGAGCCGTCTGCGCCCCTTGTCGGGCGAGCGTCAGCAGGCGTGAGGGGAGTTCTTCGCGAGGGATCCATTCGTGGCCGGCGTTGCTGAGCAGGTAGGCGCCGGCGTTGGGGCCTTTGGTCATTTCAAGGGTGTTGGCGACCAGATAATCGGCGCCGCTGCTGAGCCGGCTGGCCTGGCCGATGCGGATCAGTTCATCCTCGCCGACACTTACTTCCAGCTTGAATTTCACCAGCATCCCCTGGTAGCGCCACGCCGTGCGGAACAGATCGATCAGTTTTTCGGTCGGCTCACCCAGGACGGCGATGGCGGCATGGTTGCTTTTGACCTTGCCGGCCTGAACATCCTGCACCATCCAGCGTTCGTGCGCCCCGTCGGCCGTATAGGGTTGGCGGGATAGCACCGCGTAGACCCGCACCGGCCGATAGTCGGCCACGGCGGCGGTCATGAAGACCGCATCGTAGGTTTCCATCGCCATCAGCGCGGCCAGCGCCCCGCGAAGCTGGTCGTGGGAATGAAAAAGCGATGCGCGGATGGAGGGTGAATCGGCCAATTCCGTCACATGCTGCTCGTTGCCGCTGAGCAGATCGACCCGCCCCGCCGCCGACAAGGCCCTGGCGATCGCCAGACCCGTATTGCCCGTAAAAATGTTGCCCCAGTCGCGGACCTGGTCGATCATTTCCCGCGTGCTGCCGGCCGTCACCAGAAAGCGCATCGCCCCATCTTAACCAAAGCCATCGCTCGTGTCCCCACCGGAGGATGATCTCAACACCTTTCGATGATTCGCCAACGCGACAAACCACTCGAAATCGGGTAAATCATGCACCTTGGAAATGAGCAATCGAGGATGCAAACCATGAGCAACGCCCCTTCCAACCCCGCCCCCACACCGACTCCTGCCCCCGGCGATTTTATTCGCGAAATCGTCGCACAGGACAACACCGATGGAAAATACGCCGGCCGGGTCATCACCCGTTTTCCGCCCGAACCCAACGGCTATCTGCACATCGGCCACGCCAAGTCGATCTGCCTGAATTTTGGCCTGGCGTTGGAAAACAACGGCCGCTGCCACCTGCGATTTGATGACACCAACCCGGCCAAGGAGGATCAGGAATATGTCGATTCGATCATGGCCGATGTCCGCTGGCTGGGGTTTAATTGGGGCAAACACCTGTATTACGCCTCGGATTATTTTCAACAGCTTTACGACTGGGCGGTGCTGCTGACAAAATCCGGCCTGGCCTATGTCTGTGATCTGAGCGCCGATCAGATCAGCAGGATGCGCGGGTCTTTGACCCAGCCGGGCGCGCCAAGCCCCTATCGTGACCGGCCGGTGGATGAAAACCTCGACCTGCTCAACCGCATGCGAAATGGCGAATTTTCCGATGGGTCGCGTACGCTGCGGGCGAAAATCGACATGGCCAGCCCCAATCTGAACTTGCGTGATCCGGTGATGTACCGCATCGCCCACGCCGAACACCATCGCACCGGCTCCAAATGGTGCATCTACCCGATGTACGATTGGGCACACGGCCAGAGCGATTGGATCGAAGGAGTCACCCATTCGATCTGCACGCTGGAATTTGAAAACCATCGGCCATTGTACAACTGGTTTATCGACAACATCGCCAAGCTGGGCGGCGCGCCGCAAAATATTCCCTATCAACCCAATCAGACGGAATTTGCCCGTCTGAACCTGACCTACACCGTCCTGTCCAAGCGCAAACTGCTGGAACTGGTGAAAGGTGGCCATGTCAGCGGGTGGGATGACCCGCGCATGCCGACATTGAGCGGGTTTCGTCGGCGCGGCTATACGCCCGAATCGATCGGCCATTTTGCACGCTCGGTGGGCGTCACCAAATTCGACAGTGTGATCGACATTTCACGGCTGGAAAACGCCCTGCGGGATGACCTGAACAAACGCGCCCCCCGCCGCATGGGGGTGCTCAATCCGTTGAAGCTGGTGATCGACAATTATCCCGATGGCCAAAGCGAGGACTTGGACGCGGTCAACAACCCCGAAGACCCCTCGGCCGGCACGCGGAAAATCCCATTTTCCAAGGTGTTGTACATCGAACAGGATGATTTCCGTGAAGTGCCTCCTCCTAAATACCATCGACTGACTCCGGGGCAGGAAGTGCGGCTGCGATACGCCTTTTTTGTCCGCTGCACAAGTGTGTCCAAAGATGAAAATGGTGTAATTACCGAAGTACACTGCACTTATGATCCCGCCACACGCGGCGGAGATTCACCCGATGGACGCAAGGTCAAAGGGACGATCCATTGGGTGTCGGCCGACCATGCGGCCGAGGCGGAGGTGCGGCTGTATGACCATCTGTTCAAGCAGGAAGATCCCAATGATGTCCCCGATGGGCAAAGTTACCTGACCAACTTGAATCCTAATTCGCTGGTTGTGATATCCAACGCGAAACTGGAGCCGAGCCTCAAAGAGGCGGCGAATGGAGAGCGGTATCAGTTTGAGCGACACGGTTATTTTTGTGTCGATATGCGGGATTCAAAGCCTGGCAAGCCGATCTTCAACCGCACCGTCTCACTGAAAGACACCTGGTCGAAGTTGGAAAAGAAGAAATAAGCGAATCAACCGAGCAGTTGCAAACATCGCTCGATCCGCCGCAGCGTGCGCTCGCGCCCGAGAAATTCGAGACTTTCAAAAATCGGCGGACTGACGGTGGTGCCGCTGATGGCGATGCGGATCGGCTGGGCGACTTTTCCCAAGCCCAGTTGTTTTTGCTCGCACCATAATTTGACCATCGATTCCAGTGACGCCGCCGACCAATCGGCCACCCCTTGCAATATCGGAATCATCTCGCGCAAACTCGCCAGTCCATCCTGCTTTCGCAAAACTTTTTCCACGGCGGCCGGGTCGAATTGAATCTGATCATCGGCAACAAAAAAGAATCCGGTCAGGTCGTCGATTTCCCGGAGGGTGTGAATCCCCTTTTTCATCTCAAAGAGCCGACCAAGCTGCTGATCAGTTGCCCCATTGAGCGGGGAATCGGGATTCACCGACAGATAATCGCGCATCCCCTTCACCAGCCGGTCAACCGGAACGGCCGCGCACGCTTCGGTGTTGAACGCCAGCAGTTTGTCGCGATCAAACTTGGAATTGGATTTGCCGATCCCGCCGATGGAAAACAAATCCACCATTTGAGCGATGTCGAGGCGTTCCTTGTCGCCGCCGGGGGACCACCCCAGCAGGGCCAGGAAATTCAGCAGCGTCTGCGGCAGATATCCGTTGCTGCGAAAATCGTGCACCAGAATTTCCGGTAAATCAGACTCCCGAAGGCCGATCACCTTCATCACGGCCGATTGCTCGGCCAAATCCAACTGTTTTTGCGCATCGCCGATCCATTGGCGAAGACGATCTTCCGACAATTGCGATTCACCCGCCAGCTTGGCCATCTCCTGTTGATGGTTTTTGAGCCAGATGTTCGCGTGGTGGCGGATTTTCTTGTCCCGATCGCGCTTGCCCATCTTCGATCCATCGGGATTGAGGATGATCGGCAGATGGCCGTAGGTTGGCCGGGGATATCCCAGCGCCTCCTGGATCGCGATATGGTTGACCGTGTTCAGCAGATGTTCCTGGCCGCGCAGGATGTGGGTAACACCCATCTGGGCATCATCCACCACCACCGCGAAATGATACGTCGGCATCCCATCGGCCTTGCGAATGACAAAATCCTGCACCTGATCCGGCTGGATGGTGATTGGCTTGTCCAGCACCACATCGTGAAATTGATACTCCTTCGCCTGTGTCGCAAAGCGCACCACATGCGGCCGCCCCTCGGCCTCATATTGGCGAAGTTGCTCGTCCGTCAATCGAGGGCGCTGATAGACAAAGTTTCGCTTTTCACGCTCGGCCGCCTTGCGCAGGGCATCCAGTTCACCGGCCGATTCATACGCCTTGTACGCCTGCCCCCGTTCGATCAACTGCGCGATGAGCTGGTTATAAACATCCGTGCGCTTCGATTGATAGACAAGCTCGGCATTGTCCCAGTGCAATCCCAGCCAGCGAAGATCATCCAACAACTGATGCACCGCCTGCTCGGTACTGCGGTTCAGGTCGGTGTCCTCGATCCGCAATAAAAACCGCCCACCCGAATGCCTCGCCAGAAGCCAGTTGAACAGCGCCGTCCGCGCCCCCCCCACATGCAGATATCCCGTCGGTGAGGGGGCAAACCGCGTCACCACTTGATCAGCCGACATGGGGTTCCCCTCTCACGCGCATTCTCGCATACGCCCAGAGCGCCGGCCCCCACGCCACATAGATCAACATACTGATCCCCAATGTATATTGATGCCAGACGACCAGCAGCAGCAATAGGACCAGCACCAGCACCAGTCTGCCGATGGATCGCCTGCCGCGCATGTAGCGGTTGACCAGATGTGGATAGCGGATGTTGCTCACCATCAACAAGCCGGCCGCCAGCACCAGCGCCGGCAGCATCCAGACACACGCACCCGACAACCACTCCAGCCCGTTGTGCATCAAATCCTGCTGCATCAGCACAAACGCCGCCACCACACCCCCCGCGCCGGGGCTGGGCAGACCCAGAAACGAAAAGTGATGCTGCTCACCATGTTCATTGGAGACATTGAACCGGGCCAGCCGCATCGCCGCGCAGCTGACATACAACGCCCCGATCGCCCAGATCAACCGGGAGATGGGTGTCACCAATTCCAGGTGATGGGTCTTAAAGACCTGCAGGGCCAAAAACGCCGGCGCCGCCCCGAACGACAACACATCCGCCAGGCTGTCGAGCTGGCCGCCAAAATCGGTGGTATGGCGGGTGAATCGAGCCAGCCGGCCATCGAGCGCATCGAAGACCATCGCCAGAAAGATCAGGTAGGCCGCCACCGAATAGGCATGTTGGGAAAAGAGATTGGTCAATCGGTCCGGCCCGCGCACGCCGCTCTCCAACGCGGCGACATACATCGCCCCAAACCCGCAGATGGCGTTCCCCAGCGTCGCCAGACTCGGCAGAAAATAGACCGAGCGGATATAGGCCCGCCGGCCGCGACGAATCATCCGCCGACGGCGATGTTCGCGCAGTTGCTCCTCTGAAAAATCGGCCAACTCATCCAGACTCATGCGGGAGACTCCCGCCCCACCAATGGTTCATATTCCTTGTCATCCGCGGGGGGGTGTTGCGCCGAAATCGCCTGGCCGAGCATCGCGATGATGGTGGAGGCGCCCTTCACCTTCTCCCCGATCGCCACGCGCACCTCCGGCCGCAGCCACTTGGGAATCGTCAATTCCGTCCGCGAGCCGAATTTGATCATGCCGATCCGCTCCCCCCGCCCCACCTCATCCCCCGCCTCCACCGTGCAGATGATGCGCCGGGCGATCAACCCCACGATCTGTTTGACCACCGCCACCGGACGGGCCGAATGCGGCTCGGTCAAGACAATGGTGTTCGACTCATTCTCATCCGATGCCGCGCCATGGTTCATCGCGTTGATGAACTTCCCCTTTTTATACATCACCGACAAGACCCTCCCCACGCAGGGGCTGCGGTTGATGTGAACATTGAAGACCGACAGAAATATCCCCACCCGAACGGCCGGCCCACCCAACAATGGATCATGCTCGATCTCGGTGATGTCCGACACCTTCCCATCGGCCGGGCTGACCATCACATGCTGATCGGCCGGCGGGATCTTTCGTTGCGGATCGCGAAAGAAGGCAAAGAGCCAGATCAGCACCGGCACACAGACCAGCGAAAAGACCCATGAGAGGCTGTACCCCAGCACCAGACCGGTGGCCACCAGCACCACCGACCCGATCAACATCTCCCGCCACCCATGTCGAGTCAATCGAACCATTGTAGCAAAACTAGGCGTTTTTCCGAAGATTGTCAACGAAACCCCGGCCCCTCAGCGGCGGGCATGCTCCACCTTCAGACATCGATCCTCCACATAATCCATCCCCGCCTCTTGAGCCAGCTTTTTGGCCTGCGGACTGCGAACACCACTTTGCAACCACACCCCCCCGGCCCCCACCGCGATCGCCTCCTTGACCACCTCCGGACAAAACTCCGCCCGCCGAAAGACATCCACCACATCGATCTTCCCTGGAACCTCGCGCAATGAGGCATAACATTTTCGCCCCAGCACCCGTTCACACTTGGGATTCACCGGAATAATCTCCAACCCGATGGAGGCCAGATATTGTGCCACCTCATAACTGGGCCGGGTGGGATCATCACTCAACCCCACCACCGCGATCCGTCTTCCCGCCAGCATCCGCTCCATGGGCGCCTTCTCCTCCGGACTCGGCGGCGTCGGCAATGGACAGGCTTGTTCATTCATGATGGATCTCCTTTGAACCCAGCCGGATGATGATATCGCGCCGACCCACCGACCGACACCGGAATGGCACCCGTTCGTATTCGGGAGGATGCCAGGGGAGTGATGGGGCGGAGAGGGGATGAGTTTTGATTTTTGTTGAATTCAATTTAGATGCGCAACACCGGGGATGCGAGACGCGGACGCAGCGAGTGCCTATATCGCCCTTCCCGCTTCGTCTTGTCATGGCATGATTTTCTAACACCACGCTTCGATCCCATGAACTGCGTCCTCGTTCAATTCTGTTGATCACATAAAGGCCATGAGCTGTGGAATGTAAACGATTGCTCCCCTCCACTGGTAAAGAAAATCATAAATTGGCGCATATTGCGTTCATCCGTCCGGGGTGGAAAATGGGAGGATGAGAATCATCGGCGGTGAATTCGGGGGTCGGCAATTGTTGCCGCCGCAGGGGGAGACGACCCGGCCGATCACCGACCGTGTAAAGCAGTCCCTTTTTGACATCGTGGCCCCGCATTTGGAAAACGCGGTGGTGTATGATCTGTTTGCCGGCACGGGGAGCATGGGGTTGGAATCGCTCAGCCGGGGGGCGAAACAGGCGATTTTTTTTGAGGCGGACCGCTCGGCGCTGGCCCGGCTCAATCAGAACATCATGGCGCTGCGGGTGGCGGATCGGTCGAGGATCATTCCCGGCGATCTGTTCAAGTGGTTTCATCGGGCGACACAAAAGCCGGCCGAGGCAAGCGTTGATCAGACGGTGCAAAGCCGGGGGGCCGGGCCGGCGGATATTATCTTTCTCGATCCCCCCTACCGCTTCTTGACCGATCGGCCGGATGAATTGCTGCAATTGTCGCTGCATCTGGCCCATGCGCACCTTCACACTGAATCGTTGGTGGTCTTTCGACATGATGCGAAGGACCAACTGGAATTGCCGAACCTTCAGCGGGTGGATCAGCGGGAATATGGGGGAATGACACTGGAATTTTTGCGCCGTTCGTGAATTGGCCGGCTTTGGCGATTATCCTGTTGTCCATGGACAAATCCATAACCCCAACCAAACCCCGCTCATCGCGGCAAGATGCGATGGATGTGTTGTCGCAGCTTAGAAAAGGAGGATTTATCGCCTATTTCGCCGGCGGATGCGTGCGCGACCAGCTTTTGGGGCTACAACCCAAGGATTTTGATATCGCCACAAATGCGACACCGAAGCAGGTTCAGGAGCAATTTTCCAATACCCAGGCCGTGGGGGCGGCATTTGGGGTGATTCTGGTCCGCCGGCGGCAAAGCGTCATCGAGGTGGCCACGTTTCGCAGCGATGCGAGTTATCAGGATGGACGCCACCCTTCGGCTGTCCATTTTTCCACACCACAGGAGGATGCCCAGCGGCGCGATTTCACGATCAACGGACTGTTTTTCGATCCACTGGAAGATCGAGTGATCGATTTTGTGGGGGGACAGGCCGACCTGTCCAACCATCTGTTGCGGGCGATTGGAGAGGCTGATGAGCGGTTTGCCGAGGATCATTTAAGATTGTTGCGGGCGATGCGATTTGCATCGCGGTTTAATCTGACCATTGAGCCGAAGACGGCCGAGGCGATTGTCCGGCACGCCAAGTCATTGATCCGAATCAGCCCGGAACGCATCGCCGAGGAGCTGCGAATGATGCTCACCCCCCCCACCCGCGCGGGGGCGTGGCCGAGGTTGTGGGAGTTTGGGTTGTTGGAGCCGATCTTCCGATTCGGCCCGCCACCGACGGCTCAAAATCGAAAATTTAATCCGGCCCGCTCGATCTTTTTGGCCGTCTCACCTGATGATGTCATTGATTTTCCCCTCGCGCTGGCGGCGGGGAGCTTGTGTTATCAGTCGCATGAATCACCTGCGAATGCCGATTTTCAGATGTTGTTGAGTGACCCATTTGCGCGCAAGCTGGTGCGTGCCGTCCGGCAGTCACTCAAAATCAGCAATGAGGAGACGGATCGGATGGAGGTGATTTTGCGCGGGGTTGGGGGATTGCTTCAGGATGCGATGCCAAGCGTGGCGCAACTGAAACGGTTTTATGCCCATCCAACCGCGCCGGATGCGATTCGCCTGTTATTGGCGTTGCAACAAATGGGCGTGCGTGCGGACCGGATTGGATGGCTGCGGGAACGATTTTCGGAGTTGGAGAGTGTGGATTGCGCCCCGATTCCACTGATCAGCGGCGAGGACTTGCTGGCCGCCGGTCTGTCGGCCGGTCCGCAATTCAAGCGTATTCTCTACGAGGTGTACGATGCCCAACTGGAAGGCCGCGTACAGGATAAATCAGAGGCGATGGGATTGGCCTTGAAACTGGCCGGCGGACATTAACGCAAGGTGAATCGATCATTCATTGGCCCAGTGAACGAATGATCGATTTCACATCGCCCACCTGCGTGATTTTCAGGCCGAAATTTTCCCCCACCTTGACCGCTTCGCCGCACCCGATGGGTTTGTTGTTGATGAGCAATTCCAGCGGGTCTTCGTTGCTTTTGAAAAATTCGATGATGGCCCCGGTCCCCAGCCGCATCACCTCCGACATCGCAAGCCGACGCTCGGCCAGCTTGACGATCACCGGAACCTCCAGCCGCAAAATGCGCTGCAACTCCGGTGTGCCGGGTGTGTCGGTCCGCCTGGATTGTGAACGCACAACCGCCAAGTGTATACCAGCTCCGTTCGGCGGTTGCATGGCGCGGAGGAGTGTCCCCTCCGCGCCATTCAACCAACCTTCTGGCGCCTCCGGCGCCCGCATTGCGGCATCGCGATCAATCGATGCGTAAGATCAGGGGATGACCAGCGTCTGGCCCACCTTCAAACTGGAGGCGGTGACGCCGGGGTTGGCGGCGGCAATCTTCTTCCATTGCTTGCCATCGCCATATTTTTGCCGGGCGATGCCATAGAGGGTATCACCCTTCTTGACGGTGTAGCTTCCGCCCGTGCTGGCCACGGGGGCGGGAGCGATTGGATCGGGGGTGATGGTTTGAACCGGCGCCGGCGAGACAGGGGGCGGCGTATAAGCCACCGGCGACGCGGACACATCGGTTACGGCGCTGTTGGGTTGCAGGTCGGTGCCCGCCGTTGCCGGCTTGTCCTTATTGGCGCATCCCACGCCCACCAGCAACATCAACGCCACGCTTGGTACGAAAACTTTCACGATGACTCCCTTCATGTAAATACGGCCCGCGCGTTCCACCGCGGGCATGGTTCCATGCCGTATTATCGGACTGATAATATCCAGACCTTCAAAAAAAAATCAAATGATTTATAACCGGCGGAAAATAAATGCCACATAATGAAGGATTTTTTATTTTACGAGATGCCCTGCCGCTGGGGATTGTATTCCTGTCGATCGGCATTCTGCTGGTATTGGCGCTGTGGTTCTCGATGGCATGGGCGTTGGTGCATCCGCCTCGAATGACCGATGGGAAGGCCGCGTATCTCCTTAAACGACTGTCGCCAATGGACTTGGGGTTGGAGTTTGAGGAGATTCGTTTTGAGGTGGCCGATCAAAAGTCAGGTCGGCCGATGAATTTGGCGGGGTGGTGGATGCCGGCGGATGATCCCAAGACGGATCGATGCGTCATTCTGGTTCATGGTTATGCGGATGCGAAAGTCGGCTCGATTGCGTGGGGGCCGTTATTTCATGAGTTGAATTATCACATCCTTGCGATTGACCTTCGCGGACATGGGGAGAGTGATGGGACAGTTACCACGGCGGGGTATTTTGAGCGGCACGATCTGAACCAAGTCATCAATCAATTAAGAGAGCGTTATCCTCAACAATCCAGGGAGCTGGTTTTATTTGGCATCAGCATGGGGGCGGCCATAATCGCAGCGACGGCGGTGATGCGGGATGATTTGTCCGCGGTGATTCTGGAATGTCCGTATGCCGATTTTCGGCAGGCCGCCGCGGCACATGGGTATTTGATGGGATTGCCGTTGGCGGGGTTGCAGAAATTCAGCATTCGGCTGGCACAAGTGTTGATCGGGGCGGATTTCGGTGTGGTTCGGCCTGTGGATTTGATTCCACGCATTGGTTGCGCATTGATGGTGATTCAAGCGGGTGATGATCCGTTGGTTGGATTGGCGGAGATGGATGCGTTGAAGGGGGCTATGGAATCCCGGCCGGCGAATTTGACGGAATATTGGCGGATCGAAGGGGTCGGCCATGTGCTGGGAATGGCGGCTGGTCCGGAGGAATATGGCCAGCGAGTAAAAAGGTTCCTCGATCGGAAATGAGGCTTTTAGGCGTTGAATAAAGGATATATTTATCCTATTATAAGATGAGTGGCTGACCAATAATTTCGCACCGTGGAGAAGGCCATGAAGAACCACGAAGGCGGCATAGGAACGGGGGTGGAAACTGCGACCGGCCGGCGAGTGATGGTGACGCTGGATGGCAACGAAGCGGCGGTTTCGGTTGCATATCGTTTGAGTGAAGTGGCGGCAATTTATCCGATCACGCCATCCAGCACGATGGGGGAATTGGCCGATGAGTGGTCCGCAAAGGGAAGAGCCAATATCTGGGGGACGATTCCGCGAATTTCACAGATGCAATCCGAGGGAGGGGCGGCCGGTGCGGTACATGGGGCGCTGCAGGCCGGGGCGTTGACGACGACATTCACCGCATCGCAAGGGTTGCTGTTGATGATCCCCAGCATGTACAAAATTGCAGGGGAACTGCTGCCCTTTGTGATGCACGTATCCGCACGGACGCTGGCGACTCATGCTTTGTCGATATTCGGCGATCACCAGGATGTGATGAGCTGCCGGCAGACGGGTTTTGCGATGCTGTGCAGCAATTCTGTGCAGGAGGCGCATGACATGGCGTTAATCGCACATGTTGCCACACTGCGCGGACGGGTGCCTTTTGTGCACTTTTTCGACGGGTTTCGCACCAGTCATGAAGTCAACAAAATTCAGGAATTGAGCGATGACGATCTGCGGGAACTGATGGATGATGAGGCGGTGGCGGCATTCCGCAGGCAGGCGATGACGCCGGATCGGCCGGTGTTGCGGGGGGCGGCTCAGAACCCGGATACGTTTTTTCAGGCCCGAGAAGCGTGCAATCCTTTTTATGAGGATTGTCCGCGGCATGTAAAAGAGGTCATGGAGCAGTTTGCGGCGCGGACCGGACGGCGATATGGGCTATTTGATTATGTTGGCGATCCGCAGGCCGAGCGGGTGATCGTGCTGATGGGGTCAGGGGCACAAACCGCCGAACAAACCGCACGATGGCTGTGCGACCACGGCCAGCGTGTGGGCGTTCTAAAGGTGCGGTTGTATCGGCCGTGGTCCAACGAGGATTTTGTACGCTCGCTGCCTCCGTGTGTAAGTCGAGTAGCGGTATTGGACCGCACCAAGGAACCGGGTGCGCTGGGTGAGCCTTTGTATCAGGACGTGGTTTGCGCTTTGCGCGAGGCGAGGGAGACGGGCCTGATCGACCATGAACCATCGGTCATCGGCGGTCGCTACGGCCTGTCAAGCAAGGAATTCACGCCAGCGATGGTCAAGGCGGTATATGACGAGCTGGATCGGCCGCATCCTCGTCGTCGATTCACGGTGGGGATCATGGACGATGTCACCCATCTGTCGCTGGATGTTGAGCAGGGGTTTGAAATTCTGGGCGAAGAGGTTGTTCAGTGCATATTTTACGGACTTGGCGCGGATGGAACGGTGGGTGCCAACAAGAATTCCATCAAAATCATCGGAGAGGAGACCGACAATTGGGCGCAGGGGTATTTCGTTTATGATTCAAAGAAATCGGGAGCGATCACGATATCGCATCTGCGGTTCGGACCGGAACCGATTGAGGCCCCCTACCTGATCGGCAAGGCACGGTTTGTCGCCTGTCATCAGTTTCATTTTCTGGAACGTTATGACGTGCTGGAACATGCCGCGACCGGCGCGGTGTTTCTGTTGAACAGCACGATGCCGGCAGACCGGATATGGGAACACCTGCCGGTCGGTGTGCAGAGGGCGATCATTGAAAAGGATCTTCAATTCCATGTGATCGACGCCTATCAGGTGGCACGCGATTCAGGGATGGGCGGAAGAATCAATACGATCATGCAGACTTGTTTCTTCGGCATTTCAGGCGTATTGCCGCGGGAGCAGGCCATTGAGCAGATCAAGAAAACCATACAAAAAACCTACGGGAAAAAAGGCAGGGAGGTGGTCGACCGCAATTTCGCGGCCGTGGACAACGCACTGGCACATCTGCAACAGGTGAATTATCCCAAACAGATCACGGCCAGCGAATCGCCACCTCTGATTTCACACAAGGCACCGGATTTCGTACAGAGGATTACGGGGGTGATGCTGTCCAATCATGGAGACCTGCTGCCGGTCAGCGCATTTGCTGTGGATGGAACATGGCCGATGTCGACGGCACGATGGGAAAAGCGCAATCTCGCAACGGAAATCCCCGTGTGGGATGCCGAATTGTGCATTCAGTGCAACAAGTGCGCGATTGTCTGTCCGCATGCGGCGATTCGCGCCAAGGTGTACAATCCCGACGCGTTGGCCGGCGCACCCGAGACATTTAAGTCGATTGATTATAAAGCGCCGGACCTGAAGGGTGACAAATACACCATTCAGGTTGCTCCGGAGGATTGCACGGGATGCCGGTTGTGCGTGATGGTTTGTCCGGCCCGCGATAAGTCCAACCCGCGTCACAAGGCGATTGACATGGAGCCGCAGGCGCCGCTGCGTGATCGGGAACGAGACAACTTTGACTTTTTCCTGACGCTTCCCGACCCAGACCGCTCGCGATTGCGGCTGGATGTCAAAGGCACACAGATGCTGACGCCGCTGTTTGAATTTTCTGGTGCCTGCTCGGGGTGTGGAGAGACCCCGTATATCAAACTCCTGACGCAGTTGTACGGCGATCGGATTCTCATCGCCAATGCCACCGGATGTTCCTCGATATATGGCGGAAATCTGCCGACAACCCCCTATTGCACCAACGCCGACGGTCGAGGGCCGTCATGGGCCAATTCGCTGTTTGAAGACAACGCGGAATTCGGTCTGGGAATGCGTCTGGCATTGGACAAGCATCGAGAGCAGGCAATCGAGTTGTTGCTGCGAATGGCCGGTGTGATCGACAGGCCGAAACTGATTGATGAACTACTCAACGCGCCGCAGTCCAACGATGCGCAGATTGCCGCACAACGCGCACGGGTGGAGGCGCTGGCGGTTCGGCTGATGGAAATCGATTCACCGGAATCCAGCAGGCTGACATTGCTGGCCGATTATCTGGTGCACAAAAGTGTTTGGATCGTCGGTGGCGATGGATGGGCGTACGACATCGGTTTCGGCGGGCTGGATCATGTTCTGGCATCCGGGCGCAAGGTGAACGTGCTGGTGCTGGACACCGAGGTTTATTCCAACACGGGCGGCCAGCAGAGTAAATCGACACCCATTGGCGCGGCCGCCAAGTTCGCATCCGCCGGCAAATCCCAACCCAAAAAAGACCTGGGATTGATCGCGATGAGTTACGGGTCGATCTATGTCGCGCAGGTTGCCCTTGGGGCGAAGGATGTGCAAACGGTCAAGGCGTTTCAGGAGGCTGAATCGTATCCCGGCGCATCGTTGATCATCGCCTACAGCCACTGCATCGCGCACGGTTATGACATGGCATTTGGAGCGGATCAGCAGAAACTGGCGGTGGAGAGCGGGTATTGGCCGCTGTATCGCTACGATCCAAGACGGACGGATGCGGGCGAGTCGCCGTTGCAGTTGGATTCGCCCGCTCCAAAGACCCCGCTGGCCGACTACATGCGCAACGAGACGCGGTTCCGCATGGTCGAGCAGCAGGATCCGGATCGATTCAGGGAACTTTCGGCCGCAGCACAGCGGCAGATACAAAGACGCTATCGTCTGTACGAACATTTGGCCCGCATGGCCACGGATGAAAAGCCCGCGGCCGGTGGGTAAATAACACCGCCGCCAAGACGCGGCAGAGGAGACGACCATGGATCTCTCCACGCATTATCTGGGATTAAGGCTGCCCCATCCGCTGGTGGTCGGCGCATCACCGATGGTGGACAATCTCGACACCGTAAGGCGGTTGGAGGACGCCGGAGCGGCCGCGATAGTCATGCATTCGCTGTTTGAGGAGCAGCTTTCCATTGAACACCGCGCCACGGTGTATCACATGGAAATCTACGCGGATGCCTATGCCGAGGCGCGGTCATATTTTCCCGAGGCATCGGATTTTGCCCTGTGCCCATGCGATTACCTTAACCAGATCCGACGCATCAAGCAGGCGGTCGCGATTCCGCTGATTGCTTCGCTCAATGGAGTCAGTTGCGGCGGATGGATCGATTATGCCCGTCAGATCGAACAGGCGGGGGCCGATGCGCTGGAATTGAACGTGTATTATGTCGCCACCGATCCAATAGAAAGCTCGGCCGAGGTGGAGGATCGCGTGGTTGACACCGCAAGACAGGTCAAACAATCGGTCAATATTCCCGTGGCCGTCAAACTCTCGCAGTTTTATTCCTCGATCCCCAATCTGTGCAGCCGTCTGGAGGAAGCGGGCGTGGACGGGCTGGTGCTATTCAACCGGTTTTATCAGCCGGACATCGACATCGATTCACTCCAGGTGGTTCCAAAGATACAACTCAGCGACGCATCCGAACTTCCGTTGCGACTGCGATGGCTGGCGATTCTTTCCAGTTGCCTGCGCGTGTCGCTGGCGGTCAGCGGCGGTGTGCATGTCGCGGTGGATGCCGTCAAATCCATCATGTGCGGCGCGGAGGCGGTTCAGATGGTTTCGGCGATCCTGCGAAACGGACCGCGACATCTGACGACGGTGCTGACCGATCTGCGCCAATGGATGGACGAACATGAATACAGTTCGATTCGCCAGATGAAGGGAAGCATGAACCTGCTGCGTTGTCCCGATCGGGGCGCCATCGAACGCGCCAACTACATGCACCTGCTGCAAACCTGGCGCGAGCCGGTGTGATGGATCACACGGTCCGATTCAACCCTTGAGTGAACCTTTGGTGCTGGGGACGCCGGGGTTGCGCGGGTCGAGGGAGACGGCCTGGCGCAGGGCCTTGGCCGCGGCCTTGAAGATTGCTTCGGCGATGTGGTGGTTGTTGGAGCCGTAGGGGACACTGATGTGCAGGTTCAGTTTGGCGCTGGTGGCCAGCGCCTTGAAAAACTCCTCAACCAGTTCGACGGCGAATTTTCCGATGCGTTCACCCTTGAAGGGAACATTGAAGACAAACGCCGGCCGGCCGGAGAGGTCGATGGCCACCTGGGCCAGGCTTTCGTCCATGGGAACGATCGCCCAGCCGTAGCGGTAGATTCCCCGCTTGTCGGCCAGGGCCTGATCGAGGGCCTGTCCCAGCACAATCCCCACATCCTCCACCGTGTGATGGTCGTCCACCTGCAAATCTCCCTCGGCATGGATGCGCAGGTCGATCAGGCTGTGGCGGGCCAGCAGGTCGAGCATGTGGTCGAAGAAACCGACGCCGGTTTCGCAGTCGGCTTCACCATTGCCATCAAGGTTGATGGCGGCGCGGATTTTGGTCTCGCGGGTCTGTCGGGAGAGTTCGGCGGTGCGATTGGAAGGTGATTTGGACATTTTTTCTCGCAGTCAGTGCGTTGGCGTCGTGATTTATTTGAAATTATTGCTTATGCCGCCTTTTCCGTCGCCGTCAGTGCCTTGATGCCGCCCAACAGGGCGTTATTTTCCTGGCTGGTGCCGATGGTGATGCGGATTTTGTCGGATAGGCCGGGTTTGTCAAAGTGGCGAACGAGGATGCCCTGGCGTTTGAGGCCCAGATAGGCTTCGCGGCCGCGTCCATCGGGGGCGACGGCGAAGATGAAATTGGCGGAACTGGGGAGGACCGTCCAACCCATCTGCGTTAATTCGGATGACAGCCGCTGGCGTTCGCCACGGACATGTTCCCATGTCCGGCGGGCGTATTCCTGATCCTCGATGGCGGCGGCCGCGGCGATGATCGCGATGGCGTCGCAGTTGTAGCTGTCCTTGACCTTGGTCATCTGCTCAATGACGGCCGGCTGGGCGACGGCGAACCCGAATCGCAGGCCGGCCAGCGAATAGGCCTTGCTGAAGGTGCGCGAGATGACGATGTTGGGGAGTTGGCGGACCAACGAGAGGCAATTGTCATCGGCAAAATCGACATATGCCTCATCGACCAGAATCAGGCCGTCGAAATCTTTGGCCAGTTGGGCGATCTTGGTGGGTGAAACAAATGTGCCGCTGGGGGCGTTGGGGTTGGCGAGATAGATCGCGTTGGCTTTTGTTTGCAAAAGCCCCTCGGCCGGCAATGCCCAGTCCTTTTCCCATTTGACGCTGACGCAATCGGCCTCCTGAAGCCGGGCCAGCACGGGGTAGAGCGAATAGGTGGGGTCGGGAAAGGCCAGTTTTCCGCCGGGGGGGATGAACGTGCGCGTGGCGATGGTGAGGATGTCATCGCTGCCATTGCCGGCGAGAATCATGTCGGGCGACACATCCAGCACCTTGGCGGCGGCGGCGCAAAATGATTCGGCGAGTGGGTTGGGATAGCGTCGAAGCAGTTCCGGTTCCATCTCCCGAATCGCCTGCATGACTTTGGGGCTGGGCGGGAACGGATTTTCGTTGGTGTTCAGTTTGATGATGCGCTCGCCGGGAGCGGGCTGCTCGCCGGGCACATAACCATCCATGTCGCGCACGGTCGATCTGACAAAGTTGGGAGCCATGGCGGTAGTATACTATAAAAACGAAAGCTCAAGCCAGTGGATTCACCTCACCACGCCGATTGTCAAAAGCAGATTCGCATAGATGCGTTGTTCGCCGGTGGCGATGGTGAGCATGACATCGTGCGTGCTGGCGGCATCATAAAATGCGAAGCGTTCGATTTTTGTCAGTTCGCCGCGGCAATCGGTTGATTGCAGCAGACGGCGAAAATCAGCCCAGATTTCCGGGTCGGCCGACAGTGCATAGGGGCCGGTGCGGGCGTAGTCCATCACATCGGCGCGTTCGATTGGGATGGCGGTGGTCAGAACCTCCAGTACATCCGTCACGGTGGGCAATCCCGCGCGCAGGTTCAGATAGACGACTTCGGCATTTGGCCCGCGACGAGAGCCGTGGGGGAAATTGCCATCGGAGATCAGCACCTTGCTGGTGTGTCCGCCACGGGCGAGGGCGGCGGTGATCTGGGGGTGCAGGAGTTGATGTTTGAGCATGATCGAATCCCTCGTTAAAGGTCAATCGCCGCTGGGCTGGCCGTAGTGTTCGTGTTTGATGATGACATCGCCGGTTGGCGTGATCGTGACGATATATAGATTGTCGAATTCGCTTTCGTCGATGGGGTCGATTGTGTCGCCGCCAAGCCCTTCGATGATCGGGCCGATGGTGTTGCTGTGGGCGGCGACGAGGATGTTTTCTCCGGTGCAATCGGAGATGCGACTGACCATTGCATCGATATCATCGGCGGAGACAACCTGCACTTTGAGCTTCAACCACTTTGCCAGTGGCGCAACGGTCTGCTGCGTCCGGCGGGCATTGGTGGCGAAAATCCGTTGTATGCCGGCGTCTTTCAGGCGGGTTGACAGCGCTTTGGCGCGGGCTTGGCCTTGTGCGGACAAGTCCGGATCGGCCCCGTCGTTCTCCTTTTCGGCGTGACGGACCAGATAGATGGTGGTCGTCCGTTGGTCGGCCTGTTGGCGGGCGTGGGTTGGCCGTGAATCACAACTGCCAATCGTCGCCATGACGACCATCATCAGGCATTGAATCGCCATCGAATGCAACACCCACCTCCTCAATAGCCGTAAATAATTCCCGAATATTTCCACTCTTACTCCCTCTCCCTGTACTCAGGGAGAGGGTTGGGGAGAGGGTTACTTTTTTGGTGTCGAGGAATAAGAACCCTCTCCCTCACCCTCTCCCTGAGTACAGGGAGAGGGAATCAATTCACAATTCAACAATCCTATGTTCGAGACCAAATCTCCTATTTTGCAAGGAGTACGCGCAAACTGTAACTCACCCGATCTTTTCGCGGCCGTTCAGATAGGGCCGCAGCACTTCGGGGATGGTCACCGTGCCATCTGCGTTTTGGTAATTTTCAAGGATCGGAATCAAAATCCGCGGGCTGGCGGCCACGGTGTTGTTCAGCGTGTGGCAGAACCTGAGTTTTCCCTCGGCGTCCTTGTATCGCAAATTAAGCCGCCGCGACTGAAATTCATACAGGCGGGAGGCCGAGTGGGTTTCTCCATATCCGCTGTCGGGGTCTTTGTCATTGGCGCGGCTGGGCATCCATGATTCGATGTCGATCTGGCTGGCGTTTTTGATGCCGATGTCGCCGGTGCAGCACTGCACCACGCGATAGGGGAGATTGAGTCGTTTGAGCATCTCCTCGGCATACGAAAGCATTTCACGGTGCCAGGTTTTGCTCTCCTCGATGTCGTTTCGGCAGATGACCACCTGCTCGCATTTGTCGAACTGATGCACGCGGTACAGACCGGCCGTGTCTTTGCCGTATGTTCCCGCCTCACGGCGAAAACAGGTGCTGACGGCGACATATTTTCGCGGCAGCGTGCTTTCTTCCAGCACTTCATCCATGTGATAGGCCGTCAGGCCCACCTCGGCCGTGCCGGTCAGGAATCGCTCATCGGGTCCGGGGTCCACATCGTATGCCTGATCGCGCCCGCCGGGGAAAAATCCGGTGCCGCGCATCGCCTCCTCGCGCACCAACACCGGAACCGTCATGCCGGTAAAACCCTTTTCGCGCGTCATCATGTCAAACGCCATTCGCAGAACCGCCTGATGCAACTCCGCGCCAAGCGAGCGCAGATAGAATGATCTGCTGCCGGCGATTTTTACCCCGCGCTCAAAATCGATCAGCCCCAATGCCAAACCCAGGTCGACGTGGCTTTTGGGGGTGAAATTAAACTTTCGCGGCTCGCCCCAGCGATACAGCACCACGTTTTGCGAGGCATCCTTTCCCTCCGGCACATCCGCATCCGGCGGCTGTGGGATTTGCAGCAGCAGAGGCTCGATCTGTGCCTCGGCCGTCTTCATGCGCTCCTCGGCCTCTTTGACCTGCTGTTTAAGCTCGCCCATCCGCGCGATGGCGGCCTTTTTTTCCGCAGGCTCCTTCAGCCGGCCGATTTCGGTGGAGGCTTTGTTCTGCTCGAATCGCAGTCGTTCAAATTCCCGTTGCGCGGCCAGTCGTTGCTCATCCGCCTTCAAAATCGCCGCGATGTCCACGGTGACGCGCTTGAGCGCCGCCCCACGCTGATATTTTTCAGGATTGTCCCGCAGGTCTTTAAGGTCGATCATAAATCTTCAAATCCTGGCGAATTTCCGTTCCGCCTTCAAAATTGCCCGAACCGGTTCCAGCAATTGTCCATTGACCGCCGCCCCATCCCCGGCGTGAATGGACGATCCACCCGACCAGGTTGTGAACCCGCCCCCCGCCTCGCGCAAAATCGGGGGCATCGGCGCCACATCCCACGGGTTTAACTTCGGGTCGATCATAATCTCCGCCCGGCCGGTCGCCACCAACAGGTAGCCGTAACAATCCCCCCATGTTCGCGTCAGTTTGACCTTGTCGGCCAGTTGATCAAACGTATCCGAGCGGGCCTGGCAGGTGGTTACACTGGAACTCAGCAGCGTCGCCTCCTCCAGTTTGGACACCTCCGACACACGTGCCCGGCGCCCATTCCACCAGCACCCCAGTCCATCGGCCGCCCAGACCATCTCATCGAGGGCCGGCATGTAAATCACCCCCACCGACGGCTCGCCATTCACCTCGACGCCGATCAGGACACCATACAGCGGCACACCATGAATAAACGACTTGGTCCCATCGATCGGGTCGATGATCCAGCGATAGTCGTTGCCGCCGGCCCCCCCGCCGCTGCTCCCTTGTTCTTCGCCCAGGATCGCGTGGTTGGGATAAGTGCGGGCAATGCGTCCGCGGATGATCTCCTCGGCCTCGCGGTCGGCGCAGGTCACCGGCGTCTGGTCCGATTTGGTCTCCACCGCCACGCCCGTGTTGAAATGGGCCAGCGTCCGCCGACCCGCCAGATAGGCCGCCTCCACCGCCACGGCCGCAAGATCGCCCAATGCGATTTTCGACATTTTTTACTTCTCCGATTCCATTTTCATGCCGCACTGACAAACGAACGGCTTTAACTGATGCGGCCGGATGGATGATGGATGTTGCACCACAATTTCGCATCCGCAGCGCCGACAGGACCATTGATCCCCCGCCGTCGTCGCCTGTGGCGCGGGGGAATCCAAGCCCGATTCATCCCCATCGGCCTCCGTCACATCCCCCTTTTTGTCCATCGCCAGGTTGGCCAGTTTGTCGGCCAGTTCGTTTTTGTGCCGCAGGTTGTGCTCAATGCGATACTCGTGAAAATCGGTCAGCATCAATTGCGCCTGATCATACAGTATTCGCATGTCCGGATGTTTAACGCGATATTCTCCCCGCATCTGCTTGATGATCAACTCGCTGTCTCCGCGGATGATGATCTTTTTTGCGCCCAGCTTGAGTGCTTCCTCCAAAGCGGTGATCAGCGCGCGATATTCAGCGACATTGTTGGTGGCCTTGCCGATGAACCGTCCGAGCGTGACCAGCGGCGTGCGGTCGGCCGCCCGCACCACCACCCCGATTCCCGCCGGCCCCGGATTTCCGCGCGACCCCCCGTCAAATTCCAGGCTCAGTACCTCATCCATGCCCTTCCTCGCTCGTTTCGGCCGCGTTTTGGACTTCCGGCTCCTCCGGCGTCATCGATTTGAGCACATCCACCGCCGACTCCTGCCGGCGGGTGGTGGCGCCGGGCACATCGCCGGCCGGCTTTTCACGCGGGGTCTTTTTCTTGTTCACGGCCGCTTCTGGGGGCAATTCATCGGGGATGTACAAAATCCGGTGGCAACTGGGGCAGAAAATCAGGTCATCCCGCATGTGCAGTTTATTGTACACATCCGTCACCAAGTCCATCATGCAGGCCGTGCAGACGTATTCCTCGCGTCGTCGATCCGGCTTGGAAAGGGCGCTCAATGCCTCCCCCTCAAATCGATCCGCCAGCCGTTCAAACGCCGTCAATGCCTTTGCGGGAACCGCCGCCGCCGCCTCATTACGGGCCGGACGCAGACCTTCGATCTCCGCCTGCAACGTGGCGACCGTATCCCCCATCTGATCCTTCATCGTTTGCAGCTTGGTCTTTTCCCCTTCCAGATGGGCGGCCAATTCCTTGATCTCAACCTGTCCTCGCTCCACCTGTTCCATAATCTTCAGCGCTTGTTCCTCTGCCTTGGCGCGGTCCACTTTTTCGGTGTTGATCTCGACGAGGAACGCCTGATATTCCTTGTTGTTTTTCGCAGTCTGCTGCTGGCCGCGCAGTCGTTCGATGCGGGCGTCGCGGGTTTTGATGTCCAGTTCGAGTTGGGCGGCCTGGGTCTGATGTTCCCGAAGCGCCTGTTGCAAGCCGCTGAGTTTCTGCTCAAGGTCGCGGACCCTGCGTTCCTGGATGCGGACGTTTTTTGTCGCCGCCTCCAACCGGCCTTGTGCCTCACGAAGCGCCATATCGGCCTGATACAACTGGACCAAAGCGATGTTGGTCGGACCCATTGCAAATTCCTCGGTTATCAAAAGAGCATTGTGGTTGCCGCGAAAACCACCCGCGGGCGGTTTTGGCAAAACGCTGAAATTATGCGATTTGCCCCCTTCTTGCAAACATCTTCAACCCCAATCAATCACGATTTGGCGCGTAATTCAGCCAGAAGCTGACGAAAAGTCTGATCGATGCGGGCCGTGATTTGCGCGGGTTTGAGGTGATTTAATTCCATCGGCGGCCCATACAGAACGCGAATGGGAGCCGGATGAAATATTTTTCGTCCTCGCGGCCAAGCGGTAAACGACCCGCTGATCACCACCGGAACCACCGGCACCCCCGCCCGCCTGACCATCAGGGCAATACCCGGCTCAATGGGGCCAAGTTCGCCGGTCTGGGTCCGCGATCCTTCGGGGTAAATGTTCAGGACATGCCCTTCCTTCAATCGGCGGATCGTCTCCTTGACCGCGCCGATGTCACCTTCCCCCTGTCGCACCGGAAAAGCGTGTAATGAGCGGATCAGCCAACCAAAGGCTGGATTATCAAACAAACCGGACCGGGCCAAAAAACTCACCGGCCGTCTCACCCGAACGGCGACGACCACCGGATCGAGATAACTTTCATGGTTCGCCACCAGCAGGGCGCCGCCGTGGGTTGGAATGTGATGCAGACCGTACACTTTCAGATCGAACATCAAGGTGGTGATAATGCGGGCAAATGCCTGGCAACCACACCAGATGATGGAGCGACGGGGCGTAATGCCACTCGAAGATGAGTTTTCATTCGGTTGGGCGGGATTGGTCTGTGTCATTTCAGGTAACACCCCGCAACTGCTCCCGCGCCATCTGGACGATGGAATCGATCACCTGCTGCTGGGTCAAATGGGTGGTGTCGATGACTTTCGCATCTGAAGCCACGGCCAACGGGCCGGTTGACCGGCCTGAATCGCGCTGGTCACGCTCAACAATCT
Organism: Phycisphaerales bacterium; assembly: GCA_020847545.1. Taxonomy (GTDB): domain Bacteria; phylum Planctomycetota; class Phycisphaerae; order Tepidisphaerales; family Tepidisphaeraceae; genus JADYZN01. The sequence goes on from JADLBV010000048.1 coordinate 23,114, forward strand.
GACGAAGAATCTCGGCCGGGTCAACCACCTCGCCGCGGGCGCGAAGCTGGGCCACCCGTCGGCGTCCCCGTTCGGCCGGATCGGCGTCGAGATAGATTTTTAATTGCGCATCTGGAAAAACGACGCTCCCCTGGTCGCGCCCTTCCGTGACCAGCCGGCATCGATTTTGACCGATTTTCCGCTGTTGATCCACCAATTGACGCCGAATGGCCGCCACCACCGCGATTTGACTGGCGGCGGCGGTCACTTCGGCGCTGCGCAACAAATGCCCCACCGGCTCATCATTCAACAGGACGGCCGGCGGATGGGCCGACCAGTCAAATTCAATGCGGGCGTGACGGGCAACAAATTCCAGCTCGCGCGGATCGTCCAAATCCGATTGTCGACGCACCGCCGCCAATGCGATGGCGCGGTACATGGCCCCGGTATCAAGAAAATCAAATCTCAATCGATCCGCAACGTGTCGTGCGACACTGGATTTCCCAGTGCCGGCCGGGCCGTCGATGGTGATCACCATGGGCAGGTCGATTGGACTCAAGTTTTGGCCGCCCATTGGAAACCCCGGCGCATCAACGTCAAACAAGGCTCGCTTTGGACGATGTCCGCCTGATGACCCAAGGAATTGTAGAACACCCGTCCCTTGCCCCAAAGCTTTGTCCACAACACCGGCATCCGCACCGGGCCATTGGCGACATGCGGTCCATCGGCCACCGGCATGGATGTCGTCGCCAGCACTTTCACGGCCGGGTCCACATGCAGATAAGACTGTTCGCTGGAAACCTCAAAATCCTCGATCCCGCGGGTGATCGGATGGGACTGATCGGTGATTTTTACCTGATACTTCACCCCGTCATTGCCCGGATGGGCCACCCATTGCCCGCCTGTCATAAATTGCCATTCGGTGTGTTCGCGAAATGCGTCGCACATCCCGCCGTGACAACCCGCCAGCCCGACGCCGCTCTGGACGGCCTTGCTGACCGGCTGAAATTGCTCCTCGGTGATCTTGCCCATCGTCCAGATGGGAACGATCAAACTCAGGGAAAGCAGCTTTTCGACATCGAGAAACGCATCCAGCGTATTGGAAACCTCAACGGAAAAACCATCCTCAACCAGCGCCTTGCGGAAGATTTCCGCCACCTGTCCGGGCTGGTGGCCATCCCAGCCGCCCCATACGATCAATGCTCGTCCGCTCACGATAGTCTCCTTAAAACGGCCGCATTATACGTTGCCGATTTGGGAAATGAAGCGGGTCGTGGTATCCCAAATTTCACCTACCCGGCAACAAATGCCCGATCTGTCGGCTATAATCATTGATGGAATATGATTCGATTCCCCTGCCATTGCGGACATGAGTTTGAGATGCCCGAAGACATGGCCGGCGGGCTGATTCAATGCCCGCATTGCGGCCGGTTGAACGACATCCCAACCTTGAGCGATCTGGCCAATCTGGGCGTCGATGGAACCTATAAAATGGACTCATCGACCTCGGCCGTCGATGCCGACCGCATGGCCCAGCTCCGCAAGGCATTTGCCCGTCGAAAAAACGATGATGCCGGAAATCCCATCGACATGCTCCCCACGCTGGATGATGTGGAGCGGGTCGGCGCCGAGGAAGTTCCCCTGAGCCTGAGCGATCAGGTCCGCCCCGGCGCGCCAAAATATGACCCCGATACCGGCGAGCTGGTTCGTCCAATCCATGTCCGGCCCGTGGATCAGCCGGATGAATCCAACATCCCCATCGCCGGGCGGGCGATCGGATATACCAGTGGCGATCTTGCCGCACGCCATTCGCCGGCGCGGATTCTTCTGGAGTTGCTACTGCCGGTGAATCTGGTGGTGATGTTGTTTATCCTGCTGGCCCATGTGGTGGCGCAAATGACGCTGAACATCATTATTTTCGGCTGGTTTGCGTCGCTGATCATCGCGGGATTGATCATGGCCCACTACGCCACAGTGGTGGAGGAGGTCGGCCCCGAAGATCGTGATGAACTGCCCCGGCCGCTGCGCAACGCCAGCTTGGGCGATGACATTTGGCGGCCGTTTTGCCACTTTTTCCTATCGCTGGCGGCCTGTTATTGGCCGATGGTGTTGGCATGGTATGTGGGGGTCGCCGATGGCAATGCCCTGCTGGTTTCACTGGTGCCGGTGTTGTTTGGATTGGGCGGGTTTTTATTCCCGGCCGTCTTGTTGACCGCCACCACCAGCGGCGCCCCACTGGCCAACCTTCGCCCCGACCGGATCTTCAGCATCATCCTCAAATGCGGCGGCGGATACCTGCTATCCGTCATCTCTTGGCTGATCGCATCCGGCCTCTATCTTTGGTTGATGGTCGGCTACGACATGATCCCGCGTCAATGGTTGCACGCCAACCCGTGGATGGCGCATCTGAATCATTTCGCCGTCGTTTATCTGTTGATCTGGATCGCGATCTACACGACACATTTTTTTGCATGGCATCTGGGTTTGCTCTATCGCCGCCATCACGACCGATTCAGATGGGCCTTGCAACGGCATGTGCCGACCAATCGTTTGGTGAATCTTCCCCAGGAGGTCGCCCAGCGTCGGGCGAAGGCGGAAAAAAGAGCTGCCCCTTAAAGGTTTGCACGCGCGGCCATACAATCATTCCATGCGGATCGCATTGGCGCAAATCAACTGCACGGTCGGTGACATCGCGGGCAATTGCCGCAAGATTCTTGCATTTACCCAGCGGGCCAAGGAACAGGGGGCGCAGCTGGTCGTCTTCCCGGAATTGTCGGTCGTCGGATATCCACCCAGGGATCTGCTCTTAAAACCGCAGTTTGTTGCCGACAATTTGCGTGGGTTGGACCTGATCGCATCGCGGGTCAGTGGGATTGATGTGATTGTCGGTTATGCCCAGCGCAACGAAACACCGGTCGGCCGTCCTTTGTTTAACGCCGCGGCGCTGCTGCGGGATGGCAAGATCGTCAGCCGACATTTCAAAACCCTGTTGCCCACTTACGACGTTTTTGATGAAAGCCGATACTTTGAGCCAGGACCCGCGTGTGATCGCTGCAATCTGGTTCAAATCGCCGACACCACGGCCGGCCTGTCGATCTGCGAAGACCTGTGGAACGATGAAAAAATGGTCTCGCGGAGGTTGTATCACCAAAACCCCATCGCCGACCTGCACGCGGCCGGCGCACAGGTGCTGATCAACATCAGCGCCTCACCTTTCGTTGCCGGCAAGCATGAATTTCGACTTGATCTGTTCGGTTCCCAGGTCAAACAATTCGGCCGGCCGTTGATTTATGTCAATCAGGTGGGTGGCAACGATGAGCTGGTCTTTGACGGCAACAGTGTCGCGTTGGATGCGGCCGGCAATGTCATCGCGCAGGCCAAGGATTTTGAAGAAGACCTGTTGATCGTGGACCTGCATGGCAACACCGGCAATGCCACGACCACTCCGCATACCCATGCCCACGGGGCGGCCGCCATTTACAAGGCGTTGGTGCTGGGATTACGCGACTATGTCCACAAGTGCGGGTTCAAAAGCGTGGTGCTGGGCCTCTCCGGCGGCATCGATTCGGCATTGACGGCCGCGCTGGCGGTGGCGGCGCTGGGCAAGGACAAAGTTGTCGGTGTGGCGATGCCCAGCCGATTCAGTTCCGACCATTCCATCGTGGACGCCGAGGCCCTCGCCCATAACCTTGGCATCGCCTTCCATCTCGTGCCAATCCGTTCGATTCACGAGCAATATGAAAACACGCTGGCCCCGTTTTTTGACCGGATGGCGCGCGATGTCACCGAGGAAAATCTCCAGGCCCGCGTTCGCGGCGCGCTGTTGATGGCCTTTTCCAATAAATTCAACCACCTGCTGCTGACCACCGGAAATAAAAGCGAACTGGCGGTCGGGTATTGCACGCTCTATGGCGACATGTGCGGCGGGTTGGCGATCCTGAGCGATGTCCCCAAAACGATGGTGTATGAACTCTCCGAATTGATCAATCGGCAGGCGGCGTGCGAATTGATCCCGCGCAACAGCATCACCAAGGCCCCCTCGGCCGAGTTGCGCCCCGATCAGACCGATCAGGATTCACTGCCCCCATATGACATCCTCGATGCGATTTTGCATCGTTATGTCGAGGAGGAAAAAGGGGTGAGTGAAATCATCGCCGAAGGGTTTGACGCCCCCACGGTGTTGCGCGTCATCAAGCTGGTGGATCGCAGCGAATACAAGCGAAGACAATCCGCGCCCGGCATCAAAGTCACCAGCCGTGCCTTTGGATATGGGCGTCGGATGCCCATCGCCCAGCGCTACGAGCAGGTCATGCCCAGACATGGCGAACCTTCGCCGATTCAGGAATAACCATACACTCAACGCGATCTGTGTTGGTCGGCGATTATTTCGCCGCCATTGCCGTTTCCACGGCCGCCTTTAATTTCTCGGCGGTGTCCGGCCCGGCACCAACGAAGACCTGCGCCACGTTGCCATCCTTGCCAATGACCACTGTTTCTGGAATGGCGCTGGCCAGGTATTGCTGTCCAACCGCTCCATTTTGATCCAGCAGCACCGGCAGTTTCAGGTTGTGATCCTTGAGGAACTGGCTCACCTTTTCCTTCTCTTCCTGAAGGTTCACCGCGAACACTTCCAGACCGGCCGGTGATTTTTCCTGATACAACGCATCAATATGTGGCAGCGACTGCACACAAGGCCCACACCATGTCGCCCAGAAATCCAGCACCACCACTTTTCCCTTCAGGTCCGACAAGGCGACTTCCTTTCCATCCAGCGATGGGAGTTTGAAATCGGGTGCCGGCTTGCCCACCAATTCGTTTGCGGGATTCTGCGATTCCTGTTGGACCTGCGCCGTGGCCGCGTCCTTGGCATCCTGCGGAGGAGTCCAAGCGAATTGTTCCGCCTTGACCGCCGTTTTGGTATCGACCTTGGTGTACTCGAAGGTCAGCATCGCGTTGTTGACCTGACCCTGGCCGCGCTGTTGCAACCCCTTTTTCATGTCCACAACCACCCGGCGAACCAGGCTGGTCTGCGGATCAACCACCACGGTGGTGTCGCCATTTTCCTCGGTGATGCGCAGCGCGGGACATTTCGCCCCCTCAATCTCCACATCATCAGCCAACGTGACATTGCTGGTGTGTTCGGTCAATTCCTTGCCGGCATCCTGTGACAATGCCAGCAGCAAGGCCGGGTTTTGCTGTTGAAGGATCGACGGAACCACCATCGGCATATCCGACAGTTTTGTCGCCCCTTCGGGCAAAGCCCATGTGCGATACATCTTCGCCTTTTCCGAATAGATATAGATCGCCTTCCCATCCGATCCCAGCAACACATCATCCTGTAACTGATGGCGGAACTGGAGCGGCGAGAGGAAAATGGCTTCAAACTTACCGGTCTGGTCCATCTTCTGGCCGCTGACATCAAAATCGGCATGGATTGTGCCGGCCATCTCCAGGTTCTTGGCGTCGGCATAAGCGGCCGTCAGTTTATCCAACAATGCCTTGGCTTCGGCCGACACTTTTGGGCCGGCCTGTTGTGCTTCATGAGCCGCCTGCGGCGCTGTTTGTGCCGGCGCGGTGGATGGTCCATCGGCAAATGTGGCCGTGGATGTGCCAATGGTCAATGCAACGGCGGCCGCCAGACGCAGGGAAAACAATTTGTTCATGGATGCTCCGAAAAATTTCTTGTTCATCACTGAATAGACACCGGTACGCAACCGGCGTTTGCCCACTATCGTAGGCGCGGATCGATCAAATTCCCACCATCGTGGCGAAAATTTGCTCAACCGAACTCATCCCCCCGGAATGTATTGCCCAGGTAGGCCGACTTCACCTGCGGGTCGTTGATGATCGCGCGGGGTGTTCCTTCCTTGATGACGTGCCCGTTATCAATGATCAGCGCTCGGTCGCACACGCGCAGGGTTTGCGCCACGTTGTGATCGGTGATCAGCACGCTCTTGCCGAATTCATGCTTCAACCGAACCACTTCCTTCTGCAAATCCTCCACCGCGATGGGGTCCACGCCGCTGAAGGGTTCATCGAGCAAGATCAACTTGGGCTGGGTGACCAGCGCCCGTGCGATTTCCAGTTTTCGCCGTTCGCCGCCGCTGAGGGTTTCGGCCCGCTGGTTGCGCTGGCGAACCAAGCCGTATTGACTGAGCAACTGATCCGCACGGCGTTTGCGTTCGGATCGGCTGATGTTCAGCGTCTCCAGAATCGCCTGTAAGTTCTGCCAAACGGTCAATCGGCGAAAATCGCTGCGTTCCTGTGCCAGATATCCGATCCCCCGCCGGGCGCGTTTGTACATCGGCAGGTGGGTGATGTCGGCCGCGTCAAACGCCACCGCCCCGCTGTCGGGCGTCACCATCCCCAGGATCATGCGAAACGTGGTGGTTTTTCCCGCCCCGTTACGGCCAAGCAGGCCGACAATCTCCTCCTGGCGCAGCACAAAGCTGACCTCGTCCACGACCGTTCGGCCATCGTAACTTTTTACCAGTTTGGTCGTTTCCAGCAGGTTCATGCAAGCTTGCACCATCCGGGAGCGGGTAGTCTGGCGACCCGCGCGGGAAAATCAAGAGACGAAAATTTGTGGATAACTTGTGGAAAATGCTCCAAACCCTGTTCCATGCTTGACTAGATAAAAAATGGTTCAATTCAATTCGACAATCGGAAAATCCCAAGATTCAATAATAGATTACGAATTGCACAATCAGGCCATATCTACTTATGTATAAATAACTTAAGATCGATTGAATAAAATTTCCCAAGAAAATAACCACATCAGGATAAATTTTTACAAATTACGGCCAAAAGTGAACATTTCACACGATTTTGTTCACCCGTCCATCAAATCGCATTGTGGATAACTCAAAAAGCGGTGGATAACGGAACGTGTGAAATTTTACTATTTTTTGTTGCCATAAGCGTCCCGTGGTATTCTTTACCGCTCAAATTTCGATTTGCTCCCGTCGCACGCGGGGCTTATCCGTTCGGGAAGGACTCGACACGGAAATGTGGGTGCAAAGAAATGGCCGGGCTACCAAGGCGGTTGTTCGGTCCATCGCCGGAAAGGAGTGGCTGTATGGCCACGGGTAAAGTCAAGTGGTTTAACGAACAGAAGGGATTCGGGTTTATTTCAGCTGAACAAAATGGCACGGATGTGTTTGTTCACCACACGGTCATCGAAGGTGATGGGTTTCGCACCCTCGCCGATGGGGAGATGGTGGAATACGAGGCCGATGAAGGTCCCAAGGGGTGGAAAGCCACCCGCGTTCGGCGCACCGTCGCGGCCGAGGCCTGATCTCCTTCATCTGATCCAATTCGATACACCGATGGTCGGTTGGCCATCGGTTTTTATTTTTCCCGTTCCCTGATGGCGAGATAGATCCGCCAGAAGTCATTGGGGGATAAATTTTCCGGGCGGACATTTCCATCCAGTTTCAATTCGAGCAGAATCGTGTCTGCCTGCTCCACAATCGTAGCCAACGTTTTTCGCACCATTTTTCGACGTGCACAAAAAAGTTGATGAACGAAATGTCCAAATGGTCCGGAATGGTCCCCCAGTTGATCTTCCGCCACCATCCGCACCAATGCGGAATCAATTTTAGGTGCCGGCCAGAAGACCTGCGGCGGGATCGTCCGCAAAACCTCCACCCGCGACAACATCTGCGCCATGACCGACAACGGGCCATATTCATCCGTGTCTGTTTTGGCCTCCAGTCGCTGTGCGACCTCTTTTTGTACGGTGAAAATCAGTTCCGATACCCCGGCCCGCAGCAACTCGATCACCAGCGGCGAGGCGATGTTATAGGGCAGGTTGGCCACCAATTTGACCTTTTTGCCGTCAACGCGGGCCGGGTGTATGGCCGCCAGCAGTTCCTCATTAATCGCATGTTTGCCCGCCAACGCATCGCCGACGATCAGTTGGAATCCAGGATGTTCCGCAAACCGGTCATTTAACATTGCCGCCAGATCGCGGTCGATCTCCACCGCCACCACCCGGCCGGCGGCGGCCAATAATTCCTCGGTCAATGTTCCGGTTCCGGGGCCGATCTCGATGACCAGATCATCGGCCGATAATCGGGCTGTTTCAGCGATCAACCTCACAAAATTGGCGTCGATCATGAAATTCTGGCCGAATCGGTGTCGCGGCTGGGCGTTGGCCGAGGCGAGAATCTGTTGTATATCGTGTTTGGTCTGAGCCATTGAGCCGCCAATGTTAATCGATTGCCGTTTGGCCGATAGTGTTCAATAGGAAAGGCGCGTATCATGGCGCACAAACACAAGAGGTAAATGACATTATGGCCAAGCACACGATTGTTGTAATTCCGGGGGATGGCATCGGGCCGGAGGTAATCGGCGCCGCCCGGCGGGTGATGGAGGCGGCGGGGTTGAGCGTGGATTGGGTGGAATTACCCGCCGGCGCCACCGCCATCGAGCAAGGATTTGAAAACGTACTGCCGGCCCGCACGTTGGCCGCCATTACGGCACATAAAGTCGCCATCAAAGGCCCGGTCACCACGCCGGTGGGCAAGGGTTTCACTTCCGTCAACGTACAGTTACGCAAGAAATTGAATCTCTACGCCGCCGTCCGCCCGGTGCGCAGTCTGCCGGGGGTCAAGACGTTGTATGACAATGTGAACATGATCATCATCCGCGAGAACACCGAAGGGTTGTACAGCGGAATCGAAAATGAGGTCATCCCAGGCGTCGTCACCAGTTTGAAAGTGGCCACCGAATTGGCCTGCACGCGGATCGCACGGTTCGCGTTTCGATATGCCACCAAGCAGCATCGCAAAAAAATCACGGTTTTCCACAAGGCCAACATCATGAAGATGACCGATGGCCTTTTCCTGAATTGCGCACGGCGGATATATGAAGATGAATATCCGAACATCGAATATGAGGAGACGATCATCGACGCCGGGTGCATGAAGATCGTGCAGGACCCCACCCGCATCGACGTGCTGTTGATGGAAAATCTGTATGGGGACGTGGTTTCGGACCTGTGCGCGGGGCTGGTGGGCGGGCTGGGCGTGGTTCCGGGGTCCAACATCGGCGATGAGGCGGCGGTTTTTGAGGCCGTTCATGGCTCGGCGCCGGACATCGCCGGCAAGGGTGTGGCCAACCCGCTGGCGTGCATCATGAGCGGCGTCATGATGCTGCGGCATATTCATGAAGATGCGATCGCGCAACGCATCGAAAAGGCGTATGATGAAGTTTTGGCGGAGGGTAAAAACCTCACCCGCGATCTTGGCGGAAATGCCGGGACCAATCAGTTTACCGATGCGGTGATCGCCAGGTTGAAGTAATCAGTTGTCCAACCGCCATTGTTCGCCGACTTGCCGGATGATGATTCGACCTTCATCGCGGCCGGCCGCCGTGAGGAGCCGTTCCAGGGGTTCGTTCATCGGCTCGTGGCTGAGGCGGAATGTGCTGTGGTGCATGGGGAGGATGTGCGCCGCGCGGGCATGGTTGGCCATTGTCCAGGCCTGTTCTGGTGTGGCGTGGGCGGCGATGTATGGATCATACGCCCCGATTCCGACGATCCCCAGGTCCACCTTTTCCAAGTCACGGTAACGGTCATGGTAGGCGCTGTCCCCCCCATATAAAACCCGTCGATGATCAGTTTCGATCAGGTAGGCGTTGTAGCCGCGATGGCAATCCGTAAAGGTCCGCGCGCCCCAGTGGTTGGCCTCGATGGCGGTGATACGCAACGGACCAAGTTGGAGGCGTTCGCCCCATTGCATTTCGGTGGCCCGTCGAAAGCCCAAATCCCGAATCAGGTCCATCGTGTGGTGCGCGGTGATGACGGGGACGTTTTTGGGCAATTGGGTCAATGTCGGCCGATCCAGATGATCGAAATGGGCGTGTGATATTAAAATCAGGTCCAGCGGGGGTAATTCCCGCACCCCCAGCGCCGGCGCCACCAGTCGACGCGGGCCGCCGGTCAGCAAACCCAGCCCCACCCCCACGCGATTGACCATGACCGGGTCGGTTAAAATCGTCATCTCGCCGATACGAAGCAATATGGTCGCGTGGCCGATCCAGATGGCCCCCAGTTGCTGGTCGTGCCAGCGAGTCAAATCAGGCCGGCGCGGCGCGGGGACGGGCGCGTTGAGTTGGTCCAATAGTCGCAACCTTCCACGCCCCCGCCCCAGCCAGTCGGCCGCGCGCAGGGGGAGCGGATATTTTTTGGCCCAATCGGTGAATCGTCGCCAGTCCACTTTTTTCATGTCAGACCGATGATTTCGACGCCGACCGGAAAATGATCGCCGGCATATTTTGCCAGTCGATCCTGTTCGATCCAGGCGGATTGGATTGTATGGCGCTCGATGCCGCGAAGGAAAATATAATCGACGCGCTGGCCGGGAAATTGGGTCGAAAACGTGCCCGCTGATTGGGCCGATGCCAAATCGAATGCTTCTAGTGAATCGATAAAACCATGATCGAGAATGGATTGAATCACCCGGCGCGGAAGTAACCCGCCATTGGCATCCCACGCGTTGCGGGTGCTGGGTTTGCACAGGCTTGGATCAATTTGCTGAATCGGTGAGTTGCTGTTGAAGTCACCCATTAAAACCTGCACGGCCGGGCGGTTGTCGATGAGCGAAAAGATCAAATCCAATTCCTCCTGCCGACGATCTTCATCGGCTTCGGTGGCGTAGGGGTGCAGATGGGTCAACACGATCTCAACCGGTGTTTGCCCGACCCGCACGCCAACTTGCAACAACCCGCGGGACAACTTGGGTTGGTTTGGCGCGTGATTGATCGTCTCGACAATCGGATGGCGACTTAAAATGGCCAGTGCGTGCATGTTGCCGGCCGCCCAGACCCAATCCATCCCCAGCCGATGGGCGATTCGCCTGACCACCGCCTCATCATCCGCCTCCACCAATCCCACCAGATCAGGTCGCTGCGCTTCAATAACCTCGGCCAATGGATCCGCCCGGCCAAGGCCTCCGTCCAATATGTTGTAACTCACGATCCGCATTGATTTTACGCCATATTCACCATTATTTTATCGGACATGACAAAATTTGTCGTGTCGATTTGCCGCACCGCGACATTCAATCGTACCTTTGGATGTCGGCGCTGTCATCGCCGTCAGTTGAGTGGGAAGGGAAGGAGAAAAAAATGCGGATTGGCCAGATATTATCGCAAATGGCGAATTGGACCCATCACGAGCTGGAGGAGATTTTATACGAGCAGACCCACACGCGCCAGCGGTTTGGGGATATCGCGGTGGCGCTGGGGTATTGTGACGCGGATCAGGTTCGACAGGCGTCAGTTGCTCAATTGGCGGCCCGAACCCAAAAGGTGGATTTGCGACGGCTCGGCGTTGATGCGCAGGCGTTGTCCTTTTTGCCCTATTCACTGGCGCTGCGATTTCATGCCATACCGATTCGCATAAGCGAGGATCAGTTGATTGTCGCCACGGACATGCCGGCCGACCATCCCGGCCGGGGGATATTGCAAAATCGCATCGCTCAACCCGTGCGGTTTGTGCTTGCTGATGCCCAACAAATCCGCGAGTCTATCGAACAGTATTACGCCCCACTTTGTGCCTGTGGATCATCCGCGTGAGTGGACTTTTGTTACCTGGAGGCGGAGGCGTGCAATTCGCGGGCGATGGGAACCGTCACCACCTGCGAGCCAAGAGAGCGGATTCGCCCCGCGAGGGCTTGTTGCTGGGCGATAATCTCGCGGTTGACCGATCCGATGGCACGGTCGTCGGCGCGGTAAATGTCGCCGGTCAAAGTGCGTGCGATGGCCGATTCAACAAACTGAATCCGCGAATTTTCCTGCCATTGCGCCCGCACCACCACCGCCACGCCCCCTTCGCTGAATGACAAAAGCCCCCAACGCGGCGGCAGGTCTTTTTTCTGGACGATGCCGGCCGGGGCCAGCACATAATGCAGATTGGCCATCGGTTGCATTAAACAGGCATCGAATTTCCCCAACCCGACCGATTGGCGCAACCTGCGGCGGGATTTTTTGCGCCGACGATTGCCCGAACGTTCCATCAAACACAGCGACAACTGCCCATCCTTGCTCAGGTCGCGCAGAAAATCGCTCCGTGATGCCTTGCATTCGATAAAACAGACCTGCGGCAGGTCACGTCCGCAAAACAGATAATTGTGATAGGGCCTGAATACCCCCGTCCCCACCGAGTCGATGATCCCCAACGGCGGAACCCGCACCTCGGCGGCGATGCACCGATACCCCATGCGGTACAACCACCGGCATGCCTCTTTTTTCAACGTCTTGTGCAGGTCGGTCTCGCCCGGCATGGCACTCCTTTGCCGTTGCATCCGTATCAATCTTGTACACTACACCAATGCCTCCACGGCCTTGCGGCTGTGCGCATCCATTTCATTCAGTGGCGGCATTTCATAAATGTTCCCATCCGCATCCCGCAGCGTAAAGCGCCCATCAGGCAAAAAGCGGATGTCCTCACGTTCCTGCACCCGAAATTGCGCCTCCCCCCTGTCTGTCAACACATCCCACTGCTGATACCCAAACCGCAGATTGACCGAATTGATTCGGCTGATTCGCGGAATGAAACTGTTCTGCCGCAGATATTGATCGATCAATTGTTTGGTCTCATCCGGAAGCCGGGACGAATCCTCAATCAGAAGCAATTCCTTCCCATCGGCGCTGCGAACGCTGATGAATTGATCCGGCATGGACCACGGAAACGCCCGCCGAAGCCGCACATCCGCCACATCCTCCATGCCCGGACGATGTAGCAGCAGTAGGCCCTTGGGATTGATGGACAATGAAAACAGTTCGGCAATCATGATACTCCCCCACTGACCGGCGGGATGATCGCCACTTCATCCTGTTCCTCCAGCCGTGTGGCGCGAGAAACGTAGTTGTGGTTGACCGCAAAGGCGGCTCGCTGCAGAAACTGGCTGATGGCGGGAAATTGGCGTGCCGTCTCCGTCGCCACATCCTCCACCGTTGACCCGGCCGGCAAATCCAGCTTCAGAGCAGATATTCCGGCACGGTCGCGCACAATGGCGAATAATTTCACGTTGATCTTCATGCCAGTCTGACCGTCCATTCCAATCCATTGCCCACCGCGACTTCCACGCTGCCGGCATCCTTCAACGACCGGACGAATTGGACATATTGTGATAATTCCGACTTGTGGGTCGTCGCGTTGTCCACCAGGATTGAGCCGCCGATCCGCAACTTTGGCCAGATCAGGTCGAAGTAATCGCGTGTGCCTTTTTTGTCGGCGTCGATGAAGGCCAGATCGATGCCAGCTGGCAAATCCGCAAGAATCCGCCGTGCATCGCCCAGATGATTGGTGATGACATCGCTCAAACCAGCCTGTGCGAAGGTCTGTTTGGATGACTCGTATTTCTTTGTCTCGCGGTCGATGGTGTGCAGGTGGCCGCCGGTCCGCCGCATGGCCGCGCCCCAGAACAGCCCGCTGAAACCGTAGCTGGTGCCGACTTCAACGATCCGTTTCGCCCCGGTGGCTAATGCGATCTGATACAACAACTCCCCTTCGGCCCGCGGCACCTGCCAGGCATCATCCCGCTGCTTGCCCAGCGCATCCAGTTCATCGATCAGTTTCAGAATGGTTGATGGAATCATGTTGCCACACATTAAACCACACTATCGCCCATTGAACCACCGCCAAATCCACAATAGGCCGGTCAATAAAATCGACAGGACAATGCAGGTCACAATCGGAAAGTAAAATCGCCCGTGTTCCCCCTCGATGCGAATGTCACCCAGAAGTCCCTGAAATCCGCTTCGTCCCAACCCCCAGACGACCACCCCCACCACCGCCAGCACCACCCCCGTCACCATCAACCATTTGCCCAGTTCCGCCATGGCCGATTGTATCCCCCTACCACTGGTCAATGCGAATCCCCATCGCTTCGGCCAGCACCTCGGCCATGTGGGTCACTTTCGTATCCACACCATGCCGGTTGCACATGCCGGAGATGTTCATCGTGCAACCGGCGTCGTTGCAGATGGTGGTCGATGCTTTGGTTTCTGAGATGCATTGGATTTTGTCCTCGACAATCGCCCCGCTGATGGCCGGGTATTTGACGGCGAATGTGCCGCCGAATCCGCAGCACTGATCGGTCTTTTCCATCGGCTTGAATTCGACATTCCCCACCTGCCGCAACATTTTGACGGCCTGATCGCGGATTCCCAGCGCCCGCAAATGGCAGGTGTAATGATAGGTGATGGTTCGTGGTGCCGGCAGCGAATATTTCGACAGATCGACGTGCAACACCTTGTCCAGAAATTCGATAAATTCGTAGGTCCGCAACATCAGCCGGCGCAAGCCAGGTTCCCATGCCGGATCATCACCCAAGAGGTGCGGATATTGGTCGCGCACCATGGCGCAGCAACTGCCACTGGGGCTGACGACGTAATCAAATGGCTCAAATATTTCGACCATCCGCTTGGCCAGTTCTTTGGCCTGATCGGGATAGCCGTTGTTCATAAAGGGTTGCCCGCAACAGGTTTGCGCCTTGGGAAAATGCACCCGACAACCCAGTTGTTCCAGAATTTTCGTCACCGCCACGCCAACGCGCGGATAGAATTGATCCGTCAGGCAGGTAATAAAGAGCGCCACGTCCAAAGGTTTGTTTTCGCCGGCTTGATCCACCACGGACGTACAGTATGCTGCGCCGGTTGGGATTACAAGGACATGCCAAAATGGCCGATTTGGATTGGACCGCCAAGTGGTGCTGGACACGCGGTGTCGTGACGCGTCCGTGGAATCAGTACGCCTATTTTCGCAAGGTGATTCAGATTCAGGCGGATGTTCGGCGTGCGGTGGTTCGCGTCTCGGCCGATGCGCGATATACCCTGTACATCAACGGCCGGCGGGTGCATTTTGGCCCGGCCCGGTTTTTTACGTCAACTCCATCTTTTGACACCATCGACATCGCCCCTTATCTCCAATCAGGCCCCAATGCGATCTGTGCCATTGTCCATCAGTTTGGTGTGGGTACTTATCAGTCCATCTTTCGGGGGTATAGCGGATTTTTGCTCGATGGGGTGATTGAAACCAGCGCCGATCCGAATCCGTTGCACACGCCGGAGGGGTGGATGTGCCGGGATGCAAAAACGTGGCGCAAGGATGTGGCTCGGCTGACAAACCAACAAGGTTTTCAGGAGCATTTTGACGCCAATGCCGAACCGTCCGGGTGGATGTCGTCTGATTATGAATCTGTCGACAAAGATGAATGGTTGGCGCCGACAGTGTATGGCCCGGTGGGTGTCCATCCCTGGCTGCGGATGGAGCCACGGCAGGTTCCGCTGTTGGCCGACCGGATCGAATCGTTCGCCAAGGTGACGGCCCAGTTTCGGGGGGAAAATGGGCGCGGGTACAAGATTACAGATAACGTCTATCAGTTTGCCGACAACGAGCCGCGCAAACGTGACAAGGGGTTGATCGCGGATGTCGGCGCGATGTTGCGGGATGATGATTCGGTCGCGGCCGTTGAGGAGCCGGATGACAATGAATTTGTGATGGTGGTGTTGGATTTGGAGACGTATCGCACCGGCCACCTCATTCTCGACATCGCCGAGGCCGCAGGCGGTGAAATCATCGACATCATCTACACGGAGGAGATCGACAAGACCGGCGCGCCCAGTTTTCAAAATGCACCCGATGGGTTGTATTATGCCGTCGCTGATCGGTATCGCTGTCGGCTGGGAAAACAGCGTTGGGAGCCGTTTTTCTTCAAGGGGATGCGATATGCCACGTTGATCTTCCGGAATGTCGAAAAGCCGCTGAAGATTCGGTACGTCGGCCTGCGTCAGGTTTATGCGGGTGTTGAGGATGGTGGATCGTTTGAATGCAGCGATGATCGGCTGAACCAGATTTGGCGGATGGGCAAGACAACCCAGCGCAACTGCATGTTTGACGCCTTTGTTGATTGCCCATGGCGTGAACAGGCCCAGTGGTGGGGAGATGCGCGGGTGCAAAGCCGC
The DNA here is from genome assembly GCA_020847545.1 of Phycisphaerales bacterium. Classification (GTDB taxonomy): domain Bacteria; phylum Planctomycetota; class Phycisphaerae; order Tepidisphaerales; family Tepidisphaeraceae; genus JADYZN01. The sequence continues at coordinate 39,068 of JADLBV010000048.1, forward strand.
GTCATGGCCTATGCGTTTGGCGATGACACGTTGCTTGCGCGCGGCATACGGCAGATGGCACAGGGACAGAGGGTTGATGGGACACTGCAGCCGCACCCCCCTTCGGATTATTCGCAATGTCTGCCAGATTTTACGCTGACATGGATCGGGACGATCTGGGATCATTATTTTCAGACTGGACGGACTGAGCTGGTGCATGAATGCCTGCCGGCCGTTCATCGGTTGATGGAGTTTTTCAAGAAGCATGAAATTTGCGATGGATTGGTGGGGAAATTTGACGGTTTCTGGGTCTTTCTGGATTGGCAGGATGTATACAAGGATGATCTTTGCGGCGTACTGAACCTGATGTATTTGCAGGGGTTGCGCTGGGCCGCGGCGTTGTGTGAAATCGCCGGGCAAAAGGAACAGGGCATCCGATATGCGGCCAGTGCCGAAAAAGTGGCCGCCTCGACGGAGAAATATTTCTGGGATCCCTCGGCCAAGGTCTGGCGGGATGGTTATGACCTGTCCGCCAACAAGCCGGTCGAACAGGTCTCCCAGCATATGAATACGATGGCGATCCTGTGCCACCTGCTGCCGCAGACGCACGCGGCCATTGCCCGCGATGTGCTGCTCAAATCCGCCACCAAACGCAGCAAGATCATCACCGCTTCCCCCTTTTTTTATGCGTATGTACTTGAGGCGATGATCCAGACCGGTCTGAAGGGGGAGGCGATTGACATCATTCGCGACAAGTGGGGAAAAATGATTGATGAAGGAGCTGTCGCCTACTGGGAACACTGGGACGGCCTGCAAAGCCGCTGTCACGCCTGGTCGGCGTCGCCGGTCTATCACCTGTCGCAACAGATACTGGGCGTCACGCCGGTCGATGTCGGTTGGTCGAGGGTGATGATCGCCCCACTGCCGGGAAAATTAGATTTCGCACGCGGCACGGTTCCATCGCCGCTGGGGCCGATCCGCGTGGAATGGGAAAAGGCGGCCGGTGATCAATTGGCGGTGCGGGTGGAATTGCCCGAGGGGATGGAGGGTGAATTTGTAGACCCGATGGGGGGCAGCCGCACATTGCCGGCCGGGAATCACGAGTTTAATACATAAGTCGATTCCCTCGCCAACAACGATTAGAACCCATAAAAACCCGTCCGGCCGAGCCGGACCTACAAGAGATTCCTGTAGGTCCGGCTCGGCCGGACATGATTGGTTGGTGTGTTGTTCCATCTTCATCCAGTGACGAAATGCGTGCCTATAATCGTGTCAGGAGATTTATGGCCAAAACAAAACAGATCAGCGAAGTGATTCAGAACGATCAGCCCCATTGGGTGGGGGATGGGTTTCGGGTTTATTCCCTCTTTTCAATGCAGGAGTTCGGCCGGAAGCTCAGCCCGTTTTTGCTGTTTGATTATGCCGCCCCCACCACCTATACCCCGACCGACAAGCCGCGCGGCGTGGATTCACACCCGCACAAGGGGTTTGAGACCGTGACCATCGTTTATCAGGGGGGTCTGGAACATCGCGATTCCACCGGCAGCAGCGGAACCATCGGCCCCGGCGATGTGCAATGGATGACGGCGGGATCGGGAATATTACATGAGGAGAAACATGAGCGCCAATGGTCCAAAAAAGGGGGCGTAATGCAGATGGCGCAGTTGTGGGTCAACCTTCCCGCGGAAAATAAATCCTCCCCACCGGGGTATCAGACGATCCTCAAGGATCAGATTCCGACTGTAACGCTGGCGGATGGTGGCGGCACGGTGCGCATCATCGCCGGAGAATATGAAGGGACCAAAGGCCCCGCCAAGACGTTCACACCGGTCAATGTCTATGACATGCGATTAAAGGCCGGGCATTCGACTACTCTGAAACTGCCCGAAGGATATAACACCGCCATGACGGTGCTGGATGGAGCGGTGAAAATAAACGGAGATACGCTCGTGCCATCGGTCGCGGTCGCGATATTGGACCCGGCCGGCGAGGAGGTTCAAATCGAAGCCACCGATCGGGATGCGATGCTGTTGATCCTCAACGGCCGGCCGATTGATGAACCCATCGCCGCCTATGGTCCGTTTGTGATGAACACCACCGATGAGATCAAGGAGGCGATCGAGGATTTTCGCGCCGGAAAAATGGGGCGACTTGACTGAATTGTTCTCAATGTTTGCATTTGCACCACGGCGCTGATGGGCGTACAGTGGAGTGAGTTCGCTAGGGGTGATCGCACGCCAGTTGGCGTCGGTCTGAGACCACACCCTTAGTACCTGATCCGGGTCGTGCCGGCGTAGGGAAGCGAATGAAGTCATGCCGCATTCTCCTTGCGGAACTTTTTCGCTCATCCGCGCACACACCCGCTGCCAAGGAGTTTATTAAGATGTCCACACAACAAACCCAATCGTTTGAATTGCCCCCACTGGGAGACAACCCCTCCACCGACCGACAGGGAACCTCGCCGGGGTCATTCGCATTGCGCGGACGGGTGGGGACGCCTTGGACATTCAGCTCCCCCGATACGCCGGGGATGCCACAGCCATCCAACCTCACAGCGATGGATTTTGCCTCCCCGCGGGATGTCGAGGGGAAGACGCAGTTGGAAATGGCCCGACGAGGCATCATCTCGCCACAGATGAAGCAGGTCGCTTTGCGCGAGCCTCACCTGAATCCCGAGCAGATTCGCGTGGAAGTGGCGGCCGGGCGGATGATTATTCCCGCCAATATCGTTCACCTGCGCTACAACCTCGAACCGATGTGCATCGGCCGGGCCGGCTTGACCAAGATCAACGCCAATATGGGGGCATCGCCGGTCTCCAGCGGAACCGAACTGGAAGTGGATAAACTTCGCTGGGCCGAACGCTGGGGGGCGGACACGGTGATGGACCTGAGCACCGGCGGCGATCTGGACGCCTGCCGGGAGGCGATCATCCGCAACTCAACCGTCCCCATCGGCACGGTCCCGATCTATTCGATGATCATCGGGCGGTCGATTGAGGATTTGACCTACGACACGATTCTCAAGGAACTGGAAAAACAGGCACAGCAGGGTGTGGATTATTTCACCATCCACGCGGGCGTGTTGCGCGAGCATCTTCCCTTTGTCCGCAACCGCTTGATCGGCATCGTCAGCCGGGGGGGCAGTCTGCTGGCCAAGTGGATGATTCACCACAACAAGCAGAATCCGATGTATGAGATTTTTGACGACATCTGCGACATCATGCGGCAATACGATGTCAGCTTTTCGCTGGGTGATGGTTTGCGTCCCGGCGGGCTGGCGGATGCCAGCGATGAGGCGCAGCTGCGCGAATTGGCGACGTTGGGTGAATTGACCGAGCGCGCCTGGACCAAAGGATGCCAGGTGATGGTCGAAGGCCCCGGCCATGTGCCGTTTGACCAGATTGAATACAACATGAAGCTGCAACGCAAATTGTGTCATGGAGCGCCGTTTTATGTTCTGGGGCCATTGGTGACGGATATTTTTCCCGGTTATGACCACATGACCAGCAGCATCGGCGCCACGGCCGCCGCCTATCACGGCGCGGCCATGCTCTGCTATGTCACCCCCAAGGAACATCTGGGATTGCCCAAAAAGGATGATGTGAAGCAGGGGTGCGTCGCCTATAAGATCGCCGCCCATGCGGCGGATGTGGCGCTGGGGATTCCCGGCACGCGGGATCGCGATGATGAATTGACCAAAGCCCGTGCCGCGCTGAACTGGCAGCGCCATTTTGATCTCTCCTTTGACCCGGAACTGGCGCGGGCCTATCACGATGAAGACCTGGAAGTGGACACCGATTTTTGCGCCATGTGCGGCCACGACTGGTGTTCGGTGCGCATCAGCAAGGAGATCACCGACTTTTATTCCGGCAAGGATGCCCAGAGCCAGCCGAAGAAAAAGGCGATGCACAGCCCCGGTGTCAGTGACGAAGGGGCCGGCATCCTCACCCAGCGCGGCAATCTCACGGCCGAGCAGATTCACCAACTGGCCCACAAGGGGAAAAAGGCCGCCTGCCATTCCGACAATGTCGTTGATGCCGATGAGGCCAAAATGGTGCAGTTAAACACGCTCAAGGCGCATGGTGTGGCGGTCAATGAAGGCGGACTATAACCCGAATTGGATTTCATCCTTATGAATGCGGAACAAATTGCACATTATTTGGCGATCTATCGCGATGGTTTGTTGAAGGATGTGGTCCCCTTCTGGCAGCGTCATGCGCCTGATCGCGAATGCGGCGGGTTTTTGACCTTTCTGGATGCGGATGGGTCGGTGGTCGGGACGGACAAGCCGATCTGGGTGGCCGGCCGGGCGACGTGGCTTTTTTCAACACTCTACAACAACGTTGAAAAACGACCCGAATGGCTTGAACTGGCAGCACATGGCTTGGATTTTCTGCGCCGACACGCCTTTGATCGCGATGGCCGGATGTATTACAGCGTGACACGCGACGGCCGACCGCTGCGCAAACGCCGATACCTCTTTTCCGAATCGTTCGGCGTGATCGCCTTTGCCGAATATGCCAAGGCCGCACAGGATGCCGCGGCCGGGCAAAAGGCGAAGGATATTTATCAGTTGATGCTCCGCTATCACAACACCCCCGGATTGCTGGAACCCAAGATCATCCCCCAGACCCGCCAGCTCAAGGGTCACGCCATGCCGATGATTTTCATGGCGATCACACAGGTGTTGCGGCAGATCGACCCGAAAAACCCGCTCTATCGCGAGGTCATCGACCATTCACTCCATGAGATTCGCGATCATTTCCTCAAACCGCAATTCAAGATGCTGTTGGAAAACGTCGGTCCCTGGGGTGAATTTCTGGATGAGCCGATGGGGCGGGTGGTCAATCCCGGCCACGCCATCGAATCGTCATGGTTCATCATGGAAGAGGCGAGACATCGGCGTGACCGTGATTTGCTGTCGCTGGCATTGCAGATTCTTGATTGGCACCTGGAATGCGGCTGGGACAACGAATATGGCGGCATTCTTTATTTCATCGACTGCAAGGGCAAACCGTGCGAGCAGTATGAACATGACATGAAACTCTGGTGGCCGCACAACGAGGCGATTTACGCCACGCTGCTGGCCCATCATCTGACCGGCGATGAAAAATACCTGCACTGGCACAAAAAACTCCACGACTGGGCCTATGCCCATTTTCCCGATCGCACGAATGGTGAATGGTTCGGTTATCTGCACCGGGATGGGAGCCTCTCATCGCCGTTGAAGGGAAACATGTGGAAAGGCCCCTTCCATCTGCCGCGGATGTTGCTTTATTGCTGGAAATTGCTGGAACAGATGAAACCGGGATATGCCGAAGCAGCGCGGTGGCCGTAAATTTTTCACCCACCATTTTCTTCACCGACGGCCGCGCAGCGCTATAATGCGGCCATGGATGACTTGCAAAACCAGTTGCAGAGTCTCTTTGGGCTGGATGAATTTCGTCCCACCCAGCGGGAGGTGATCGAGGATGTCCTCTCGGGCAGGGATGTCCTGTGCGTCATGCCGACCGGCGCGGGGAAAAGTCTGTGTTATCAACTGCCGGCCGCGATGAGGGGTGAGCTGGTGATCGTCGTTTCGCCGCTGATCGCGCTGATGGAGGATCAGGTTCAGCAGTTGCGCGATGACGGGATCGCGGCCGAGATGTTGAACACTTCGCTGCCGGCGGCCGACCGGTTGCGCGTGATGGAGATGATCAAACGGGGGTATGAGGGGTTGTTGTACGTTGCCCCCGAACGGTTTTACGCGTCCAATTTTCAGCCCATTCTCAAAATATTGCGGCCGGTCTTTGTCGCCATCGACGAGGCCCACTGCATCAGCCAGTGGGGGCATGATTTTCGACCTGAATATTCGCGCCTGGGTGAGGTTCGACAACTGCTGGGCAACCCGCCCATCATCGCCCTGACGGCCACCGCCACCGATGATGTGCGGGAGGACATCATCGGCATATTGGGTTTGCGCGAGCCTTGCATCTATGTGACCGGTTTTGATCGGCCGAATTTATTATATGAATCCAGTCAGGTTTCCAATGGGCGGGACAAGGATGCGCAACTGGTCAAACTGCTTCAGCAGGAACCGGGCGGCGGCATCGTCTATTGCGCCACTCGAAAGGCGGTCGATGAGGTGTCTGTGATGCTGGCCGGTGTCTTGCCGCATCGGCCGATCATCCCCTATCACGCCGGCATGGATGCCTACACCCGCACGGCCAATCAGGAACGGTTCATGGACACGCCCGATGCCATCGCCGTGGCCACCAACGCCTTTGGCATGGGGATCAACAAGCCCGATGTCCGCCTGGTGGCGCATTACAACATTCCCGGCACGCTGGAGGCGTATTACCAGGAGGCCGGCCGGGCGGGACGAGATGGCCGGCCGGCACGCTGTGTCATCCTGTTCAGTTATCAAGACCGTTATACACACGAATTTTTCATCAAGAAGATGGGGGAGGAGAGCGCCGATCCTGATTCTGCCAACATTCAGGCCCGCCAGAAACACGCCACGCATAAACTGGATCTGATCATTCAATACGCCCGCACCCATCGCTGCCGCCGGCAGATGATTCTCGATTATTTCGGCGAGGCGCGCGAGGTTCAAGACTGTCAGTGCGATGTCTGTCGGCGCGGCCAGGAAGTGTCGGCCCAGCATTCGGAACCGGCCGAGCCGATGCCCGAAGCATTGGTCACGCTGGTGCGGCAAATCCTCTCCGCCATCGCCCGCCTGCATGGAAAATTCGGCATCACCACCATCGCCGATGTGTTGGCCGGCTCACAATCGGAACGGACCCAGCGTTGGGGATTTGAACAGCTCTCCGTCTTTGGCCTGCTCAAGTCACACACCACAAAACGGATCATCGCCATGCTGCGCCGACTCATGGAGGCCGGCCTGGCGCGCCAGCGCGACCCGGAGGGTGTCCATTTTCGCCCCGTGGTGGAATTGACCCCCGCCGGCGTGGCGGTCATGAAGGCCCAGCAACCGCCACCGGCCATGTTGATGGACCTCTTGCCTCACCGGCCGCGCCAGGCTGAACCAAAATCCTCCCCCCGCGCCGCCAATCCCGCATCACCTGTGCGTGAAGAACCTTTAACGGAAGATGAAACCAAACGATTTGAACGCCTGCGGATCATTCGCCTGAAAATGGCCAAGCTCCGCCAGCTTCCCCCCTATTGCATCCTCCACGACACCACCCTGCGATCCATCGCCCGCTCCATCCCGGCCAGCCTCGATGAACTGGAGCGGATCAAAGGGATCGGCCCGCAAAAAACCCAGAAATTCGGCCGGGAGATTCTCGATGCGCTTCATGATGGCTCATCCGTTGAATAGTGGTAGCTCTGACCTTCCCCACAAATGACGGGCGCGTGCAAAGCAAGGCAGAATGTCTGCCAAAGCAGCATTCGTATGTCAGAGTCCACAGGAATGATTGAGCGTCGGATTTATTCACAGGAACTCAAACAGGAGGCCGTTCGCCAGGTGATGGAGCATGGCCTGAACTGCGCCCAGGCGGGCAGGAAGCTGGGGGTGTCGGCCAAGACGCTGGCCAACTGGGTGCGGCCGCAGCGTCGGGACAACCGCCTCAAGCAGATCGTCGCCGGCGTGGCCAACGACGATCCGGCGGCACGCTGCAATTGACCGGCGGCCTCAATGACTACTCCGGAGGAAATGAGACGGGGACGCAGTTAGTGCCTACATCGCCATTCTCGCTTCGTCGCATTATGGCATGTCATTCTAACACAACGCAACGATGCTACTACCCGCGTCCCGGTTCATTTTCTCCGACTCGGCCGTCTCCAACAAGCGCGGCAAACCGGCCGGCGCAACGGCCGCGTGGGTCTGGACGTTTGTCGGCACCAACTACCCCACCGATCCGGCCGCGTGGCAGTTTCAGGGGTCGGCCACCAAGGCCAGACATGAGATCACCTTCTCCGACTCGGTCGCTTCGGGACAGCCTGTTTGGATTCGTTGTGCATGGATCAATGCCAAGCAGGAGACCGGGCCGATGAGCCTGCCGATCACCACCAACATCCAGGGTGGCGGCGCATCGGTGGTGGTGCAGGAGATCAAGATCGCGGCGTAACCACACGCCGGATGATCGGATGATCCCGTTCGATGGGATGATTCCCAGTTGCCAGTGATTGGCCGTCGGCGGTTGTGCCGGTGGTCGATCCCTGGCAACTTTTCTTTTTCTGTCAGGCCATTATCTGAAAATTCAGGACCATCATGGAGTACGGGTGCTTTCTGGTAGAGCCTATGTCAGGCCATACGGTTTTTCACTGCCGAGGGCGATGATGGTGCAGGAGAGGGGGTTGATCGTCAGATCAAAGCCCCGCTCGGAGTCCCCTTCGGCGATGGTTTTATGGAATTGATCGTCGATCAGGGTGCGAATCTCCGCGCCGGTGCGCTGGGGGAGGGGATAAAAATGAGACAAGGTGGCATCATCGGCCTGGACGACGGTTCCCTGTTTCATCGCCTGTGCGTACATTCCCTGCGGGCTGGGGAGGCGCACGGTCAGTGAGATCGCTTCGGTGGTGATGTTGACCAGCACGACGCCGATCGCGCCGTCCACGCGCAGGAATACACCATTGAGAATCGGCGGAAGTTTTAGTTCCATCCCCTCGGCATCCTGCCAACTGACGGCCCAGCGCCGGGTGACGGGCTGAAGTTGATCGGACAGATCCAACGCCCTCAACAGTCGGCCCTGGGCCAGAAAATCGTAACTGTGGGTCCAGGTGTGTGCGAGGTGCCGCAGGAAAGCGGCGGTGGCCGGGGATTTTTCGATGATCATCGACAGGGGGATGTCGCACCAGCCGATCTGCGAGCCGAAGACGAATTGCTGGGCGTGTTTGGATTCGATGGCGCCGGCGAATTTGGGGTCCATCAGTTCGGGAGTCCAGGTGTAGCGGCCGAATGCCATCACATGGTCATGGTAGACGGTTTCAAACATGGGGATCGCGTTGTCGCGGATGCCATTGCCGTATAACAGTGCGTCGAAGTTGGCGATGTACGGTTCCGCGCACCCTTCTGAGGTGAGAACAGGATCGGGGCGGGCGTGTGCCGCCTCTTCGCGGACCAGCGCGAGGGTTTTGTTGATGCTCTTGACGAAGGTGTCCCCCCCGCCGGCGGGGTGGCCGTGGCGGGTGTCGTGACAGGGCCAGGCGGCGCTCATGGCGATTTCGTCGAAATAGACCGCGCTGGCCCCCTGTTCAAAGAGCCTCATCGCGGTTAGTCGGGAAATCTGGCGTGGCAGATCGGCGGCGGGGCAAAATGTGGCGAAGGGTCGGTTTTGACTCCAGACGCGCTGATCGAGGTCGCCGGCGGGCGTGATTTGTAACGCGCTGTGTTTGAGTCCCTGCTCCCAGGCGGGCATCTGGGTGTCACAGGACCACATGTTGATGTAGGGCATCACATGGATGCCGCGGTCGCGGAATTTTTTGATGGTGTCGCGGAACGTGGGGACGGCCGGGAAGAAAAAGGGGTATTGGGCGTCAAAGGCGTTCTGGTGCCACATGTAATAATGGCAGACCATGGGGGTGTTCATGAAGGCGTGTTCGGCAATCACATCGGCATCTTCAAACGCCGGGCCGCGCATCAGTCGCAGTGTGACCAGGCCAATGCGCTGATACCAGAGAGGTGTCTTGCGACCCTCCACCAATGGGCCGGGTTTGGTCCAGTCGGCGGTGAGGGCGAATTTGCGGTAAATTTGGGCGGCGTCATACCAGTCACCGCGCTGGAGACGAATAATCCAGGGGAAGGGTTGGGACCAGTCTTGCCCATAATGGATTTCGGTATCGACCCAGGGGTGGATGTAGATCAACTCATTTTCGGGATCGGGGCCGATGAAGAAATTTTTCAGGTGGCCTGCGGGGTCGTGGGCGGCAAGATAGAGCAATTGGTCCTCGCGCTGTAAGGCGAGAAACTGCATGGTGAAGCTGCCGTGGGGATATGGACGGCGGCGAAGTTTTTCATGGATGCCGCCGGTGGGCATGGTCGAAAGCGGATCGCGGTACAGCACGCCGCGGTCATCGGGGAGGGCCAGACAATCGCTCTGAGAGCCGGGGGTGACGGCCAGATCGAGCCGGGGAAAATGCACACGGAAGACCGACCAGTCGGCGGGAGTCTCCTCAACAGCCAGCCGAAAAGAGATTTCCCCGTTGGCTTCATTCAGATGGATGATGGCCTTGACGGTGACGCGCTCGGCCGTGTTGCCGACATGGACATTGCGCCAGGTGAGTCGGACCTGATCGTTGCCGTTGCGCAGCTTTGGGGGGGACTGGCGCATGTCCAACTCGACGATGCGCTGCTGGCGGTTGATCATCTCGATCTTCCAGAGGACATTTGGACGGCGGAGATACTCGCGACCCTCAGCATCGGCCAGACTGAGCAGCATGGTTCCGTTATCGTTGTGTTCCAGCCGCAGTCGTGTCTGGCGGGCGGCAATGGCGAATTGCAGGTCTGAGGAAGCTTTGGAAGTCGATTTCACGATTCTCTCCGGTCGAAATAGTTAAAAGTCAGGTCTTTCGTGCAGTACATCCGATTCAAGGGTCAAACATTTTGAGCCATCGGGGGTGATGACGTGGACATCTTCATAAAGGAACTCGACATCCCCCAGGCGAATGCCCGGTTCGGTACTGATGATCATGCCGGGCTCCAACACGGTGTGGTCATTGGGCATGATGCTGGGGGGTTCGGTGATAAGCATCCCCATGCCGTGACCCATCCGGCCGCTGGTCAGGCGAGAGGGGTCGTCGATCCGGGCGCCAGCCTGTTCGATGGCGTTCATGCAGATGGTAAAGAGCCGTGAACAGGTGATGCCGGGTCGAAGCGACTCGGTCATCTTCCGGTTGACAAACAGGATGGCTTCGTACGCTTTTTTGTGCGCATCAGTTGCCTTGCCGAGAACAACCATGCGGGGGTAGTCGATGGTGTACTGGCCACAACAGGCGCCGGTGTCGATGGCGAGAACATCGCCACGATCCAACGGCCGGTCGGTTTTGAAGGGGTTGCCTGCGCCGGGTTTTGGACTTTGGAGGATGACAAAGGCCGTGCGGTCACCCCCTTCTTCGAGGATCAGTTGCCGCATCAGGCGGTCCACCTGACGTTCGGTGATGCCGTGGCGGAGTTTTTCATGGTGAAACAGCCGCTGGCGTGCCCGCGCGGTGATCTCGGCGGCGGTGCGCATAAAGGCGACTTCCTCATCGGATTTGATCATGCGCAGTCGATGCAACAGCGGGCCGGCATCAACTGGAACGATACCCGGCAGGGATTGAAGTAAATCCAAGTACCCCCCCACCGGAATCCCCATGCGCTGTTCGTGGCCAAGCTCAAAACCGATGGGAGAGTTCTCAAGTCCCAGCTCGCGAAACAAGTCCACCAGCGTAGCCAATGGAAATGCGAGCAGATCACTGTATCCGCGGATATCCTTGATAAAACCACTAGCGGAGACATTCCCCCGACCCATGGTCATGATGACCGGCGGGGCATTGATGGGGATGATCAGCACCGAGGGGCGGGTGAGGGAGAAATTCAGCGCCATCGAAGAGGTGGTGCCGATGAAATACTGAAGATTTTCCTCCTGTGTTACAACCAACGCCCCAAGGCCCTGAGCGGCCATCAACTCCCGCGCGCGGTTGTGTCGGCGCTCCATTTCGGCCAACGAAAAGATCGGGTGCGGCGGTTGAACAAGGGGGTTCATGGGGCGTTGCCCCCCTGCCGCAGCAGATGCTCGCAATTCAGGATTTTTTCGGCCAGATCGAATCGCGCGAAGGCGTATTGCATGGTGGCTTCAAAGCCGATGCGCGAATCATGGCAAACCAGATCGAACATCCGCCGGGCCAGGTCCAGTTCATCTCGCAAAATCTCCCGACAACCGGCCGGGTTGTTCAGGCGGTTGCGGACATAGCGAATCTGATTGGCGGTGCTGCGATAACTCAGACAACACGATTCAGCGATCCGCCATTCCGCCTCAATGGCGGGTGAGGGGTGTGATTTGCGAAGCCGATCAAGGGCATCGACACCCTTTTGCCATCCCGCCGCAAGTTTTTCAAATTGCTGCTGGAAGGTTTGGGCGGAATAGGGGCCGCGCCATCCATCGAGGTCGTCGTAGGGGAAGGTGATCATCGTGGCGGCAAAACCGGATGGTTTGGGATGGAACAGATTGGCCGGGCCAAGACATTGCGGCGCGTTGTAGACCGTACTCATATCAAATGGAAATTCGCCAAAAGCCTCGCTGAGCAAATTCCACGCCTCGACCACCTTGTCGGCCACATCGGCGCCAAAATGCCGTCGGGCGACCGATCGCATCGCTTCTTCGATGCTGGGGCGCGGCAGTCGGCCCATTTCGGCCGCCACTTCGAGATTGGTGGAGGGCCAGCCACCCAAACTCCAGCCGAGCATCAGGGCATCGACACCCGCATCGGCCAGGTTGGAAACGTGCTGGGCGACGTTGCGCGTGGCCGGCAGATAAGGAGACAAAAACATCTCAAATGAGGTTCCCGCCTGCATTTTGGCAACCGTTTTGAGTTTGCGATTCTGGGCCAGCTTCCATTGGCGCACGCTTTGTTCACTGGGGCCGATAACCGAAATGGAATATTCGTTGACCTTGCCGGTGTAGTCGCCGCGGGTAAAGACCTTGCCCCATTCGCTGATGCACAACACCCAGCAGGTGTCGGGAACTTTTTCGATGATGCCGGGGATCCATTCTTCGGGAGTACTCCAGACATACCAAAACAGTTTCCCCTTGGAGCCGGCCTGGCGCATGCCCCGTTCGATCAGGGTGTTCACTTCGGCATGAATGACCTCCGGGCCGCGTGCATGGCAGCGCGGGCAGGCTTTGGCGAGATTCGGTTGGGTAGAACTGGAGGATTCCGTGGTCGTGCGCAGGGTGTATTCATCCGCCATGCCGTATTTGCGCGAATAACAATTGGTGAGGTTTTCGCTGTAGGTGATGGTGAAGACACCCCCCAGATCGGGAACCTTGGTGAACAGGTGGCGAACGGAATTGGTGAGAAATTCCTGAACTTCCGGTGTGCTGGTGCAAAGGGCGACGACATTGGGGGAATAGGGCGCGCGGTCGGGGGTTTCATCGACGCCGCGAAGATGGGGATATTGATCAAAAAAAGCCGGCGGCATGGCGCGCGGCTCGTTGAGATACAAAAGCACATCAATCCCATACTTACGGCAGCGTTGAACCAGACGATTGAGATTGGCGATGCGCTCTTCCCCGCCGGCGGACAATTCCGGCGCCAATTTCCAAGGAGCCAGCTTGTTGAGCACCCCCTGAAACCAGATGGCATTGACGCCGCAGTTGGCCAATTGGGAGAGATACCCTTCGGGGATATCGTCGATGCCGTTGCCGACCAGAGGATCGCCAAACCGCAGGAAATAGGGATAGCACATGCGGACCTGGAATGCCCCATCGCCACGGGGCGCATCCGCGGCGGGTGGATGGATCTTTTCAAGCTGCTTGATAAAGCCAAACGGAGGCTCGGCGGGGGCATTCAACCCATCGCCAAGGTGGGATTTGAGGATTGTTGCGATCTGGGTGGCGTGCTTGCGGACGGCGGCAGTTGGGGTTTGATAATAAACCGGCTGGCATTGGGGTTTATATCCACCGAGTTTGACCCACATGAAATCATCTTCATTGAGCGAATACTGCATCTCGGCCGCATCCCAGTTGAGCAACTCGCAAAGCTGTTCATAAGGCAACAAATGCCAGTTTCGCATGAGGATGGACATGTAATTCCGCTGCTGATTCTCCTGGGTGATGGGACGTTGCGGCGGCAACCCCATGGACCGGGCCAGATCGTTCAGTTGTTCGGGTGTGGCGCGCAATACCTTGGCCAGATGGGTGACGTTGACAAAATCCCAGTTTCGCCAGACAACCGCGTGCAGGGTGTCGGGAAAATGGGGATAACTCAGCGGCTGTGGGGCACGGCCGACGGGGAGTGAATCGATGTTGACTGAGGTACTGGACATACTTTTGGGGTCCTGTTGCAAATGAAACCTTTGTCACCATACGATTTGGCGACTCGGCCGCGATTCTACATTTGGGACCTCACAATTGCATCCGGCTTGGTGGGCAGGTCTGATTCATTCGATTGGGCCGCCGGGGCAGGGCTGGGAAGAATCAGGCTGACCAGATAACCCACAATGACACAGACGCCCATCCCGACGACGTAATACCACATGAAGTGAATTTTGGTTTCCCACATCACATAAGCCGTGGCCATTGTGCCGACGATGGCGCCGACGATGGTTCCGGTGGAATTGGCCCGCTTGGTGAACAGTCCCAGGAAGAAGATGCCCCCCAGCCCCCCACCGACCAAGCCGGCCAGAATCTGGGTCTGTTCGATGATCATCCCCAGTCGATCCACATAACAGGCCAACAGTGTGCCAAACCCGCCCCAGAAAATCGTCAACCAGCGTGAAAGGGCCACATCTGATCGCCCGGAGGTATGGCCTTTGCGAAATCGTTGATAAAAGTCGGTCACGGTCGCTGTGCAAAGTGAATTCAGGACCGAACTGACGGTGCTGAGGGTGGCGGCGACAATGGCCGCGATCACCAGGCCTTTGAGTCCGGTGGGAAGCTGGGTGCTGACGAAAAAGGGGAGGACCTTGTCCCCATTGGCGCGAATTTCATCAGGGATAAAGTGTCGGCCGGTCCCGTAAAACCCAAAGAGCAGTATGCCCAGCACATACAGCACCACGACTGTGGGCAAGGCCACCAGGGTGGACATGACATAACTTTTGGCGACCGCCTTGCTGCCGCCGGCGGCGAAGTATCGCTGCATCATCACCTGATCGGAAAACGTGCTCCCCAAACCGGCCATCGCCATGCAGACGATGATCGACCAGGTGGTCAGTTCGCTGAGATTAAAGGAAAAATCCCAAAGGCGGGTTCGGCCGGCGTGATCGGCGATTTTCCAATATTCCGCCGCCCCGCCAAGCCCATGACTGTCAGGGAACAACAGTACAAATAGAATCACGCCGATACCCAGCATCATGATGACGAACTGAATCGCATCCGACCACATGACGGCCTTCATGCCCCCCATCATGGTCAAGGCGGTGGCGATGCACCCCATCAACAGAATCGACGGCAGCAATGGAATGCCTACCGAGGTGCTCAGCAACAGCGCCGGGGTATAAATGACCACGCCGACATAAATGAATTTGGTCCCCAAAAACAGGGCGCTTGCGATCAGTCTCAGGGCAACCGAAAAACGCTGTTCGAGGTATTCATAAACGGTGGTGATGCGAAGCCGAACCAGAAACGGCAAAACCAGCAGGATGATCGGCAATGCCAGCAAACTGGCCGGCGCGGTCATCAGCATCCGGCTGTCGTTGGAAAACGCATACCCCGGAGCGCCAATCAGGGAGACACCACTGAACGCCGTGGCCACCGCGGCGAATGTCACCAGCAGCCAGTGCATGGACCGGCCGCCCATGAGGAATTCCTCCTCATTTTCCTGCCCGCGCGAAAACCAGACCCCAATGCCAACCATCCCCAGCATGTAGACGCCCAGAATCGCATAATCCAGGACGCTCAGATGGGTGTTTTGCTGGGCAAGGATGATAAAACTGCTCATTTGCGCTCCGGCGGATTACTGTTTTTCAGCCCGCTTCATCATCAACACTTCCACAAACCCGTTGGGGCAGGTGATGCGATGCACGGTGCCGCGCGGCACAAACACCAGATCGCCCGGCCCGACGACATACTCCCTCGCCCCCTTTTGTTCATGGCCGGCCTGATTGCCCGGAGAGTAGGTCCAGGTGTCGTGCAACGTCCCACCCAGATGAAACGTGGCGCTGCCGTCGATGATGTAAAAGATGTCATCCTCGTTCTGGTGGACCTCCGCATCGTTGCTGGTCCGGTTTTCGATGCGTTGGGGGGTGATTTGCATCCCATTGCCGACTGTTGAATCGATCAACGCCGGGGCCACGGTCGGGCCGCTGATGATCTGCGCCCGAAGGATGGCGCCGATCTGCGACGCCGGGAAGACCTGTTCGGCGCCGGCGGTTTTATCATCTTTGGGATTGTTCAATAAATGCCCCATCAACCCATAGGTATCGCGCCCCGGCGCGGCCGGCGGGCTGTGGATGTTGTGAACATGCGTGACGATGTAGATGTTCCCATCGGGCAATTTCACAATCGCCGGATACCCGGAATGCCCTTCGCCCGGCTGCCAAGCCTGATCCACCTTGGGGCGTTCCCATCGCTGATTGGGAAGCGGCGGCACCCCTTCGGGGGCCTGTAATGAAAACAGGTAGCGCCAGTTTTGGCCGGCATCGTGGCTTTGATAGATGTTTAATCCCACCCGACCCGCATCGCGGATGGCGATGATCAGGCTCCCATCGGCCATCAGTTGCATCGCGGGTGATCCACCCAGAATCGCCAGCGGCTGGGGCTTGGACCAGGTGCGGCCATTGTCCTTGGATTCAATCCGATAGAATACATCGTTCACATCGTTGCGCGCAACGGCGACAATCATCCCATCCGCCATCACCTCGTACGCGGTTTCATTGAACCACAGGTGCTGTTTCACACCTTCGGGCGGATCCTGCCAGACAACGCGGAAATCGCTCCAGCTTTTGCCCTGATCGCGGCTTTGCCAGTATCCATTGCCGACATTCTGGATGAACCCCGGCATGATGATCGACCCATCCGCCAACTTCACCATCGGCCCGTATGGGGCGGCCAGTTCGCCCTTGGGATAACGGACCGAACTGAGCTTGTTAAAGGTCTTGCCGTTGTCGGTGCTTTGCAGGATGTCCAGCCTGCTGGTCTGGTGTTTATGAAGATCTCCTCCTGGCATATAGATATCCGTTCGCGCGGCCAGGATGTTGCCATTGTCCAACAACAGGAAATCGTAGACGGCGGTCCCAGTCTCACTTGGATCGTCCGCGCCGATCTTCAGATACACATCCGACCAGGTCTTTCCACCATCCGATGAGCGAATAAAGAGCGATTCGGCCCCCGGCTGAACGTCGCCGTGGTTGGCAAAGACAACGATAATGTCTCCGTTGGCCGCCACCACTGCATCAGGACATTCGGCCGTTCCTTTGGCGTAAACATTGTCGGCGCGAAGAACCTTGATCGGGTCGGCACAAGCCCAATTGCCTTCCAAACCTGTCAAGACCATCCCTATCGCCATCAATAATGTGATTGCAGCGTACTTCATATATGATGTTTCTCGTAAATTGTTTTTGGACTATTTCCCGGAATTCCAGATGTTGTTGGTGTTGTTTTCCCATTCCGTAACCGGAACGGCGACGACATGACCGTCGGCAAAGAGGAAATTGGCTGTTTTCCCCGGATGACGCGGATCGACCCGGTTGTATTTCGCCTCCCATCCGAGAGAAGCATTGGTGTCATTGACCCCATCTCCGTCAAAGTCGGAATTGAATGTCCAGACCTCAGGCGTATAAACCAGCGAGCCGACCGCATCAGTTGCCAAAAACGTATCCGCCTTCAGTTTGGTCAGCTTCTTTGTGCCCGGCGCCCACCAAGGTTTGGAACCATCCGCCAGGTCATAAGAAATGACTCGGCAATAGTTCGCGCCATAGGTGTTGAGCACATTGCCCGGATAATCACCCGTCCCGCGTAGCATCACCTCGCAGCGCATGTAATCGCGTCCCGGCTCCTGACCGGTGGAGCGATTCAGGTAAGGATGTATCAACGATGGCCAGAGAATGTAGCTGGTATCCGGTCCCAGCGAAGTCAACATCCCATGATTGGCCTGCGCATACATCTGAAACGCCAGGCCGATCTGGCGAAGATTGCTGGAACAGGAGACCGCCTGTGCCGATTGACGAGCCCGTGTCAACGACGGCATCAGGATCGAGATCAATATCGCTATAATCCCTATGACCACAAGCAGTTCCACCAAGGTGAAACCATGATGCAAACAAGGACGACAAGAGCCAGTCGATTTGTTCATGATCATTCTCCATTATAGGCCCATCGGCGCTGTCGCGCCGATGGGCCGACTTATCACAGAACCCTTAATCCTGCCGTACAAATCCTTTGCGCCGACGAAGCATCATGCCCGACCCGGCCAGCAGCAGTCCCATGGTCGTGGAGGGCTCGGGTACCGGGGCGGGCGCAAAGGCGCCATCGGTGGTCCAGCGGAGATAATCAACATCTAAATTCACCTCCGCAGAGCCGGAAATGAAATCACCTATATAGAGCTTTGGTGGATTGGGAAAAGATGTATTTTGTGCAATGCTTCCAAGATCCACCCCATCGCGCCACAACTGATAGATTTGCCCAGTGCTGGAATCATTTGGTGAATATGAAGCAATGCGGAACGTATGCCAGGTATCGCTGTTGTCCATTCCTGAGATGGTGCCGAGCTCAACGATTATTTTATTATAAAAAAACTGGAACAACCCGGTGGAGTTTACATCCTGACCCTGTAAGCCGGCACCATATGTTGCGCTGTTGCTGGGATGGACAATTGCGCGCATTTCAATCGTGAATCCACCCAGAAAATTGGGGGTCCAGCTCGAAGACGCTCCTCCGACGGAGTAATGATAAACGTCGCCGTATTGATTGGCCACCACGGTGGTATTGGTATCCGTATTGATGGTCAAATAATTGACGCCATTGCCGCTTCCAAGCGAAGCAGGATCAGAGGCCGTGCCATACACCCCATTGGGGTCCGTCAACGTAAATCCCAACCCCGCATTCTGCGGAAGCACATCCCCTTCATATTTTGATGTAAACAGACTCGAATCCAGCGTCCCATCCAGCGTGGCCGCCATCGCCGAACCCGCCAGACCCAGTCCCGCCACCACAGCCGCCGCAAGAAGACTATTCCGATTCCGCATGAGAACCTCCGAAATGAGAGAACAGAACATGAAAACTCCCGTGCCACACGGCACGGAAAAGGTGTTTATTTGGATGAAATCTCCGTGATCGCCCCGTAATCATGCAATGTGGCGGCATAATTGAACTGCGCCTGCCGGGAAAACCGGCGTTTTTGTTCAATGCCATCCAGCGCTAATTCCACCATCAGCCGGGAAATCTCCTGAAAACGCTCGCAGGTAAACGTCGGCAGCGGATCAACGTGTTCCCACCCTGGAACCGCTCCCATCGCCGCCACCGTGACATCCTTCCCCACCGTGTATCCCATCCGCACAAGCGCCGCGTAGGTTCCGCTGATGCCGTCGGCGCCATCCTGAACCAGGCAGACCCCATTCTCCAGCCGATTTTTGGACAAATACGCCATCATCGCGTCATAGCGTGCCTTGGCCCCGCGTTCGGATGTGCGGATCATTGAATTTTCATAATCAATCGGCAGGCCCATCGCCTTGGAAGTATCGCGGATCGCACGCTCCTCATGATCCGCCAAAAGTCGGCCGTGATTGCGAAATTGTGGCCGGGCGGGATCATCCTCAGCGATAAACATGAACTTTCGCCATCCCCGTTGAATCACATGCCGCAATAATTCGACGATCCCGCCGTAATAATCGACCATGACGCAGGGAAAATTGGGCTTGGGCAACGTCGGATCGGTCATCCGCCCCACCAGCGGATACCCGGCCAGTCGGCCCGCCAGATCGGCTCCATCGTCGGCCGGCCAATGATCCAGCACGATCATCCCATCCACATGCACCCGTCCCAGATTCAACGTGGAGTCCTCAAACAACGACCGCCGCCCCACCGCCAGCGGCACGGCGTGATACCCCGCCTGATCACACGCCTCACTGATCAGATTGAAATAATAGTTATGGGGGTAACAGTCGAGATAGCTTAAGACGACACCAATGCACTGTGTCATGCCACGAGCCAAATGAGTTGCCGAGAGGTTTGGGCGATACCCGATCTGTGCCGCCACGGTGCGAATTTCACGAACCCGCTGGGGCGACAATTTGCCGGCCGTCCGGTCATTGAGCGCCAGCGAGACCGCCGACGGATCAACCCCCACCTTGGCCGCGATGTCCTTTAACGTCACCCGCACGAGGAGAATCTCCCATGGAAGAGACCGGACAGTTCAATCGCATGAACCATTAGTTCAAGCGGTTGAATTATGGCCGATAAAAATGGTTTGTCAAGAAAAATATTGAAATTATTTTTCGCATCTTTGGATCCTACTGAATAAACAGCATGGACAATGGAAATATTGTCACCAGTCGATATGCTCATTGACCATATATTTTGATCCATCCTTTCGATGGACGGTCGAACCATTAACTTTGGATCACTCATGTCACGCAATCTTTCGGTCAATCAATATTTCAACGGTCTGAATAAACGGCATGTGCCGCGATTTCGGTTTGGGGCCAAGGGGAACACGGACTGGAAATCATGGCAGGGAAAATTGATGGAGGCGGCCAGGGCTTCGTTGCTGAAAATGCCCCAGCGCGTGCCGTTGAATCCGCAGGTATTGATGGAATGGGAAGGGGATGGGCTGATCAAGCAGCGGTTTGTCATTGATGTGGAAGAAGGATTGTCCGCCACGGGGTATCTGTTCCGCCCGAAAAACGCCGCCGGCCGGCTGCCGGCCATTTTGTGTTGTCATGGGCATGGAAAATGGGGCAAGGAATCGGTGATGGGTCAGGCCTGCGCATCGGATGCCTTGGCCTATGGCCGTGATCTGAACTATGACTACGGGCTTCAGATGGCCAAGACGGGGTTTGTCACCATCGCCATCGACTGGCGTGGATTCGGCGAGCGCGACGACCGACGTGCTCCTCATTGGCACGACATTGCCCATGGCCGTGATCAGTGCAATCTTCATTTCCTCAACGCGACGATGTTCGGCATGACCCTGCTGGGAATGAATGTCAACGATGGCCAGCGGACGCTGGATTATCTGTGCGATCAGCCCTTTGTTGATCCAAACCGCATCGGCGTCATGGGATTGAGTTTTGGCGGGGCCATGACGACCTGGATGAGCATCTGCGATGAACGCATCAAGGCCTCCGACATCATCTGTTACAGCGACCGGTTTGAACAATTTGCGATTCGCCGAGCCAACTATTGCGGCAGCCAGATGACGCCGGGATTGTATGACCTGTGCGATGTGCCGGATCTTCACGGCCTGATCGCCCCACGACCACTGCTGATCGAGATCGGCGCCTCCGATGAATGTTTCCTGGTTGACGACGCCATGAGCTGCTACCGCGAGGTGGAAAAAATCTACGCGGCGGCCGGTGTATCGGATCGGCTGCAACTGGACCTGTTTCAGGGTGGCCATGCGTGGGGTGCCAACAAGTCAGTCGATTTTTTCCGCAAATATCTGTAAATCCTGGCGAATTCACACATTTTCATCGAAATGCCGGAGGATTTCTTTGGTATCAGGGCAATTCTGCGCCGCTCCAAAAGAATTTCGTGGTATTGGTCGATATAGAATACAGTGCTTCGAGATGTACTTGGCAAGCATCCATTCTTTTACAAAGGGGTCGTCGGCGAGAGACGATCAAACGGATCATGTCACATCAAACCCCAGACCATTCGCAAGGTGATTTGAAATTCAATCATCACTCATCGTCGAGCGCGGCGGAACATCGCTGCGAACGACGGTTTTCCTGTATCAGGAAGATAAAAATTGTCTCAACCGATAAGTCGGACAATCATCCCTCCAAAGAGGTGGAACTGCTTGACTGTTCCGCGCATGGATTGGGATTGTTGACGGCCGATCCGATGGAAGTGGGATCACAGTTCATCGCCACATTGAATCGCGAGGGAACACTGCTGGTGCTTTACACGGTGCGGCATTGCCGGCCGGCTGAACAAGGGCGATTCAAGATCGGCGCCAGCTTCGATGCGTTTTTCGGGTCACCCACCATGCAGAATCCACAGGAGATTCTGAACACCTTGTTGAATGAATTTCCGGGGGAACAAAAAGGATAAAGTCATGTTATTTGCGGGCTAGTTGCCATTTCACTACCCCGCCGACGATTGTGGCCACTGCCCTGGCGACAACCTGTTGGCCTTGGAACGGGCAATTGCGGCTTTTGCCGGCAAATTGCTCCACATCAATTGTCCATTTGATTTTTGGGTCGATGATTGTGATGTCCGCATCCGCGCCATCGCGCAGTGTCCCCTTGTCGAGTTGAACGATTTTGGCCGGGCGCGTACTCATTAAATCAATCAGCCGCATCCAGTTGATATGTCCCCCTTCAATCAACGCTTTGACATATAACGACAGTGCGCATTCCAGGCCGATGATGCCGAACGGGGCAAACTGAAATTCCAGCTCCTTCTCCTCCGGAAGATGCGGGGCGTGATCGGTAGCCAGGCAATCGATGGTTCCATCACGCACCCCTTCGATACAGGCTTTTATATCCGCGGCCGCTCGCAACGGCGGATTCATCTTGTAATTGGTGTCAAAAGTCCGGCAGGATTCATCGGTTAAGAGCAGATGATGGGGCGACGCCTCGGCCGTCACGTTTTGGCCAAGTTTTTTGGCCTGACGGACCAGTTCGACACTGCCGGCCGTGCTGATGTGCTGGATGTGATATCGACAGCCGATGGTGCGGTTGAGCAGCAGGTCACGGGCGATCATCAATTGTTCGGCCTCGGCCGGGATGGAAGGCATCCCAAGAATCGTCGAGACGGTCCCCGCGTGCATCGCCCCGCCGCTGAGGGTTGGCTCCTCGCAATGTTGCATCAGGACGGTGTCGAACATTTTGGCGTATTGCAGAGCCTTTCGCATGACCGAAGCATCCGCCACCCCCACCCCATCATCGCTGATGGCGATCGCGCCGCGATCATGCATCGAGCCGATCTCGGCCAGTTCCCTGCCGGCTCGCCCCTTGGTGATGGCGCCGACGGGATAGACATTGGCCAGACCCACCCGTTCCGATTCGCGCAGCACAAACTCCACCTGCGCCTCGTTGTCCAGCGCGGGCTTGGTGTTGGGCATGCAGCAGACGGTGGTGAACCCCCCCGCCACCGCGGCGGCCGAACCTGAGGCGATGGTCTCCTCCTCCTCATCGCCCGGTTCGCGAAAATGAACGTGAATGTCGATCAACCCGGGCGTGACATAACATCCGGCGGCGTCGATGACCTGATCGGCCTTGCCGAGGTTCTGTCCTGTGGCGACGATCTTGCCATCGCGAACCAGCAGGTCCATCCGCTGCTCCAGATCACGCGAAGGATCCAGCACGGTCCCGTTTTGAATCAGCAATGAAGGCATGGGGATGGATCATCCGCAAACAGGGGCGCGGTGTAAAGATGCCGTCATGGTCCATCCGACCAACACCCCTCAGCGCCGGTCGGCGCGGACCATCTGAATCGGCGGCGTCGGGCGTTCCAGCGCATCGCGTGGAATGATCAACAATGGCCTGGCCGTCGGTTGCGTGGAGGGGGTCTGACGATGAAACGGCTTGATTTCGATGCGCGGCACGGCCGGCGCGCGAACCGGCACCACCAATGCGCCTTGAACCCATCGGGCCGAAAAAAGCAGGTCCGCCTTTCGGAAATAACGGGGAACCGAACCGTAAGCCTGGTTGTAGGCATCATTTGGGGTCATGCCATAAATCGCGGCATTGGCCCATGGCAGGCAATCGCTGTAGACACGCAACGGCACGTTATCGACCGGCCGATGCAGCGTGGAGATGTATTGCGCGCAGGAATCGCGGTGTGCCTTGGCAAACATGGCCGGATCATCCCCGCCATAATAAAACGCATCGTATTGGTATTGCACCGGCTGATAGATGATCTGTGCGGAAGCGGCCGACGCGGCCATCAACAACCCGGCCAAAAACAGATGCCGAAACATAATTTGCTCCCTTCGCTGGCGGACTCTCCACCGCCAATATAACGCCAGAGTGCGAACAACCGGGAGGGTTAAATGATCGATTCCACCCTTTTATCCACTTCAGTCTGGGATAAAGTGTCAATCTGGAGAACTTTATTCGGATTTGCATGGCCGCGAAGCAGTTTGATGTGAGTTCGCGGGATCATCAGGGCGGCCGCGACCAATTGAATGACCCGATCATTGGCCTTTCCCCCTTCGGGTGGCGCGCTGGTGCGAATTTTGATCACATCCCCCAGCCATCCCACGATCTGATCCTGTCGGGCGCCCGGGACCACTTTGATTCGGACCTGTGCGGGCGGGGGAGGGTTGATTTTGTTAGTCGTGGTCGTGGACATGGTTGTAGCGCGGGCCAACCGCCCAATGGAGTTTTTCGGCCAGGCTGCGCCATTGGCGGGATTCGGGGTTTTCATACAGCAGCACATCGTGGTCGCTGCGGCGGATGATGATGGTGTCATCCGCGTGCAGACGGGTGCTCTCCTGGCCATCGCAAAAGAGGGTGGTTCCTTCGTTCACGCGGACGGCCGTGAGATAGATCGTACTGGCGGGAGAGACCACCACCGGCCGAAACGAAAGACTGTGGGGGCACAGCGGCGTGATGCACAAACAATCGACATCCGGATTGACGATCGGCCCGCCGGCCGAGGCGTTGTAGGCGGTCGATCCGCTGGGGGTTGAGACGATCACCCCATCGCCATGAAACCGCACCCCCGGCTCATCGCCGCTGGCGACACCCAGTTCGATCATGCGAAAGGGAGGCCCGGCGGTAATGACGGCATCATTCAGCGCCGTGGCGACAAACCGCCTGTGGGCGGCCACTTCGGCCGGGTCGTAACAATTGGACGTGGCATCCGCCCCCACCACCGAGGCCTGCAACATCAACCGGGGTCGAATCGGCAGCCGGCCTGCAAGCAGCGATTCCAGTTGATCGGGCATCTCATCGGGCGTGAAACTGGCCAAAAAGCCCAATCGGCCAAAATTAACCCCCATCAATGGGATCGGCCGATCCGCCAGCCGTCGGGCAACGGATAACAGTGTCCCATCGCCCCCCAAAACGATGATCGCATCCGCCTGTAGCTGATCAAGCGGGGCGCCCGGCTGGTCTTCAATGCCGACGACCTCTGCCCGGCCGCGAAGCTGGGCAATCGCCCGATCAAGGGCGGCCCGCACGCCGGCCTTTTGTGGTTTGGTGACGAAAAACAGACGCATGGACGACATTTGACCCGACAACCGCCCGGAAGGCAAAAGGAATTCATCCTCCCACCATCGCCAACGTGCCGATGGATTGTTAAGATGCCCGCAACCGGGGCGTAGCTCAGTTTGGCAGAGCGCGTGGTTTGGGACCACGAGGTCGCAGGTTCAAATCCTGTCGCCCCGATTGAATCAAATACAATGTTGCCACCGAGACACGGAGAGCACAGAGAAATTCTTGTTTTTCTCTGACTTCGGCGAGTTAAGTCGAGCCGCGTTTTCCGTGTCTCGGTGGCACATTTGATTTTTGATTGAATCAGCGGGGTCCGCACCTGTGCGGGCCATTGAATTGAAATGGGGCGAGGTATACTCAAATGGTCCGCACAGGTGCAGACCCTACATTTTTGTTGGATCAATCCTGATTTCGACCCATACGATTCTTGATGTAGTCCTAATGGCACTAAATCTAGCGTCGGCGATTTTCGTCTCGCCTGTAAATCTTTGAGTAAAAAGCAGTTGCGCGGTGGTTGGCGCAAGCCAAGGCCTCCTGGATGATGTGGTCGTCTCACAACACCAA